>CAYIIH010000147.1:0-18616 GCA_964363225.1 uncultured Verrucomicrobiota bacterium | reverse complement strand
CCTCACTTCTTTACTCCACTCCAAAAAACAGGAGTTTTCGGCCAGATACTACTTACCCCGACGAGTACTGGCCCTGCTCTTGGTCGGTATTTTTGTGGTTGTCGTCGCCCTGCTTTCGCTTTCGGCACTGATTGCGTTGGTTGGCACCGGAAAATGCGGCCCGAAGCGATCGACTCTCTGGCTGGTGCTCGCTTTGCTGCCGACGTTGGTGAGTGTTCTGGGGCTGTTGGGGCACGCCCAGTTTCACTTTGCAGGGCAGAGCTATCAGGGCCCAGTTGACCTGAAGTGGCTGTTTGTTGCTCCGGGGTTGATGGGAGTTCTGGCATTACGGAGTTGGTTTCGATTCAGCAAGCAAGTTTCACAGATGGCCTAACCGCAACGGACCCAGCGTCATAGGGATGTGACAATATGAAAACCAAGAAATGTGCGATTAGATTTTTCATCGGGTGCTTGCTGGCCACCATGCTCGTTGGCTGCGCTTCGATGAGCATAAGGGAGCGGAACAAACAGCTCTCCAAGCTTGATCTGGGTATGAATAAAGACCAGGTCTTAGCAATCATGCCGGGAGGCGTGCCCAGAGGTGCCAAACTTTATCCGAACGGGTCGGTCAGCGTTTTGGAATACGAAGCAGGAACATATGCGCCTTTCAATGACAGCGCAAATCCTTGGACAGGCATGGTAAACCAAACGATGTGGTTGTATTTTTACAACGGCAAGCTCGTACAATGGGGAAAGCCCGGGGATTGGCCAGCCAATCCAGATGCGATTATTGAAATTCGGAACCGATAGTCATGCAAAAGCCTCGGCCTGAATGAGACGGCGTTCTATGGGATCTTCTCCAATTAACCAGTGGCTTAAAAAAGATGCGCTCCAGCGCCTGCTCCGCTTCTCCGCTCGGTACGGGACGACAATCCAGACGCGCCGTTCACGGGCAATCCTCTCAGCACCGGTCGCTGATCTTACATGTGCATCTTCCAATGCTAACGTTGCCCCAAATTGAAACTCCTCGCTTGTTCTTAAGATTCCTCAAAGTCGAAGACGCCGCTGATTGTCACGCGTTGGAGACAGATCCTGAAGTGAAGCAGTTTCTTGGGGGACCATCGCGGAAAAGTGTGCAGTTTTACCGGTCGCAGATCGCTGAACGCGCGGCGGGAGTATCCACGACATTAGCCGTAACACTCAAGAAAACCGGAGAGTTCCTCGGACGGTGCGGATTCACGGAGTACAGGGAGTTTGTGGAGACGGTTGGATGGGAGATTAACATCGTCCTCGGTCGCCAGTGCCCGAAGAAGCAGGGATACGCTACTGAGATTGGTCTGGCTCTCATTCGTTCTGGTTTCGACACACTGGGATGTGGTACGATTTTGGGTGTCGCCGAAACAGCTAATATTGCTAGTCTCAAGTTGTGTGAGAAGCTTGGGATGAAGCATAAGAGAGACACTGTCCGAAATGGACGAGCAGCGCGAATCTATGCCATCGAAAGGCACACCTATCAAATGCGCTCCAGCACCTCCTGACGGCCGTCATGCTTCTCCGCTCGGTGCGGGGCGGCAATCCGGACGCACTTTTCACGCTCCACCCTGCTCGCCAGCGGCGGTGGCTGAGCTTCATCGTTGATATGGCCACAACCATGCGTATATTCGTCTTTCTTCTGTCAATCAGCTTCGCGTTGAGCTTGGGTTGTGCTCCGCGCTCCGATAACTCAAGCCTCTTTTCCACCCAAAAGATCGAGACCGAATTCATGTCACTCGCGCATGCGTTTGTCAGTGCGCCGACTGACATTGTGGACGAGGGGTTCTACTCCTTCTACGGAATAGATTCACGCGGTCAAGCTGCACGTGAGGAGTGGCGGCGGCTAAAGACGGCTCAGATCCAGAGCTTTCTCGAACGAGCCGCTCGTGATAGCTCCCACACGCTTGACTGTACGTCACTGGAGCGATCTGCACGTCGGGCCGGAATCGATGCGTCACGAGCAGCAGAGCTTTCCAGCCCTGCCAATGTTCGAGCGCTGACGTATATACTCGCAATTCACGAGATTCGCCATAGCATGGCTCAAGATACAGCATTGATGCTAGCGTATCGTGAAATGCGTTCCAAATGAGGTCTAACAAAGCTGCGACGCAGTCAGCGCACTCGGTCGAGTTCGGTGGCATTTGGCAGGCAGGCGGCGGTTGCTCAGCTTGGTCATTGATGGGGCTGAATGTCATCTTGCTCGACGACGGACGGCACGATATTCTAGCCCCATGATTGATGAATCGACCATTGAGCAAATGAGCCCGCAGGAGCGCCTTCGGGCGATGGAGCTGCTTTGGCGGTCGCTTTCCTGCGCTCCAGAGGGAATCCCCTCGCCCGAATGGCACCGGGAAGTTCTGGCGGCACGTGTTGCGGAGATCGAACGCGGCGAGGCCCAGTTTCTGACGTTAGACGAGCTCAAGCAGCGTCTTAGCCGTCCCTATTCAATTCGAGCGCGGCCCATTGAACCGCAGAGACGCGATGGACGCGGAGAGGAATGCAGAAGAGCCAAAGCAGATTCGGTCACAGAAAGGTGAATGGTTTCCGACCGACCCGAAACTCAATCTTCTCTGCGTCCGTCGCGCCTCTGCGGTTTCTTTCCGGCTACCCTTACTGCATAGAGGCGGGTTAAGCCGGGCCTTCCGCCGGAAGTCACTTTTCTGGCGTAAACGGGTCTTGATATTGACAACTGCCACACGTTGCAGCCGACCGGCCTCGTGCACGAGGCGTGGCTGCGGCTGGTCGGCGAAGACCATCCGCAGTCTGAGGGACGCGCGCATTTTTTCGCCCCGCCCAGGTTGCGATGCAGCGCATCTTCATCGAGTGTGTCCGTCCGAAGCGCGCTTTACGGCACGGCGGCGTCCAGGAGCGATTGGCCTTGGATCCAACAAACCGGAGCCTCCGTGCCGGCGCAATGCGGCCGAGGAGGTGCAGCGAGTTCGCCTGCTCCCCTACGGCTCCAGGCCGTGAACCACCGGCCAGCAATCTCGCACCGACGGTGCATGCAGACGCAGCGACGGGTCGTCACCGATCCAGCCAGGCTGGCCGGCGGCGTCCACGAACGCCACGCCGATGGGCAGGTCCGGTCGTTCATCCGCCACACGGATCATTTTCGTCTCGGCATCGTCGCTCATCTCGATCCATGCCATCTTGAGCGCCACAGGTTCGAGTGCGCGGGCTTTGATCTTGTCGAGTTTAGTTGGATTCACCCGGGCGAATCGCTTCATCATTTTGAGCAGCGAAAGCGGACTGAAGCCGGGGTCCTTGCCGCACGCCGCCCTACCTTTTGAAGAGGGGTGAGAGGCATCGGTGTAATTCCTGGGCCGACCACCATGCGCGGTGGCCGCCATACTCCCGCAGGTGGTCGATGACCAGGCGTACGTCCCCAAGATGGCGCACCCGCGCGTCCGGGTGCCAGAACCAGAAGCATTCCGGGTAAGTCCGGACCAAAGCAGAAGCGCGCTCGACCAGTTCCGGCGGCGCCAGAGTCGGCGGGGGCGCTTCGTGCAATTCATCGGACGCAGCAGCCATGCCGGCACTCTACCGAGATTGAAACGGGAGGGCCAGGAGGCGTTGCCACCGGGCCACCGGGACAAGTCGTCGGCGCCGTTGGAGCCATTCACACTCTGCAAAGTGTGAAATAACCCGCTCGGCCAACCCGCCCAATGGAACTGGCGGGACTCGGCTTGACAGGGCACACTTTGCAAAGTGTGGCATAACCAACGCAGACCAGTGGCACGGTCAACTCGTGGATGCACCCGCGTTGCCTTCGGTGGCCAGTTCGGGCTTCTCTTCCGTCCCTCTCTCAGGTAGGCAAGGAGACATGAGCGACGTGACACGCATTCTCGACCGTGTGCAGCACGGCGACCCCAAGGCTGCGGAGCAACTGCTCCCGTTGGTGTATGACGAATTGCGCAAGCTCGCCGCCGCCCGCATGGCCGCCCTGCCGCCGGGCCAGACCCTGCAAGCGACCGCGCTGGTTCACGAGGCTTGGCTGCGGCTGGCCGGGCCGGGCCACCACGATTGGAATGGCCGCGGACATTTCTTCGCCGCCGCCGCCGAAGCGATGCGGCGCATCCTGGTGGACCGCGCCCGGCACAAAGCCGCGCACAAGCGCGGCGGCGGCCTCCGGCGGATCGATCTGGACCACGTCGATGTGGCGATGGATGCGGACGATGATCTGCTCTTGGCGCTGGACGAAGCCTTGGCGCGGTACGCTCAAAGGGATCCGCAAGGCGCCGAGCTGATCAAACTGCGCTTTTTCGCCGGGCTGCCGAACCACCGGGCCGCCGCGCTGCTGGGTGTTCCCGAAAGAACAGCCAAGCGCACCTGGGCTTTTGCGTGCGCCTGGCTCTGGCACGAGATTCAAAAAAGTCTCTGAAGCCAAAAAAAGTTGGCCCGGTTGGGCCGCGTTTTTCGGACTGTTAGACAAAGACCATTTGAAATTGAGGTGTGCTATGTCCGAAACGACCGATCGCGAAAAAGAGATTTTCAACCAGGCGCTGGAGCTGTCCTCGCCGGAGGCGCGCGCCGCGTTTTTGAAGGCGGCCTGCGGCCGCGACCCGGAACTGCGTGAAAAGATCGAAGCGCTGCTCAGGGCCTACGCAGCCGCCGGCGGCTTCATCCCCACCAAAGACGGCGAGCGGACCGTTCTCTCGAACGTTCCCCTCTCCGAAGGCCCCGGCACGCGCATTGGCCGCTACAAACTCCTCCAACAGATCGGCGAAGGCGGCTTCGGCGTTGTCTTCCTGGCGGAGCAGGAGGAACCGGTCCGCCGCCGCGTCGCGCTTAAAATCATCAAGCTGGGCATGGACACAAAACAGGTCGTGGCCCGCTTTGAAGCCGAGCGGCAGGCGCTGGCCATGTTGGACCATCCCAACATCGCCAAGGTGTTCGATGCCGGCGCGACGGCTCCCACCGATCTGGGTAGCAGCGGATGTGAGTCCGCTCAAACTTCTCCGAGTGGAAGTCAGAGCCGACTCACGTCGGCTGCTACGATTGGGGTGGGTCGGCCTTATTTCGTGATGGAGCTGGTGCGCGGTATCTCCATCACCCGCTACTGCGACGAAAACAATCTCACGACCGCGCACAGCGCCTCGATCTGTTCATCAAAGTCTGCCAAGCCATCCAGCATGCTCACCAAAAGGGCATTGTCCATCGCGACATCAAGCCCTCGAACATCCTCGTGACGCTGCATGATGGCGTGCCGGTTCCCAAGGTGATCGACTTCGGCATCGCCAAAGCCACGGAGGGCCGGCTCACCGACCACACGCTGTTCACGGCGTTTGAGCAATTCCTGGGCACGCCGGCTTACATGAGTCCGGAGCAAGCTGAGTTGAGCGGCCTGGACATCGACACGCGCAGCGACATCTACAGCCTCGGCGTGCTGCTCTACGAGTTGCTCACCGGCAAGACTCCGTTCGATGCGAAGGAGTTGATGCAATCGGGCCTGGACGAGATGCGCCGCACGATTCGCGAGACCGAGCCACCGAAGCCCAGCACGCGGCTGACCATGGAACTGGCGCGGGGTAAAACGTTCGGAGTCCCGCCTGCAGGCGGTCAGGGGCGCTCTGAATCCGTCCGGGATCAAATGTCCGACGCGCCACCGGCTAAAGCCGGGACTCCCTACGGCGGACGCCGTTCGCCCCAAGAAACGAAGCAACTCATCAACCTGCTGCGCGGCGATCTTGACTGGATCGTGATGAAGGCCATCGAGAAGGATCGGACCCGTCGCTACGAGGGGGCCAACGGGTTGGCGCTGGACGTACAGCGATACCTGGCGGACGAACCGGTGCAGGCCCGGCCACCGAGCAATCTGTACCGGTTCGAGAAGATGGTACGGCGCCACAAGCTGGCGTTCGCCGTCGCGAGCGCGGTGATGGCCATCTTGGTCATTACCAACGGCTTTCTGCTCATGAAAATGTGGCCTGTCTTGGAGGCCTACGGCCTGGAGGAAACCTCGTTTACCACAACGATGCGGTTTCTGCTCGCCGTGACCGAATTCTTCCTGTCACGGTGGTTCCTCTTGTTTCTGGCGGGAGGCACGGCGGTGTATCTTTTTTGCCGGAAGGCGATAAAGTAGCAGGTCGGCGCCCCAGACGCGGCGCAAGGCTACTGACAAAGTCGTAGCGGTTTCCGCTGAAGGGAGATCGAAAAATCCAGATTGTCTCCTGAGGTCTGAGCGTGGTATGAAACGGCATACCGATCGCTTCGGTTCCCATGCAATCATTCAATCTGAACGAGTCTGTGGACGGCGGTTTTCGCACCACCCGATGGAGTGTTGTCCTCGAGGCGCGGAATTCACCGGAGGAAGCTTCCACCGCCTTGGAAACGCTCTGCCGGACGTATTGGTATCCGCTGTATGCCTTCGTTCGCCGGGCCGGTCACGATCCCCATTCGGCCCAGGACCTGACCCAGGAATTCTTCGCGCGATTCCTGGCGAAAAATTATCTCTCGGGCGTCAGCCCTGAGAAAGGCAAGTTCCGCTCCTTTCTGCTCGCCGCCCTGAGACATTTTCTGGCTGACGAATGGGACAAGTCACAAACGGCCAAGCGGGGCGGCGGCAGTCCGCTCCTCTCGCTGGACGACGAAACGGCGGAAGCGCGCTACCGCCTCGAGCCCTCTCACGAGCTAACGCCGGACAAGATTTACGACCGTCGCTGGGCCCTGACGCTGCTCGAGCAAGTCTTGACGCGATTGGAGGCGGAGTATGTCCGTGACGGCAAGAAGGAGATGTTCGATGAACTGCAACTATTCCTCCTGGGCAAACAAAGCGCCGCCCCTTACGCGCAGGCCGCGAGCAGATTGGGTATGACCGAAGGGGCCGTGAAAGTGGCGGCGCATCGTTTGCGACGCCGCTACCGCGAATTGCTGCGGGCGGAAATCGCCCACACCGTCGCGAGCGCCGGCGAAATTGAGGACGAATTGCGGCATCTCCTGGCGGCGTTGCGGTGATTTTGGCGCCGGATGGGTCATTGACAAACCGGCCCCTGGCTGTGGACAGATCATTTTCTTTGTAACCTTTCGCCCGATTTCCCTCTGGAGGGAACTGAAGCAGACTCAAACGAAAGAAACTGACTTATGAGTGAAACCGGAAAATGCGTTGGATGCGGGGCTGAACTGCCGAGTGACGCCCCCAAAGGCCTTTGTCCCGAATGCCTTCTGCGGCAAGGGCTGGAAGATTCGGCGACAATTTCGGGCGGTGATATGACCGAATCCGTGGACGCGGCGCCGCGCACCGGGTCTTCCGGGCTCGGGAAGCTCCACTACTTTGGCGACTACGAACTGGTCGAGGAGATCGCCCGGGGCGGGATGGGTGTGGTCTATAAGGCGCGGCAGGTCAGTTTGAACCGGACGGTTGCCGTCAAAATGATCCTGGCCGGGCAATTGGCCCGTGAGACCGACGTGAAGCGTTTTCACGCCGAAGCCGAAGCGGCCGCCAATTTGCAGCATCCCAACATCGTGGCGATTCACGAGGTGGGTGAGCAGGAGGGACAGCACTATTTTTCGATGGATTATGTCGCCGGAAAAAACCTGGCGGAGGTGGTGCGCGAAGGCCCGTTGCCCGCCCGGAAGGCCGCCCTTTATGTCCAGACGATTGCCGAAGCGATTCATTATGCCCACCAACGAGGGACTTTGCACCGGGACCTCAAACCGCAAAACGTCTTGATCGACGCGGCGGACCAACCGCGCATCACCGACTTCGGGTTGGCCAAGCGGTTTGGAGTCCCGCCTTTAGGCGGTTCGGACGCACGGATTCCGGCTGAAGCCGGGACTCCAAGCGAATTGACCCGATCCGGGGCGGTGCTCGGCAGCCCGGCCTACATGCCGCCGGAGCAGGCGGCCGGCCGACATGCGCAAGTGGGACCCCCAACCGACGTCTATTCCATCGGCGCCATCTTGTACGAACTGCTGACCGGGCGCGCCCCGTTTCGCGGTGAAACACTCATGGCGACGCTGGCCAAGGTGATGGACGAGCCGCCCGTCCCTCCAGCCAAACTTAATCCCAGAGTGCCGCGGGATTTGGAGACCATCTGCCTGAAGTGTTTGGAGAAGGGGCCGGAGCGGCGGTATCATTCGGCGCGGGAGTTGGCGGAGGAGTTGGGGCGGTTCTTGAATCACGAGCCGATTCTGGCCAAACCCGCCAGCCCGCTCCGCACGGCCTGGAGTTGGTCGTTGCGCCATCCGTGGATCGTCACCGGGGCAGCCACGGTGATCATTCTCGGCTTGGTCGGGTTCGCTTACAGCCTTTGGCAGGAGAACGCCTTCCTCCATTGGGCGCGCAGTCACCCGAATGAGAAGCCGATCTATGTTCCAAACTGGTTCGAAACCGATTTCACAGCGATGCTCATTTTTGTCACTTTCCCTTTCCTGCCGATCCTGCCCTGGATTGACTTTATGGTGCGGCGACGGCGCGGCGATCCCATTCTGCGCCATCATCTGATCGCGTACTCGGTTATCGGCGCGTTGCAGGTTTTTATAGGCCTTTTTGAGCTCTTGAAATATATCGAGGCGAAGGCCTGGCACCTTGACTCGCCTTACGATGGCCCCCCGGCGCTGCTTGGGTCCTTTTACCTGACGGCCTTGGGTCTCTTGCTCCTTTGGGAAGTGGTCCGTGAACATTTTGCAGCCGTCTCAGGCCTGATCGCTCCGGAGCCGGTCAAGTCGGAGGCTCGAGCCGAATCGATTTTTGGCGAACTTCTTGGCGGGTTGGGAGTTTCCCCGAGCGAGTGGAAAACCGGTCCGGTGGCGATCCTGTTTCTGGGTGGTCCCATCTGGTTCCTGGCTGCGCCGATGCCCTATCTGCCACAGGACGGTGTTTGGATTACGATCGCGACTCTGGCAAAAGCGGTTCCTGTCGCGCTGGCGATCTGCGCAGCGGCACAACGCTCAGCCCGGATTCTCTGGATTCTTGCCTTCGCCGCCCTGACGGCCATTGCGCTCTACCCTGACGCTGGAAGGGAAAGCCGGTGGTTGATCCGCAACGGCGTATGGTTTCCGCTCATGCTGACGGGACCCGAGCTGCCCGTCGTGCTGGCCTTTTGTGCCACGGTCAAAGGCGCAGCCCGGTTCTTCTGGATCTTCGGCGTGGTGCCGATGGCGGCATTGTCCACCCTCCCCGACTTTGGAAGCGTAAGATGGCTAAGCTTCGAATCTTGGCTCATCACGACAGCGGCAGGACTTGTTTTGCTCAAGGTTTCCAGGAGGCTACCCCCGGCTGCTTCTCATGTTCCTGGATTGCCAGAGCCAGGTGACGCCAGCCGCCCGGAGCGGGGTCTGGGAGAAGCCCTGAGGCAACGGGCGCTTGAACTCCTGCCGTTTCTGGCTGCGTGGGCGTGTCTCGCCGTATACTTTGCGCTGATGGTTCCGGAGTTTCCCGCGAACTACATGCCACGCCATTGGTTCTCCCTCCTTATGGGAATCTTCTCATTGCTCGCGGCAGCCTGGTGCCTGTCTCTCCGCAACGCGCGTCCATCGACGGCGAGCGTGCTGGTCGTGATCCTGCTCTTCGGACTTTGGATTATTTCTGCCTCGCCTTACCGAATTCTCATCACGTCCCTCCCCTGATGGGATCGCTTCTGCAACAAGCTGCCGGTGCGAGGATGCCGGCGCAGAGAGAGTTTGCCACGCTAAGCAGGTTGGCATAGTTTGAGCCCATGCGAAACGCGATTGCGAGTCATGACGCCAAGATTGACCGGCGAGGCGGGCGGGCGTCCACCCCCGCCAAGAGGGCAGCGGCCCGGCGGAATGCGCTCAAGCGATGGGGGCACAAGACCGGGGAGTCTGTGCTGCCGATGGAAGTCTTGCGCGACGGTGTTTGGTATCGAGGTCGTGGACGCAACGCCACCGTGGGCATGTGGGATGGTCACGCCCGGTGCTTTTGGACCATCGCGGTGAATGATTTCGCCGATCCTGCGAAGTTTCCCGCCGATCCGCTGAGACAGGTGCGATTGAAGCGCGAGGACTATTTTACCCAAACAAGCGGGACCTTTAAGCCGGTAGCCCCCTTGGGTTGAAGCCATCCGGTGTTCACGGACAAACAGCAAATCAAAGAAGCGCTCTCGCGAACTGGCCGGCGGCTGGCGTTGCTGGATGCCGGGGAGTTTGCGCTGCTGGTCTGCGGCCGGTCGGCATTGAGCTTGGCCGGGTTGCTCCAGCGTCCCACGCGGGACGTCGATGTGCTGGGACTGGTGAAAGGTGCCGAACCGGCCAGAGTGCTGGCGGAGCCATTACCGCCAGCGGTCATGGAGGCAGCGGAGTGGGTGGCGCAAGAGCTGGAGCTGCCGAACGACTGGCTCAACGACGCGGCGCGAGAGGTGCAACGGTTGGGTCTGCCCCAGGGCAGACCTCAACCGGGCGCACCGGCTGGAGTTTGGGCGGTGTTTAACGGTGTTCTTCCTTGGCCGCCAAGATCAGGTGGCGCTGAAGTTGTATGCGGCGATCGACCGGGAGAAGGGCCAGCGACATCTGAAGGATCTGGAGGCCATTGCGCCCACGAGGGCGGAGATGCAATTCGCCGTCTGCTGGTTGCTGGACCGCCCAACGTCTGAGCCATTTCGCGCAGCGGTGCGGTCCGTCGCCGAAGGATTCGGTTTCAACAAGCTTCGGGCGTTCAAGAGCCTGAAGCCTCCCCTTAAGCAGGAGCGGAGGATTCGAACTCCCGGTCGGGGCCAAGATTTCCTGTAACAATCATTGGACTTTTCTTGAGAGAGGATGGGAGCAGGCTGCCAGCCGGCTCCCGCCTTATGAAACCAGAACAACAATGTCCACGTTGCGGCCAGACCCTGCCGCCCGATGCCCCGGCCGGCCACTGCCCCAAGTGCCTCGTGCAGTTGGCCATGGAAGCCGCCGCCGCGCCGACCGTCATCCCGGCCAGCGAGGCTGTCTCACAAACCACTGGCGCTCAGCCCCTTTCCTCGGCCGGCTCGCGGGTGAAGTATTTCGGCGACTACGAATTGGTCGAGGAAATTGCCCGGGGCGGGATGGGGGTGGTCTGGAAGGCGCGCCAAGCCAGTCTGAACCGGTCCGTGGCGCTCAAGATGATTCTGGCGGGAAGGTTTGCCGGCGAGGCCGACGTCAGACGCTTTCATACCGAGGCCGAAGCGGCGGCCAATTTGCAGCATCCGAACATTGTGGCCATTCACGAAATCGGCCAGTACGAGGGCCAGCATTATTTCTCGATGGATTACATCGAGGGGAAGAGCCTGGCCGAACTGGTGATGGACGGTCCGATGCCGGCGGCGCAAGCGGCGGCGCTCGTCAAGAGGATTGCGGAGGCGGTTCATTATGCCCACCAACGCGGCACGCTGCATCGTGATCTCAAGCCGTCGAACGTGTTGATCGACGCCGAGGGCCAGCCGCGCATCACCGACTTCGGGCTGGCCAAGCAATTGTCGCGCGACACCGGTCTCACTCAAACGGGGGCGGTTTTGGGAACGCCGGCTTACATGCCGCCGGAACAGGCGTCCGGCCGGAACGAGCAGGTGGGGCCGGCCAGTGACGTCTATTCCATTGGGGCCATGCTCTATCACCTGTTGACCGGCCACGCGCCGTTTGTGGGGGAGACGCCCACAGCCACGCTGCGCAAGGCGATGGAGGAGGAACCGGTCGCGCCCTCGAAATTGAATCCCCAGACGCCGCCGGACTTGGAGACGATTTGTCTGAAGTGCCTGGAAAAGCGGCCGGACCGGCGCTACCATTCGGCGCGCGAACTGGGGGAGGAACTGGGCCGTTTCCTGAGCCACGAACCGATCCTCGCCCGGCCGGCCAGTGCGTGGCGGAAGGCCTGGAGTTGGGCGCAGCGGAATCCATGGGCCATCGTGGGCGTCGCCTCGGCGATTGGATTGGCTCTGCTCGGGCTGGCCTATGGCCTCTGGGAGCAGGTTCAATACTTGCGCTGGAGCAGCCTGCCTCCCGGCCCGGAGAAGGATATGGGGGACCGTGGCCGGGGTCTTGGCTCCGAGATTCCCGGGGTGATTGGCTATTTGGTCATGTGGCCTATGGCTTTCTATGCGCGCTTCCTCAATGCTCGCAAGCAGCGGAACTTGCCGATGAACAATCTCCAGCTTGCCATTCTTTTCGCCGGCGGCTTCTTGTTCATCGCTCTCGGGCTTTGGTCCGAAATGCAGATCATCGGGCTCCACGTCTGGACGCGCCATTTTGCCTGGTACACTCTCGTAGGCTTTGGCCTGGGTCTGCCCTTCCTCTTCTGCTGGTTTGGAGGCATTTGGGTCTGGCAAGCCATCCAAACACACCAGGCGCACTGGTCAGGCTCCATCGCCGCCGAGGAGACGGAATGGTTGCCCCGGCAGCCACTCCACTATCACAGCGGGGCCTTTTTCGCGGCGACCCTTCTTAATTGCGTCATCTTCTTGGCGCTCGCGTATCTCACGACTCCGATTTGGCAGGGGGATTTCGACCGCGATAACCGTTCGAGCGCAGAGGCAGATTTGGCGAATGCGGCGGCGCGGATGGTTTTCGTCGGGATTGCCTTGGCCGTTTCGTTCGCCTGTTGGATCTATGCGCGGCGCAAGGTAAACAAAGTGCCCAAGCCGGTCCTGGCCTTCCTCGTGGTCTTGTATGGAGGCGCGGCCTTTGTCTGCTTCTCAATACCGTCGGCGAGATTTGTTTTGTTGGCGGCGCTCACCGGCCTGCTGGGCGGCCTCGTCCTCGTGAAAGCCGTCAAAATCAGGAGGGTCGAACCGGCGGAGAAATTGCCTCCGCTCCGCCTGGGAGAATTCTTGCAGTGGGACGGACAGACTTTCACGACAACTCTGACTGGTGTAGTGGCCGGATTGTTGATCCCCGCCGGATTGATTTTCCTCAAGGATGGCGGCTTGGTTTTTCCGTTTCTGCTCTTTAGTGGAATGCAGGCATGCTTGCCGCCGGTCATTTTAGCGGTGTGTAACACGACCGGCAAATTGCGCGAGTTCTTCCTGGTTTTGCTCGTTCTGCTGGGCCCTTCGGTCATTTTGGTGCCACTGGTTGTGTTCCTCGATTGGCCGGTCGCAGGCCCTTTGCTCGCCTCAGCTCCCATCGGCTGGGCCGCCGGGTGCGCTCTGATTTATTTCGGCAAAATCCGTCCCAAAACGCGCTGACATGCTCGCCAACAAACAGTTCAGTTCGCCTTGCGGCAGGATGGGCACAGTGCGGCGACGCCGCCACCAGATTAGCCCGGCAGGGCGGAAGACCATAGCCCGGCGTTTCAACGCTGGGAGGCCAGGTTGTGGCAGGACAAGTCCCGTCAGGGACGGCAGAACACCGGACCCGTCGCAGGTCACCTCTTTCGTCCCTGACGGGACTTGTTCCCTCTTCCCGTCCGTCCCACCGATGAATCGGTGGGCTATTGTCTTTCGCCCGGCCGGGCTGACAGCGGCGAAATCCTGCCGGGCCATGAAGATCCTGATGTGTTGCAGGGCACCCTTTTTCCGAAACTGCGCTCGGAAAAAGAGGCTTCGCAACCGGCAGGCTGCCAATAGGTTTTCTAGGTTGCGGCCAACATGTTGGTTCTTGTTTGCGCGTCGCGGCGCAGAGCATGTGGTGGCTGTTGGCCTATGAATTCGGAAACCAACCTTTCTCCGGACGATCTGCCGGTGCGATCGGACCTCTCCACCGGCACGCACCGTGCGGCTCAATTCGCGCCGACGCACTGGAGTGTGGTGTTGACGGCGGCGGGCCGTGATTCGCCCGAAGCCGCGGGAGCATTGGCCCAGCTTTGCCAGGATTACTGGTATCCGCTTTACGCGTTCGTGCGACGCAAAGGGTTTACTCCGCATGAAGCCCAGGATTTGACCCAGGACTTCTTTGCACGCCTGCTGGAAAAGAACATTCTCAAAGCCGCCGATCCGGCCAAAGGCAAGTTCCGCTCCTTCCTGCTCGGCTCGCTGCAGAATTTCTTGAACAACGACTGGGACCGCCGGCAGGCCGCGAAGCGTGGCGGCCAAGCGGTCACCTTCTCCCTCGACGACTCGACGGCCGAAGATCGGTATCGCTTGGAACCCGCGCATGATCTGACGCCGGAGAAAATCTTCGAACGACGCTGGGCGCTGACGTTGCTTGAGAAGGTCCATGCCCAGTTGCAGGCGGAATGCGTGGCTGAAGGCAAAGGCGCGCAGTTCGAGGCGTTGCAGGCCTATCTGTCGGGCGAACCCAGCGCCGGCAATTATGGCGAATCTGCCGCGCGTCTTGGATTGAAGGAAGGCGCGGTGCGCGTGGCCGTCCACCGGCTGCGCAAGAGGCTCGGACAATTGCTGAAGAAAGAAGTCGGGAGAACCGTGGCTGACCCCAAGGAAGTGGATGAGGAAATCAGCCATTTGCTCGTGGCTCTCGGCCAAACCTGACGTGTCAACCTATAAACGGCAGTTGATTAACCGCAAAGATCGCAAAGATCGCAAAGCAGGGAACTTGAGCAAAAGCGGGTTCTCACCCGACAGTTGATAGCGTCTATTCTCCGAAGTGCCTGATTTTCTTTGTGTTCTCTGTGTTCTCTGCGGTTGAACTGCTCCTTTTCGGGTCAAGGTTGCGGGTGAACCGATAAACTTAGAAAAAGCAGTTGGAACCACGGATTTCACGGATGACACGGGTGAAGAAGATGTTGTGTTGGAGCGAGCTTTCACCCGGCAGGTGAGCACGGAGGTGGCTCCCGCCCTTTGCGAAAGTGGTTATCATCCGTGTGATCCGTGTCATCCGTGGTTTCTCAACTGCCGGATTTAGGATAACGGTTGCTATCCGTTGAGGGTCCAGCCAGGCCGGTAGGTGCGGCGGAGCAGTTTGTCGGCCTCCGGATTGTCCGTGACCCTCCCCGCGGCGCCATCATAGCTGATCTTCTTGCCGACGCGGTAAGCGACCAGGCCCAGCAGCATCATTTCGATCATGTTGCCGCCATACTCGAAATCGCAGTCGGTCTTCAGGCTGCCCTTGCAAGCGTTAATCCATTGCTTCTGGAAATTGCCCATCGGCGGCAGCAGCGCGTCCTTGGCGCGCGGCTTGTAGTAGGTCAGGTCGGCCCCCCGGCGGTTCGGCAGCAAAACGCGGCTGGTGAAATCAGCCACCAGCGTGCCTTTGGTGCCTTCGAACATCGCGCCGTGGCCGATTTTCTTGAGATCAACATACTGTGCCGGTCCCTCCGGCAGGGCGCCGCCTTGATACCAGGAGACCTTGATGGCGGGGCGCCAGTCATTGGCGGGGAGATCGAAGTGGGTTTCCAGTCTGACCGGCGTGACTTCAGGATTGAAGGGATCGCCCTTGCCCTCGGCTGAAGTGGGCAGCCCGGCGTCGATGGCGTTCCAGGCGAGGTCCATCGTGTGGCTGCCCATGTCGCCGACCTGGCCGCTGCCAAAGTCCCAGTACATGTTCCACGACAGGCAATTCATCCCCGGCCCGCCGGAGAAGTATTTTGGATTGTAGGGGTGCATGGGAGAAGGCCCGATCCACAAATCGTAGTGAATGTGTTTGGGGGGTTCACCTTCGGCCGGAAGGTAGCCGGGCCGGGGAATCTGGCGGTCGCCCCAGGCGGCGACTTCCTGCAACTCACCGATGGCCCCGTCGCGGATCAATTCCTGCACGCGGTTGAAATTCTCGTGCTCATGGCGCTGGGTGCCCATCTGGGTGGCGAGCTTGTTCTTGTTCTTGAGGTAGGTCGCGCGGACGACGCGGGCTTCTTCCACGCTGTTGGCGACCGGCTTTTCGCAATAGACGTGCTGGCCGCGGTTCATGGCCCAATTGGCGATGAAAGCGTGGGTGTGGTCGGCGGTGCAGATGACCACGGCATTCACGTCCTTTTGTTCCAGGCACTGCCGCCAGTCCACGTAGGTCTTGGCGTTGGGGAACCGCTTGGCCCCGAAGGCCAGGTGTTCCTCGTTGATGTCACACAGGGCGACCACGTTTTCGCTGGAAATGGCCCCGAAATGGGCTTCACCCCGGCCCCAGGTGCCGATCAGGGCGATGTTCAGCTTGTTGCTGGGAGCGTCGGCCCCAAAGAGCGCGGTCCGTGGCAGGATCAGCCCGGCGGCTCCGGTGAAGGCGACGGATTTGAGGAATTGGCGTCGTTTCATGATTTGTGTCTCCGATTGATGATTCGTGTCTTGATGGCTGTTCACGATAGCGGCCAGAGTAGGCGCTGAAGGAGGTTCAGGCAATGGTAAAAGAGCTTGCAGAGAAGCTTGCACCTCGCAAACGGGCGCAACTCATGAAGGGCCGGTTATTCTCCCGTCGTGGAACGTTTCGTGGCGGGCCGGTCGTCCACGGAAACAATGTGCAACGGGTCTATGCTCACCGGAAAGCCTTCCTTGTCCATCACGACAACCGCGTGCCGGCTCACCGCAATGAACTCCGGATGCGGGACGGGAAAAGAGCGGCCATCACTCAATTGGAGCGTGAACGGCTTGAAGCCGTTGCGCAGCCGCTGCACGATGAGTTGCACGTTCACGGACTACTTATCCCTTATCGGGCCGGGCCGGTCAAGGCTGCTCCCTCGGGAAAAACATCCTTGCATTGCCTTGGCGGCATGGGAAATTTCCCATGTGACAACCATTTGCACCGCAGACAAGAACCGGTTGACCGTACGCGGCGTCCGAAATGGCGCACGTTACTTGATCAAGAAAGAGAGTAACGGCTGGTGGATTGAACCCGCACCGCAACCGCGCCGTCGTCTCCGGGAGGTGAAAGCAGCGACGCGCGATTGGTCCGACCATCTGGCGGCGCTGGCGGATGAAGGTTTCGCGTTTGAACCGCTGCCCCAGAGGAAAGTGCCGCCATGCCGGTTCTGAAATACCTCACGGACACGAACACCGTCAGCGATTATTTTCGTCCGGGCAACCCGGTCAAGGATTGGTTCGCGCAACATCGCGGGCAGATTGGAATTTCCACCCTCACGCTGGCGGAAATGCGCCGGGGCATCGAACTTAAAGCCGACCCGAAGACGCGGGCGAAGTTGGAACGGACTTACGATTTCATCCTGGAGGATTACCGGGAGGCGATTTTTGTTTTTGACGAAGCGGCGGCGGCGGAATGGGGCAGGCTCATGGCGGAAAGCCGGGACGCACTGCCGCCCTACGATGATTCTTTGATCGCGGCCATCGCTCGGAGCAGTGGCTTGACGGTGATTACCCGGAATGAGAAACATTTTTCCGGCGTGGCCACGGTCAACCCGTGGAAATCAAAATAGTTTTCCCGTAAGTTGAGAGTCGAGTATCCCGGCGCGATCTACCATCCGCTTGCGCTGGGGGTTCTTGACTTATTGATCTTTCTTCCTGGTCTCGTTGGATCGGATTACCTCAGCCGGTTCAGGTAGCCAACGCTTGCCATCCCGAGTGTGTCATCCAGCCGTCAGGCAGCCATTTCGGGAAGATTGTCATAAAGTCAAGAACTGACCTTTACGGAAAGCCTGCGCCGACGGGCTTTCCGGCGGGGAAAACGGGCACCGCCGACTCGGCCCCGCGAACAGCCCTGGAAAAACCTTGCCGCGCGGCCTCCAAGGCACATACTCAGCACGCAATGAGCACGACGCAAAAGCAATTCACCCTGAACTGCGGAGCGTCAAAAAAGCAATTTCCCATCAGTCGCCGTATCGCCGGAGGAAGCCCCACCGGAAGTAGCCATTATCAAGAACTGACCCCAGAACAAAACTTGTCCATACGGGCGGAGATTCTTGCTGCCATTCGTGAGCGACGGGCGTAGGTTCCAGCCATGCGCATCTACATCGAAAGCACGATTCCGAGCTACGTTGTGGCGCGCCCCGCCCGCGACCTCCTGCAAGCGGCCCGCCAGCAACTCACCCGTGATTGGTGGGAATTCCGACGGGCCGGCCACGCCCTTTTTGCCAGCCAGCTCGTTCTGGACGAAATCGCTTTTGGAGAACCCGAAATGGCCAATCGCCGGCTTGAACTCATGGCCGGCATCACTTTGCTCGAATCCACCGGCGAAGCAGGCGAGTTGACCCGAAACATCATGAACTCACGGCTGCTTCCCGTGAAAGCCGAAGGAGACGGAGCGCCTATTGCACTGGCAACCGTTCATAGAATGGATATTTTACTGACATGGAACTGCCGACACATTGCCAATGCGTTC
Organism: uncultured Verrucomicrobiota bacterium; assembly: GCA_964363225.1. Taxonomy (GTDB): domain Bacteria; phylum Verrucomicrobiota; class Verrucomicrobiia; order Limisphaerales; family CAYIIH01; genus CAYIIH01. The sequence continues at coordinate 538 of CAYIIH010000147.1, read as the reverse complement.
ATCCTTGCACGACTGCGCCGATTGATCGAGTCGTGCGGCCATTCCGCGCCGACCATCTGCACGCCGGAGGAATTTCTTCAGCAACCTTATGAATAAAACAACCCAAACGGTCAACCCGGAGACGGAAGGCGACCTGGTGCTGCGGGAAGTGTGGCGCGCCAAGGATGCGCTCTCGGCCGCGCGCGGTCACAGCATAGACAAGTTGTTCGCCGACCTGCGCAAGCGCGAAAAGAAGTCCGGCCATCCGGTCGTTAATCTGCAACCGAAGCGGAAAAATCGTGACGCCAAAGAACGAACCACGCAATGAATCTTGCGATCAGATGAAACCAGCCACACCGTCCACCCTCCGTCCCGCAAATGGCGGGACTACGGAGGACGGGAAAACCGAACGGCCACCCTCAACCCAACTCCGAAAAGTGGTTTTCGGAGGTTCCCATTCCCTGGCCCGCATTTTTCACAGTCCGCACGAAATGCCGACAGAGTGGAGCGCCGGTTTGCAACCGGCTTGGGACAAGAGCGCGCGGAAAAGCCGGTTGCA
>CAYIIH010000146.1:0-18711 GCA_964363225.1 uncultured Verrucomicrobiota bacterium | reverse complement strand
CTAGGTAGGTTAACTGAGCCGCGGTCGAGTCCAAGTTTTTCTGTGATCATGTCGATCAGAGTAACTGAGTTTTGTCGTTTTCCAACTGACTGAGCCGCGAGCCCGCCAAAAGTTACAAATGGCGGCATGAGGTGAGGCCAGGTGAGAACTCCACTGCCTTGGCGGGGGCGCATCGTCGGCCCTGAACCCGCACGGTTGGTGGCGTGCGCGAAAACCACGGAGGAACGGAGTTCCTGGCGCCTCGATTGTTCTTGTTCACGATCTTAACGGCTCGACAGGCGAAAGCAGCCAGGCGATAAACAGACGTATGACATGGATTTATCGATGGCAAACAGAGATCGGCTCGTCTCCACAGCCGATGACCCTCCGCGCTTCCCGCCCCTCGGCCGTTGACGGGCGGAATGACTTATGAAAATCACATTTTGGGGCGTCCGCGGCTCGCTCCCAACTCCGGGACCGTTCACCGTTCGCTATGGGGGCAACACGCCCTGTGTCAGCATTGAACTGGGCTCGGACAAGATGCTCGTGCTGGATGCAGGCACCGGGATCCGTGAGTTGGGGAAGCAACTGGCGCGAGGCGCTGCGGAGGTATTCCTGCTCCTGACTCACGACCATTGGGACCACGTTCAGGGGTTTCCGTACTTCATCCCCATCTACCAAGCCAATCGAGTTGTGCATGTCTTTGCGACTCTGAACAGTCATCGGATGCTGTGCTCACTGATTGCGCAGATGGATGGCGCGCACTTCCCGGTGCTGCCCGACCAACTGCCGTCGCAGACGCGGTGTGTCACCGAGGACGCAACTCAGTTCTTGCGCGAGCACGGATTCAATGTATCCCGCATTCCGATTAACCATCCGGGCGGCGGCTATGGCTATCGCGTTGAGGACAACGGTCGCCGGGCGGTCTTCATTCCCGACAACGAATTGGACCCGCCTTATCCGAAAACGACGACGTTCGATGAGTTCGTGGAGTTCTGCCGCGGCGCAGACATCCTCATTCACGACGCGCAATACCTCGACCAGGATATGCCGCACAAACGCGGCTGGGGGCATAGTCTGGTTCGCCAAGCTTGCGAGCTGGCCGCCGCCGCCGAGGTGAAACATCTGTTGCTCTTCCACCATGACCCGGATCGGACCGACGATGAGGTGGACGCGATCCAGGCGGACGCCCGCGCGTGGTTGCTTGCGCGTCACCCCGGCGTTCGGTGTGCTGCTGCGTTCGAAGGACTGGTCTTAGACGTCTGAACTCTGTTAAACCCGTTCATTCTATGACAAAACACATCGCAAAGCCGAAGCCCGGCAAGGCCGCGCCTAAGCCGGTGCTGGTGCGGTTCGAGTTCGTGCATCCGACAGCGCAGAAGGTCTGCATCGCCGGAACATTCAATGACTGGCACTGCTCGGTCTCCGAGATGGTCCCTCTGGGAGAGGGGCGCTGGGGCAAAGAACTGATGCTGGAACCCGGCACCTACGAATACCGGCTGGTCGTTGATGGCGAATGGACGACCGATCCCAACTGCGGAGAGTGCGCGCCGAATCCTTTCGGCACCGCGAACTCGGTTCTGCGCGTCGCGGCGGCCAGTTGACGCAATCCGGCCGGGAGAGAGGCCGCACTGGCAACAAATCCCGCCGCCGTTTGTTATGAAAAATCATCCACCAACATTCGCCATCGCTTGCTCGCTGGTGTGCGGCGTCAACCTGATGTCGCCGTTCGCGGTCTTCGGCGGAGATTCACGCCCAAGTCCGCCGGACTCTGCTTCCTCGTCTCGCTCCGCCCTGTCGCTTCGCTGGGAGAACGACACGATCGCGGGCCAGGACGAGAATTACTCCAATGGCATTTCGCTGGCCTTGACGCGCAGCGGTCAAAGCTGGCTGGGTGGCATTTGGAATCTCTTCGGCGCGGATGGCGACCGCTACCTTCACGGTTATGACTTCGGCCAAATCATCGTCACGCCCGCCGACATCAATCGCACTGTTCCCGACCCGAACGACCGGCCTTATTCAGGGCTGCTCTACTTCGCGGCTTCGACGCATCTCATCCGGGAAAACCGTTTTCACGGCCTCAAGTTCATCACCGGCGTCGTCGGGCCGTATTCGTTCGCCGAGGAAACCCAGCGCGAGGTGCATCGGCTCGGCGGCAGCGCCATCCCGCAGGGCTGGGACTACCAATTGGAGACGGAGCCAATTTTCAACATGGTTTACGAACATCGCCGCCGGTATGACCTCTTCCAAACCGAATCCGGCTTTGGGTTTCAGGTGATTCCGATGGCTGGCGCGATGCTCGGCAACGTGCTCATTCAAGGCCAGGCCGGGGCGCAGCTTCGGCTGGGCTACAACTTGCCCGACGACTTCGGCACGACGCTCATGCGCGGCCTCGGCAATCTGCCTTTCCCGCGCGAGGATGAGGACGCGCCCAACCAACGCAACTTTGGCGCTTACCTGTTTGCCGGAGGCGGAGCCAACCTGGTGGCGCGCAATTTGGCGCTCGACGGGAACACGTTCCGCGACAGTCCGAGCGTGGACAAACGCCCGTTCTTTCCGGGAGCCGAGTTCGGAGCATCAGTCGTCACGCGGCGATTCCAAGCCACGTTTTCCTACGTGATTTGGGGCAAGGAATTTTACGGGCAGCAACGCCACTCCGAATTTGGAGCGGTTACCGTGAGCTATTTCTTTTGAGCGCATCCCGCATCCCGTTTCATGGTGCGGTATAGATGAGCCACACGCCACCAAGAATGACGAGGAGGCCGCAGATGATTTTGACGACGGCGACGCCCTTGGATTGCTCGTTCCAGTTGAGGAAGCGTTGCACCATTTCGGTGGACGTGCCGGCAGCGACGATCACCGAGCAATGGCCCACGCCGTAGGCGAGCAACAGCAGCGCGCCGTAAAGGAAGTTGGTTGCCGCGAGTTTGAAGGTGACGCCGAGCATCGGCGCCATGTAAGCGAACGTGCAAGGACCGAGCGCGATTCCGAACACGAGCCCGAGGATGAACGCGGCGAGCAATCCCTTCCGCTTCATGCCGACTTGGCCCGGCCCGGACCACGGCATGGGAATCACGCCAAGCAGGTGCAGGCCGACGGCGAAGAAGATGATCGCGACGAAGTAATTTCCGTAGCACCCCACGTCACCCATCATGCGGCCCGCCGCCGCCGTGATGACCCCGATGGCAGCGATGGTGATGAGAATGCCCACGGCGAAGAGCGTCGCCGTCCAGAACGCGCGTTTCGCCGTCACTTGGCCTTGCTCGCTAATGAACCCCACGATCAGCGGAATGCTCGCAAGGTGGCACGGGCTGAGAACGATGCTAAGGACGCCCCACACGATGGCAGCGGCCAGCGCGATGAGGGGCGCACCTTCGACGGCGTGGCTCAGGTTGGTGAAAACTTGTTCCATTACGAAAACGAAGATGGCAGGGGCGCGGACAGCCTTGTCCGCGCGGCGATTCCACCAGTCCGGGACTCGCGGACATGGCTGTCCGCGCTCCTCGCGTCACTGCTTTGCTGTGTTGCGTTCACTTGCACTCACCGAGCTTGCACGCCTTGGAGATTTGTTCCGGTGACAGCTTCATCCTGTCGGCGAGCGCCTGCGCAATGGAAATTTGGCGGCCCGTCATGGCGCGACGGGCAGCGAGCCACTTCTGCAAATTGTCCGCGTTGACGAAGAATCCTTGCTCGAAGCAACCGGCGGAAACCCATTTGCCGTCGGGGCCTTTCTTCTGGCCGAACCACGCCACGGCAGTCGCGGGCTCCAGCGAGGCAATCTGTCCGCCGAGAATTTTGACCCGGATGAGTTCACCAGTCAGGGCATCCTTGGCCTCGACTTCGATATCCTGCTTGATCCGCGCCGCCACACCCATCGAGCAATGCGTGCAGCAGCCGTAGCCGTGCGTCGTCCCGAACTTCACCGAGCAGGCATCTTCGGGATACACCGCGCGGTCGCAGAAAGCGCAGCGCGTGGCCAGTTCCTTCGAGCGCAGCACGTCCCAGGTCACGAGATTGCCGGGGCTGGCTTGAGGCCGAGCACCCGCGCTGTGGCTCGCGGCTGTTCGGTGGAGCGTTTTGTTGGGCCATCAGTATTCAGATTGCCGCGCAGTCCGACTGTGTTTGTGCCCCGAGCAGCTCGTCAAAAGCCGTGCGGATCGCTGCCGGGTGCAGGATGGGTCACACTGGCGGAAACTCGCGGTGAGGCTGATTGTCGTTGTTCCAGCGCTGGCGCACCTCATCCCGTCGGTATCCGAAAAGTTCCCGGGTCCGCATCGTGCGGACATGCCCATCGGAGAACAGAACGTTCCACCGCCCACCGTGGCGCTTTTTGAATTCCGGCCGCCAGGAAGGCGTTACTTGGTCGGGGAAGCGAAGGCCATGGGACAAGTCGTACAAGCCCACGGTCTCCGTCTTGTTCTCGCCAACGGCCCACCGCACCAAGATGGCGTCACCCACGGCAATCATCTCGGCTGGGCTGACCACCTCGCTCTCGCGAATGGCGCGGATATCTTCAGGCCCGGCCACCGGCCGGTGCACCACCTCTCCTCCCAATCCGGGCTTACCGGGGTGGCCGCCTTCATGGCTGGGTTCCAGCTGATCGGCGCAATCGGATAGCCGCCCTGCTCACCCACGTACCTGGTCAACCCAATCCCGATTTGGCGAAGGTTACTGGTACCTACAGCCTTGTCTGCTGCCGCGCGTGCGCGGGACAATGCGGGCAACAGCAGTGCAGCGAGAATTCCGATGATCGCGATTACCACGAGGAGTTCGATCAGTGTGAACGCCGATCGGCGAGCCACGACCAGCGCCCGCTTCGGAACGCCAGGCTTTTCCTCGCAACTCCACTTGGCTGACTGGTCGTGCATCACCCTTCGCTGGCCCAACGCAAAGCTGACCGATGACGAGGAGCGCGCCAGTGACGCACGAATTGGATCATGCGGCTGACCGCGCTCCTCGTCATTCGGTCGAGCGTCTTGTTCGGCGATGTAATCATACCCATCCCAACTCTTGGAGTGCCTGTGCTGCTGGCTCTCGCATCTGCCAAAGCCACTCGTCATTGGCCTCCGTGTGTGGACGAATAAACTGGCACAACACAAACAGCCTGTCGCTATCGGCGGCCTGGCCAAGCAACTCGCAGAGTAGTCCGCCAACGATGCCGTATTGCAGATTGGCTGTCGCGTGACTCGGATAACCGACCGCCTCAGCCATCCGCTTCGCTGTAATCTTGCGGTCTGGTGCTTGGAAGTGCGTCCGCAGCATCGCCTGCTGCTTGTCTGTCAGTCGGTCACGAATCTTCAGGAATGCCTCTCGAAACTCCTGCGCCGTTATCGTGTCGGGGTCTTTTGGTGTCGGATTCATACGAGACGTGCGAGTGTCGCCGAACGCAAAAGCTGACCGATGACGAGGAGCGCGCCAAGGACACCCGGTTTGGAACGGTGACGTGATCGCGCTCTTCGTCATTCGGTCGAGCGACTGGTTCGGTATGCTCATTCCAGGTTTGATCGCTCAAGGTGGACTCTCGACAAGATTCGTAAGCACGAGGAATGGCAGGGCGTTCGTCGTTCGCAAACGGTAAAACCGCATACGAGATCGTCCCGCTTCACCACCACCTACCAGCGCACGACCTTCGGGCAAAATGAAGAATGTCCAATGGTAAATGTCCGGAGGCACGTCGATGGCGGCGGAGGCGTTGGTAACGCTCAGGAGGTTCCAGACTCTGCAGTCGACCGAAGTCTCAATCACGAACGCCGAACCCGGAGTGCCTGACACAGACAAGCGGGCGATCCCCTCTTGCAGTGTCATGCTCTCGATTCTCGGTGGGCGGTTGGTTTGGGCAAGGCACGAGCACGTCAGCCATGCCAGAGTGCCAATAATAATGACGAACGCTGTAAACATTTTGGCTGATTTCATCGTGATTCCACTTTGATGCACGGTGCAGATGCCGAACAGTATTAATGAGCGCAACCGAGTTTCGGCATAATGGTTGACGGAGGGGGGCGCTCGAGTTTCGGTTCGGTTTGAATTCCCCAGTTCATGGTGGGAGACTGTGCCGTTGGTTGAGGTTTGTCAATGCGGTAGTTGTAACTTTGAGCGTCGGCATGACGAATAGAGGCCCGGGCAATATGCGCAATGCAAGAGCTGGGGAAAGAGCGCAACCCGATCCGATCATTCGCTTTCCCGACTGGCCGAAGGCGTTGCAGGAGTCGCGCATGGATTCGGAGGAGGCAGCGGCGCCGTCCAACTGCGCTGTGGCTCCGAAGCCGGTCCCACTGGCGATCCCACTGGCGACGGCTTGACTTGGATGATTCACAATCGCAGAGCGTTGTCGCCGCAACCTTCAGGTGGCGCCCGTCCGCACGGGCCGGGCAAAACGGTACCACCTGAAGGTTGCGGCTACAGCCTGCGGCTGCTTCAATCGGCGTGCGAAATATTCGGCTTAAGCCGAGAGAGGCACAGGCGGAGGCGAAGGCCCAGCGGCCTTCCCGAAAGAAGGCGAAGCCGCAGCCAGCCATTGGGCAAGGAGATCGCTCTTTTGCGGCAGCCAGACAATTCGGGCCTGGCCTTCGATCATTTTCTGCGTTTCCAGAATCTCGAACATGGCCGTGGCCACGTCGGCATCCTCGGAGATTTTTTGCAGGGCTTGTCCTACAATTTGAGGCCGGATGGCGGCGGCTTTCGCGAATTCCACCGCCGCTTCGCGTTCGGCCGTGCTGGTGATGATGCTGACCCGGTTTGCGCCATCCTGCTTGATGGCCGAGGTGACCTGGCGGAGGCGGTTGACGACTTTGCTTTCGATCTGCTTGATCATGCCGGCATCCCGGAAATGGACCTTTCGGATATAAACCGAGCCAAGTTTATAGCCCCACTCATGCGACTTGGGCGACACTTCGGCGCGGACCGTCTGGCTCATGGAATGCCGGTTGCTCATCATGTTGGCCAGGGGCATGTTGCTCAGGCAGCGCACGGTGGAATTGCTGACATTAGCCGCGAGCGAACCGCGCGGATCGGTGTTCTTGAACAGGTAAGCGACCGGATCGCTGATGTACATTTCGTACCAGATGCCGATGCCCATGGGCGCGCCTTCCTCGGAGTTGACCGGCTGGCTGCGGAGGTATTCCTGGTCGAGGCGCATATCGAGCACGTGGCAGCGGCCCACCCAATGGATAAAGAACGCGCGCCAGCCCAGTTTGGCCAATAAAAGGTGCAGTCCCGGCTCGTCAATGATGGCGGCGACTTTGCCGAAGAGCATGTACACATGACAGCGCCGTTCGTTGACGATGGTATAAATGCCGAAAAACCGGGCCGCGCCGAGAATGGCCGGCACGAGAACGAATGAAGCGACGAAAGTGATAACGGCGGCAATGAGCGTAATCATTTCTTTGCCTCCAGAATGATTTGTTGCGCTTCGCTAAAGAGAGCCAGGCGAACGTTGCGGATGTAGGCGGACAAAGCGCCCGGGCCGCTCTTCTTCAATAGCGTCAGTTGCGCGGCCAACCGGTGAAGCGGTTCGGTTTCCGCTTGGGCTTTCAGAGTCTCGATTTCCACCGCGCGCCTGGATTGCACGATCTTCTGATCGGCGGCCGCCTGGGCCAGGCTGATGTCGGAGGAAACCTGGTTGTGGGCCGTGTTGATGGCGGCCAGAGCCGACTCGACTTCGGGCGGCGGATCGATGCCCGTGATCAGCGAGGCATCGAGAAGAATGCCATACCGGGCGGGGGAAGACCGGCATTCGCTGTCCATGTGTTCATTGAGATCGCGCAGGTTTTTGCGCAAATCATTGATGGAGATGCCAGCCACTGAACTCGCGTCAGAACCCGAAGGGCCGGGCAAAGAGGGCGGGCTTTTGTCCGGGGCTTCGAAATTCGCGATGCGCTCGCGCAGCACGGAAACGAAATAACCCATGATATGCGCAATCGGGTATTTGACTCCGAACAAATAGGCGTAGAGATTCCGTTCCGAAACGCGGTACCGTATCTGGCCGGTCAAGCCGGTGTTCAATTGGTCCTTGGTGACCGCCTCCAGAATGGTGCCGCTCAAGTTGGCAGACGGTTCCTCCGGATCGTAGGCCATATTCAGCGTCTCGGTGGCAATCGAGACCTTGTGAATTTTCTCCCAGGGCCATTTGAAGTAGGGTCCGCCCGGCATGATCACGCGCACTTGCGGGCAGGCATAGCGCTTTTTTTCCTCCGCGGCGAGCGATTCCGAAATGGGATCCTCCAGGGTGGTCAAGTTCGCGACGCGCTCCGCGCGCCCGAAACTGGTCTTAACCGCCCGCTCATTTTGATCGACCGTGTAGAGGCCGGCCAGGAAATAGCGCACCAGAAACCACGCCACAAAGCCAATGAGACACCCGAGTATAATAATAAACATAGGAAAGAAGTGTTAACTGGCCATCTTCTAGCCGCCCTGCCGGGCAGTGCCAAGCCTAAAGAAGTTGGTTGGAGGTTTTCTGTTGCACTGTTAAAAGATCAACCCGTGTTGAAAAACCAATGGCCCGAATGACCGCGATCGACAAAGCATTCAGTGCCGCCTTGGCAGGGAGGCTGACATGAATCCCTTTGCCCAAAAGCTTTCCGAGCACGGCTTGGAATTGCGGCGCACACGCTTGCAGACGCTCCAGATCAATGTCGGGCGCAAATGCAATCAGGCCTGCCGCCATTGCCACGTCGATGCGGCGCCGTGGCGGACCGAAATGATGGAGGAGTCCACCGCGCATCGCCTGGGCGGCTGGATTCGGCAATTCCGTCCCCCGGTGGTCGATCTCACGGGCGGCGCGCCTGAAATCAACGAGCACTTTCGTTTTCTGGTTGAGACGGCGCGCGCGGCCGGCAGCCATGTCATCGACCGCAACAACCTCACCATCATTGAAATGCCCGGCTACGACTATTTGCCGGGTTTCCTGGCCGGGCATGAAGTGGAAGTGATCGCCTCGCTCCCCTGTTACTCGAGGGGAAACGTCAACCAACAGCGCGGCCAAGGTGTTTTCGAGAAAAGCATTGCTGCCTTGAAGAAACTCAATGCCTTGGGCTACGGCACGCGGCTGGCCCTCAACCTGGTCTATAATCCGCTGGGGCCGAAGCTGCCCGGACCGCAAGAGGAATTGGAAGCCGATTACAGGGAAGTCCTGCGCCGCGAGTTTGGCATCGTGTTTAACCGGCTTTACACCATTACCAACCAGCCGATCGCCCGCTTCGCTGAAGACCTGCGCCAGCATGGCCAATGGGATGAATACTTCGAACTGCTGGCCAACAGCTTCAACCCGGCCACGGTTTCGGGCTTGATGTGCCGCACAACGTTGAGCGTCGGGTATCAAGGCGAGATTTATGATTGCGATTTCAATCAGATGCTGGGCATGCCATTGATGAACGGGCGCCCGCTTTGCCTTTGGGATATTACGCCCGAGTTTCTGGAGAGCCGTTCCGTGGCCACCGGATTCCATTGCCTGGCTTGCACGGCCGGTTGCGGCAGCAGTTGCACCGGGGCCGTGGCGGAAAAGCCCGCTGCTTTGCTGTCGAACAGAGCTTAAGAGCAGCCCTGAGCGTGCGCCACCAAGAGACGTCCAGTTGTGTCGCGGTGCGAGCAAAAGGAGACAACGAGTTGTTGACAAAACCTTTTGATGGTACAATCTGTCACGCCTTTGAGGGCCTCGGTAGCTCAGTTGGTAGAGCAGTTGACTCTTAATCAATTGGTCCTAGGTTCGAGTCCTAGCCGGGGCACTTCCATAAAGCTCTTATCTGCAAGGTTTTTACGAGGTTCCACCACTTCATGAAAGGAAGCGAAAAAGTCTTGCTTGGCCACTTCTTGGCCACTTTTGAAGGCTGGAAACCGGCTTTTTGGCTTCGGGGGCCGTTGCGCCGTCTGCGCCTTCCTGGCTGGTCAGAATTCCTTTGTTCTCTGGTGGCCATCGGCTGGCCTGCCAATGGTCCGCACTCCACGAAACAAAACGCGGCTCAGGTCAATTCAAAGAAGTGGCAAAGCAAACTCGCTTGTGGACCTGCCTGGGCCTCGGATGACAGGCCGCAAGCAGGCAGCCAACGCTGCGACGCGCATGAAAGGGATTGAGTCGCGGCGTAAAGAAAGACGGGAGGAAATCTGCCCGCCGAACCGCTGCTGATGGGCTAGGCTGCAGCGCATGGTTGAGCTGGCCAAAATCCGATCTTTCTGCCACGCCGTGGCGAAATAGTTCCGCCCTCGGCAGATCATCCACTTTGGCTCCTACGCTTATGGCCGTCCCACCGCGGATTCCGACGTCGATTTGTTAGTCATCATGCCCCGCACACGCGACCGCGGAGAACGAATGTCGGTGCGGATTCGGCATGCGATCCCGCGCGACTTCCCGCTCGATTTGCTGGTGAGGACTCCGTCCGAACGGGCGAAAAGGCTCCGTTGGGGCGACTGCTTCGTCCAGGAAATCATGGCCAAGGGCATAGTAATGTATGAACGGGACGGAGTTGCAGCGGGGTGTTCATGTATGGCTGTCGCGCCGAATCTGCACAGCCTGCGAAGATTTCCTGCGCTGTGGAGCGCCGGTTTGTCACCGGCTTTGGTTGCATGGGGGTACGAGAAGCCGATTGGGAATGAGCGTTCCTTCGGCTACGGTTCCGCTGCTTTGCGCCTTTTTGCGGCTATTCCAATACACTCATCAGTTGCCCTCCACCTTCTTGTAGGTAACAACGGCGGCGGCGGGCGCGCCAAGCAGAGCCACGTAAAGCCCCTTTTCCATCAGTTCCCGGCCCGTGATCTCAGAAGCTTCCGGCGCGTCCAAGTTGCGGACGGCATAGCGCGCGTCGGCAGCTAGGCCGCTGAGTTTGAATCGTGCCGCTTCGTAGAAACTTTGGGCGCGGCGAAACACCTGCACCATGCCCTCGCTGCGTTCCGGGCGGTCAAACTGCCACGCCATCCAGGCATCGTTCGCTGCGGTGTAAGGCGTCAGCGGGTAGTAATCGCCGAAGTAATTGTCCGCAAATTGTCGCCACTCGCCGACTAAACGGCGTAGCAGGTTGTAGTCGAGTTGCCGGTCGCGCAGGTCCCAGCAGGCGATGAAATGCGGGCAAGCCATCCCGCTGCGGATTTCGTAAGCGCCGGTCTGGTCGGTCCCTGTTCCGTGATACGGAAGCCAGAAGGAGAGGCCGTAGGTGTGACACTGATTGCCGACCGGGTCTTGAATGTAATCGCTGCGCAGGAAGGGCAAGGCCCGCCGCATCGTTTCCAAATCGTTGCGGTGGCCGCCCGAGGCGCAGGAATCGATGAGCATGGTCGGATGGCGGCGGCGCAGATCATCCCAGTAGGCCAAGTAGCCGGTGACGTAATGGTTCTCGGTGATGCCCTGGCGATCGGCGGCATCGTTGCCGCGCCAAAAGCTGAGCGGATCGATGTTGTAATCCTGCCGGTAGAGATCAATGCCTTGATCGCTCAGCAACTTATCAATGTGGTCGGTGAGCCACTGGCGGGCCTCCGGTTGGCCGAGGTTGAGCAGCGTGCCTTTGAGCAGCCACTCCGGATGTTTTTCATGCAGCCAGGTGCCGGGGGTCACTCGCTCCGGCTCGAACCAAACGATGCTTTTCACTCCTTTGGCGTGGGCATGATCGGTGATGGCCCGCAAACCGCGCGGGAAACGGTTCGTGTCCACTTCCCAGGTGCCGGTGTTGGGCCAGCCGGTTTTGTTCACGTACCAGCCGGCGTCCATCCACCAATAGTCGATCTTAATGCCTTCTTCCAGATAGCGGTCGATAAACAACTTTTGATTAGCTTCGTTGGCCTGGATCATCTCGCCGAACTGGTGCGAGCTGCATGGCGTCAGGAGCGGCTTGGAAAGTTGGCCGCCGGCACGCGGCAGGTTGTGCGCCAGCATCCAGCGCCGCCAGATGTTTTGCGCGCGCAGCCAGTCGCCTTTCCAAAACTGCATCACGATCAACGGCGTGCGGATTTCTTCGCCGGGTCGCAGTTTGAGATGCACCAGTTCCTGTCCGGCCGTGATGCGGACTCCCGTCCCCGCATCGCGCGCGAACTGGGCGGCCCATTGCCCGGGCCAGCCGACCACGATGATGGCGCCTTCGCCGGACCATTCCAGGTTGTAGTAAGGGAAAACCCAGCCGAGCGGGCGACCGGCGGGTGGGGCAAAACGTTCCTTCTGATTTGGCTTCAAGACGGTGGTCAGCGGCTCAAAATCATCGGCCCGAACAAAGGTGCCTTTGTGGTGATGAAGAATGAATTCGCCCTGACCGCTCCGTTCCAGACGAGTATCCACAGCCCGAATGTCCGATAGAATCGGCGTGTCGGTCGTGCCGCGGTTCTTGAAATAGAGCGTCCATTCCACCGTCGGGAAATCCCGGTACTCGACCGTAACGCAACGAACGACCAAACCAGTTTGTGGATCAGTATAGAGGAGGGTGTGTTCGGTGCGCTGATCGTCAAGCTTCCTGGACTCGCGTTTCAGTTCCCAACTTTTCAGCAGCTCGGTGTGCGGCTTGCCGCCGTAATTGAATGAGAAGGGCGGGTCAGTCGTGTAAGCGGCACGCCCCGCGCCCTGGGTGATGGGCAAGTCTCCAAGCCAAAGCGTCGTGCCATCTTTTAAAGTCACCCTCGCCTCAGCCCAATCCGCCTGGTCGCAGGAAATGCCATCCGCAGCGTCGCCCACTTGCAGCACAAACTCCGTTGCCCCGGCCAAATCCACCTGGACTGGCTTGCCGGGCATTCCTTCGCGCATCACGCCGGAGCGGAGTTTTTCCTGGCCGCTAACGTTGACCGAGAAGTCAATGCTGCCGCGCCCGCCGCTCGTTTGGTCGTTGCTATCAACTCCCACGATAGCAGTGAACGTCTCGCCCGGGCCGGGCAGGCGCACGATGATTTTGCTGAAGGCGTGGCAGTAAAGCCCGCGCGTGTACTGGGCATCAACGATTTTCATCGGTTTGCCGGCGCGCGCGTTCTTCTGCACGGGATCGTGGTTGGCCAGGACCATCAGCCCCGGCTCCGGCTGCCGGGTCTCGGGAATTCCTCGAAATTTGGCGCTGGCCCAGCGTTGGGCTTCCGCCATTTCGTCAGGGGCAGGAGAGACGCCATGGACCAAGGTTGGCGCCAGGAACAACAACGCGGAGAAGACAGCCGATGGAGTTCTGCCAGAAAAGATGTTCGTCATCATAGGTTCACCAGATGTGTTTTCAAGGAGTCGGAAGTCTAGGCGCGGCCATCGGGTTTTTCGAGCAGAATCAGCGGCTCAGAAGTCGGCGCAGTTCGGCATTGACGCGCTCGCGTTTTTGCCTTCTTGATTCAGCATGATTCGCGGTATCTACACTCCCAATCTGGTTCCGTTTCTGGACGATGGACGCATCAATGAAGAGGAACTGCGGCGCCTGATCAATTGGCTTATTGAGAAGGGCGTCAGCGGCCTCTATCCCAACGGCAGCACGGGCGAGTTCATCCGCCTCAGCTTCGAGGAGCGCAAACGCGTTATCCGGATCGTGGCCGAGGAAAACCGGGGCCGGGTGCCCATCCTGGCCGGGGCGGCCGAGTCCAACCTGACCATGATTCTGGATGCCTGCAAGACCTACGCTGACCTTGGGTGCGCCGCCGTCTCCATCACGGGTCCATACTACTATAAGGTGAGCCAGGAAAGCATCGAACATTACTTCCGCGAGTTGGCCCAGCGTTCGCCCATCGATATTGTGCTGTATAACATCCCGCAGTTCTCGAACGAGATCAGCGTGCCGGTGCTGACGCGGCTGGCGCTGGATTGTCCGCGCATTGTGGGGGTGAAGGACAGCAGCCGCGATATGCCACGGTTTCTGAACACGCTGCATGCCGTCAAACCGCAGCGGCCGGATTTCAGTTGCCTGATCGGTTGCGAGGAGATTCTTTTCCCGACGTTGCAGATGGGCGGCGACGGCGGGACCATTGCCACGTCCGGCGTCGTGCCGGAGGTGGTAATGAAGCTCTACAATGAGTTTCTGAGGGGAAACCTGGAGGAAGCCAAACGCATACAGTTCAAGCTGCTGGATCTGATCAACGCCATGCTCTATGGCACGAATTTTCCCGAAGGTTTCCGGGCCGGGATGTCGTTGCGCGGTTTTAATTTGGGCACGACCCGGCAATTGCTTTCGCCGCGGGAAAAGTCCGATCTCGAAGATATCCGCTCCAAGATCGCCTGCATCCTTACCGAATGCGGGTTTCCAGAGGCCGCGTCGGCTTGCCGTCCTGCAGTTTCAGCCGAATCCAAGACGGCTTCGCCTGCTCCGGGGCCAACAACCGGCGCGACACCAGCGACAGCGGAGATCAATGCGGCGGAGATCGCGCGCGAGGTGATGCGCCGGCTCCAAAGCACTTAGCCGCCTTGGAAACCGATGTGGATTCACGCTCATGACCGTTAAGTCCGACAGACCACTTGCGCTGGGTTTTGCCGAGCTGGCCTTTTTCAGCATCACGGCGCTGGTCGCCGACGCGATGGTGAAAGCTGCCGGAGTCCATTTGCTGGGCATTGAGACAACCGGGAACCAAAACCTGCTGGTGCGCATTGAGGGGGAGGTATCGGCTGTCGAAGCCGCTTTGGTGGCGGCGGACGAGCGAGCGCGGCAGTTGGGAGGCTCTGCGGTGACCCATTGCCTGGCGCGTCCCGAAGCTGCACTCACGCCACTGCTCCACTTTCCCAATGCTCAGAATCCGCTCTACGGCGGGCGCGACCAGTTTCTGCCGGCCGATTTCCCTCAACCCAAAGACAAACCGATGAACGCAAACGAACAAGCTCTTGGAATCCTCGAAACACAAGGCCTGACCGCCTTATTGGAGGCGACAGACGTAATGCTGAAAGCCGCCAACGTGACGCTGGTGGGCAAGGAAAAGATCGGCGCCGCCTACGTCACTGTCATTGTGCGCGGGGACGTCGCAGCGGTCAAAGCCGCCGTGGACGCCGGCGCCAAAGCTGTCGATGGCTTGGGTAAATTGATTGCCGCCCACGTCATCGCACGCCCTCACGCCGATCTCGTGAGCCTGCTGCCGAAATGAGGGCGCGGGCACCGCCCAAATTGCATTGGGCCAGCGTGCCACTTTTCGGGAGGCGGGGGCTTCTCGCTTGGACTTGAGCAGGGCAGTGGCTGAGGCAAAATCAGCGGCTCTCGCCAGAGAGCCACCACGAGGGCGTAGCGGCGCTTGGGCAAGCGCCGCACTTTACCGGGCGAGTAGGGGGACAACGAAGGCGTTGTTTCTTATCGCCGACCGGTTACAGAGAAACGACTTGCCCGGTCTTGATGGAACGTTCCTCGGCTTCGCAGATTTCCACCGCGCTCAGGCCGTCCTGTGCCGTGACGATCGAGGGCGGCTGGCCGGATCGGATCGCCTCGATGATATGCTGGAGTTCTCCGACGTAACCGTCCTGGCCTTCACATTTCACCGTGCGGGGAGCTTTCCCATTCTCAAACAACCGCAGCGACTCTGCGCCCCGGACCATGCTGTAATCGGCCGTGGCGGTTTCGAAACTGACCGTGTAGGACATGTTGAAGCCAAAACCGTCCGCCATCACCCAACTTCCCTCGGCATGAACTGTGGCGCCGGACGCCACTTGATACTGAGTCACCACGTGGTCGATGGCCCCGCTATAACGGCTGAAGCCGCTTGAAAAAACACTGCGCGGGCGGCCGAAGCAAAACTGGACAAAGTCTGTGTCATGGATGTGCAAATCCAAAAGGGCGCCGCCGGATTGGTCGCCTTTGAAATAGCTTTCGCGGCCCCAGGCTGGGGGTTCGCCCACGCGCCGGAACCGAGCCGAGAGCACGTGACCGTAGGCGTTTTGGTCAATAGCATTTTTCAGCCAGGCCCATTCCGGCCAGAAACGGAGGCACATGGCAGGCATGAAGAACCCTTTGGCGACGCCGGCCGCCGAGACGATGTCCCTGGCTAAACTCGAGGTTCGAGCCAAGGGCTTTTCACAGACCACATGTTTGCCGGCCCTCAAGGCGGCGATAGCGAGTGCGGGATGCGCCGGCGTCGGAACGCAAAGGTCAATGAGGTCAATACCCGGCTGAGCCAGCAGATCGTCAAGGTTTTTGTAGGCTTTGATCTGGGTCATATCGAGCTTCAGAGGCTCCGCGCTCCCGATGTTGCCGCTGACGTTGGACAGATCGCCGTCGAGCGGCAAGCGCACCGCGTCGCAGATAGCCGCCAGTCGCGCTTCCGGGATATGGCGATACGCTTTGATATGGGTGACACCCATGAAACCAAGACCGACAACGCCGACGTTAATCATAGAGTTCCAAAAGTAAGTTGTTTGAGTTCAAATTCACCGCCCACGATGCTAGCCGCAGGCCAAAATGGTTTCAATGAAATCGCGGGCCGAGCGGATGTCTGCGACTCGCTGGCAGCCGGCTTCACGTTCCATGCAGCAAAAGCCGCTAAAGTTGAGGTCTTCGAGCGTCTTCAAGAAGGCGTGCCAATCGACATCACCGGTTCCGACGACAACTTCTTCGCCCCAAGTGCCGGGCTGTTTTGTCTTTAAAGCATCCTTGATGTGGCATTGTTTCAGCCACGGACCCAGCGTGCGCAGGGCGGCGATGGGATCGCCTTTGTCGTAGAGAATCATGTTGGCGGGGTCAAAATTCACGCCCACCGTCGGGCGGTTCAGTTTTTCCAGAAAGGCGCGGAGCGTTTCGGCGGTTTCCTGCCCCGTCTCAAAGCCAAGAGCAATGTTTTTGGAGGCGAAGAGGTCGGCGATCCGGCTGATGCGGTCGAAGAGCTTTTGAAACGCCGGATCGGTTTCTTCATGCGGCAGGAAGCCGGCGTGGAACGTGATCAGTTTCAGTCCGATTTGCTCCGCCAGGCTGGCGGTGGCCTGGATATTCTTCCAGTTTTCGGCCCAGGTGGCATCGGGCACGACGCCGCCGGTTTGGCGGATCGTTTCCAGCGTCGAGTAATCCTCGCCGATGGTGCCAAACATTCCGGAAACCAGGGTGATTCCGGCCGCGGCGTAGAGCTCGGGGAATTGGCCCCAGGCGGCGGGATGCTCGCGCAACGGGTCCAGCGCGCATTGCAGCCGGGGAATGCCGATTTGTTGAGTTTGCTGAAGGAGGTTTTGGGGATGGGCCGGCTGCAGGGACCAGCTACAAACGGCCAAGCGGTCAAGGAACGATTTGTTCATCGGGGCACAGTGGTTATGAGTTTTGACGGGCTTTCACGATAGTTCTTCAACTCGATGGAACGAGCGACAGGGTTTAATCCCGGCCCGATTCTTTCCGCCAGGCATGATAATCATAGCGCCAGAATGGCGGGCAGAATCCGGGCAGGCAAGCTTTGAATCGTATTCCACCTGATGAGCGCATTGAATGCGGGGATGGACCGCCAGACTGCCAGCAAGTACTTGGCAGATCGTTTGAGACCAACCGAACCTGGATCAGCGAGGGATGGGCGATCACGGCCTGATCCGTTGGAGGCGACCTGGCGGGAGGCGAAAAGCCACCGCCAAGCGGCTGCAGAACTGGGAGCTAAGATATGGTTTGGACCTGATACACCAAACGCTGCTGAATGTTGATGCGGCGGGAACAGGCTCCCGCCAAATCGCCAACCAACTTTTCGTATGGCGGTGGGTTCTGAAAAGAATTCTTCGCTATAATGTCGAGAAGACGTTGCGCCTGTGGTTTGAGATTTGAGGACGCCAGCTTCTTGGCGTCCTTCTGCGCTTGCTTCGTGTAAACAATGGACCAACTCACCAGCCGGGTTTGGTGGAGGTTCTGTCGAGCGGCTCTGCCATGCCCTTGCGGATGGACTCGCGCATACCGGGAATCGAGATGAGGTAAAGTGTTTCTTGGATGCTGCGCCAATCGTCCTCAGACACGAGAACGGCATTGGAACGCTTGCCGGTAATCTGGATGGGTTCGTGAGAATCGGCGGCCTCATCGAGAAGTTGGTAGAGCTTGGAACGGGCTTGAGTGACGGGTAGTGAGGTCATGCCCGAAGCGTTCGGGAAAGCGTGCGTTCTGTCAAGTGGTGCGTAGAACGCCCCAGACCCAAGCTGAGCGACCGCCGCTGGAAACGCGCTCAAGCTGGGCCTGATAATGTTCCTAAATCGAGCAATGTGAAAACCGAGACGCGCAGCGGCGGTTCGTCTCCAGCGATTGGTTCGGCGCTGTTTACTTGTCGGACCATATTGAGAACTCGCTTCCGCCTGGTTCAGTGAACTGGAACCTTCGCCCGCCTGGGAAGCTGAAAATGTCGCGAGTGATGGACGCACCAAGACGAATCACATCCGCCTTCGCCTGTTCCAGAGTCTCGGTGTAAATCACAACGAGCGCTCCGCCGGCTTCGAAGCGAGAAATCTTGTCCGACTTGTAAAAACCTCCGGTAATCCGACTGTCCTCGAAGGACGTGTATTCCGGACCGTAATCGGTGAAGGTCCAACCGACGAGTTGGGTAAAGAAGGCGCGAGAGATCGCTACGTCCCTCGAAGGAATCTCAACGTAGTCTATTGTTCGGGGTATAGATGTTGCCATAGTCTAGGACTGACTGGGATTGCTTTCTGCCGAATCAGCTCACCGATGGCGGCCCCTCCGTGACTCCCGAATTGCCAGACGGCGTCACGGGGCCGCCATTCGGTGCAGCGCCTTGATACTCTCACTCAAGCCCTTTGGGTTTTGTGATAACATCGGTTGCAGGGCGGAGAGTGTTACCCGCACTCCCCGCGTTAACGAATCAAACCTTAACCGGTGCCTCGCGGCACCTCACTGATCAAACCGATGAAATATTACACCTCCA
>CAYIIH010000145.1:0-18801 GCA_964363225.1 uncultured Verrucomicrobiota bacterium | reverse complement strand
CCGCCACCCCCCCCCCGCTACAGAGGAAGGGGATTTCAACTTCATGTGGCCCAGCCCTTCACCGACTGACGACTTCAAACAGGTAACGCATCTCCTGCTCAATCTCGTCGGGGCGCGTCACCGTGTGGGCAATCTCCTCGCGCAGCAGCTCGCGATAGCGCTGCCGCAGCCGGTGGACCGTTACTTTTACCGCCGTCTCGCTCAGGCCCAACTTGGCTCCCAATTGGGCGTAGGTCTCAGTCGGTTGCTCGCCCAGCAGGCAGCCTTGGAGTTGGTCAAACACGGCGATCTTGCTCGAAGCCACGGCCTCGTGCCGCAACCGGTCCAGCACGTGGTCCAGCAGGTCGAGGGCCCAGCGGCGTTCGTACAGGCTCTGCGCGTCCACCTCGACTCGTGCCTCCAGTTGGTAACGCTCCTCCGCATGTTCCAAGTCCAGCAGGAGTGGAGGACTGGCACCCCCGCGCTTGGCCGTGCGTGCCTTCTCCCATTCATCCGTGAGGAAGTGCTTCAGACACGCGAGCAGGAACGAGCGGAACCGGCCTTTTTCCGGTGCCACCCCGCTCAGGAAGTCTTTGCGCAAGAGGTGAGCGAAAAAGCCCTGGGTCAAGTCCTGGGCGTCCTCCGAGTTGTGACCTTGTCGCCGCACGAACGCATAGAGCGGATACCAGTAAGCGCGGCAGAGCGTTTCCAGCGCCTCGGTGGCCTGAGGCGAATCGCACCGACGGGCCGCCAGCACCACGCTCCAATGGGTCGTGGTAAACTGGCCGTCGGCGCACCCTGCCAACTCGTGCCGGAAGTCATCCGAGAACATAGCTGCCTGGCCTTTGGTTAAACCCGCCAAACCGGAGTGTTCTGGGCTGAACGAACAGCCGTAAGACTCATCTCACGGTTGATTTGGGCTGCTCTGGGCCATAAGACCGCAATCCCACCGCGTTTGCCAGTCTGAAATGCGCGCAATCGTAATCCCTCAGTCAAGGCGGATGGAGCGCCGGTTTGTAACCGGCTTAGCGCTCAGGATCGTGCAAAGCCGGTTGGAAACCGGCGCTCCGCCCTCCTCGGCCATTCATCTGCCCGTCGTGACTGAGGGATTACACGCGATCCATTGCCCTTGGAATTGGCGCTGGAAGCGCGCACCGGGAGCAGACTGGGCCAGTTGGAAGAAACTAGGAAGTGATCCCTGCTTACGCGACCGCGCGCCACCAGGTATAGGCGCAAAGAGCGCCCAAGCAGAACAGCGCGGCCCAGTTAAGACTCTTTTTCTGGATCAGCTTTCCTGGAGCCAAAGCCAGCAGGCTGCCCAGCAGGCAGCCGGTCATGAATCCGCCCACGTGGGCGACGACGTCCGTGGCCGGATTCAGCCCTAGAAACACCAGCAACATGAACGCACCCAGCACGCCGCTCATGATGTAGCGGGCGGCTTTTCGACTCTGACCCCAAAGGGAAACCGATTGCACCGCCAGCAAACCGAGCGCTCCCATCATCATTCCCGAAGCGCCCACGCCCCGGTAGGGCTCCGGATAGAGCATCAGCCCCGCCACATTCCCGCCGGCGCCGGCCACGAAAGAAGCCAGCAGGCCGAAGCCCGCTCCAAAGCGCGCCAGTGCGAAACCAAGAATGAGAATTCCCGTCGCCACATTCGTCATGAGATGGCCCAGGTCGGCGTGAAGACTAATCGCAGTGAACAGCCGCCACCATTCCCCGGAAAAAACCGCGGCGCTATCCATCATTCCGGCCGATTTCCAGGCCGGGAACCGCACGGCGCTCAGCCCATGCATGAGCACCAGCCAACCGCACCAAACCGCGCCACCCCAATGGAAGGTGATTTCCTGCCCGGGCCAGGGATGCCGCCAGGACCAGCCGCGGTTCTCCTCTCGATACTGGCGAATCGCTTCCACCGCCCGCTCGTAATCTTCCGGATTCACCAGCAAGGCCCATTGCCGTTCTTCGGCTGACAAGGCAATGGTGGTCGGGATGTCCTGGCTGGCCAGCACCAGGCTCCAGTCCATGGCCTGGCGCTTGGAACGAGTTGGAATGATGGCGGACGATGTTTCCACGGCCGGTTTAAACCTGCAAAAACGCCGGCTCGCCTCTGTTCATGTTCATAGTGTGCCGCACAAGTTAATGATGGTCCGGCCGAAACAAAAGCTCAACCATTTGCGGGGCGCTGTTGCGGAGCGCGTGACAAACTCGGCATGTGCAGTTAAGCTGGAGGGCAAATCTGGCGATAAACGACGTATGAAAGTGATTCAACCCAACTGCCGAGTCCAATTCACGGCGGAGGATATTGATTTCATCCAGGCCGTTCTCGGAGCCAAAGCCGGCCAGGGAGAGTGTCTCGTGCAATTATTGGCGGATGAAGAATGCCGCGACCTTATCCTGGACGACGCAGCGCTGTTTCACGCCTTGCTCGAACGCTCCGGCTGCCTCCGGGTTTCCAGCCATTTCTATTTTTATGTGCTGGTCCGGCATGTCTTGCGCCGGGCCGGGGTGGAGGACCGGGCGGTGGCGGATTACGTGGCGGAAGTTCTGGCTGAATTCTCCCGCATCGACCGGACCCGATGCATTATCCCGGGGCAAACCGGCACCTTGGATTACTTCTTCGAAATGCTTGCGGCGCTACGCACGGCCGACGAACGAACCCGTTTTTACATCCGGGCGCACATCGGGAACCACTCGCTTTTCCTGTCAGGGATTTTTCCGGAACGCATCCGTTACCGGACGGAATCGCGGGGCTTTCCAGACCTAAAGTATTACGAAGCGCTGGGGGAATCCAACTTCCGCCTGGCCAGCGATCATCGCCTGGCGGCGCGCTACGATCTAGGCTCCGTCTTCTCCACTTTGGCCGAGCGCTTCCAGACCACCCGCCAAGCCTTGAATGATCTGACCGACCGGCTCCTGTCCATTGGCGATCTCGATCTGCCGTCGGAAGTCAGTTGGCGAGGTGCCGCGGACAGCAGCGATTGAAGGCGGGACGAACGGTGATTCATTCCGGCCGGCCATAGAGCAATCTGACGGAGGCAAAGCTGCCAGGCTTGGCGAAGCAGGGACTCCGGCTCGCGCGCCGTTCACTTGCGTGCCGGCTTTCGCTGGCCTGTCAATTCGTTGGCCAGGCTGGCGGCGTCATACACCTTGCGCAGGGCTTCGACGATGCCCCGGGAATGGACCGCGACCGCTCTGGCTTGTTCTTCTGTATAACTGACATCGAGAACCAGGGATTGGATATTGCCGTCAAAGATAATCCCTACCAGTTCGGCATTCTTATTGATGACCGGGCTGCCGGAGTTGCCGCCGATGATGTCGGCGGTGCTGACGAAGTTGAAGGGCATGTTCAGGTCAAGCTTGGCCTTGCGCTTGATCCAGCGCGGCGGCAGATCGAAGGGAGGCTTGTTCTTCTGCTCGGCCGCCCGCTCGTAAAGGCCGGCGATGGTTGTTTGAAAAGGAATTTGCCGGCCGCCTTCTTCGTAGCCTTTGACGACGCCGAACGCCAGCCGCAAGGTAAACGTCGCGTCCGGATAACTGCCCGTGCCTTCAATGGCGAATCGGGCCTTGGCAATCTGAGCATGCGCTTGCTGCTTGGTTTCGGTCTGCGTTTCGATGATCTTGCGCACGGCGCGCGCTTCCCCATCGATCAACCGGGCCAGCTCCACCATCGGATCCTTGGCCGCATCGACGGCTTTTTGGCCGCCGTCATAAAATTGCTTGCGCACCGCCACCGATTTCAGTTTCGTGCCTTGAACCAGTTCAGCCGCTCGTTGGCGGGGCGATTTGCCCGCCAGGATTTTTTGGACCAGCTCATGCCCGGAGCCGACTTGCCCGGCCATCCAGGTCAGCGAATCGGCCAGCTTGAGCTGCTCGAAATCGTCATAAATGGGTTGTTCGGAGAAGAGCTGGAATTCCAGGGATTCGCGGCCAGCTTCGCCAAACTCGCGCAAGCGCTCGGCGTTGGGTTTGGGGCGCTCCGCTGCGGCGCGCAGCAACGTCCGGCCGATGTGGAACAACTCGCTGTTAAAGGCGTGCCCGGCTTCGAGCAGATTGTAGATCCGGGCATGCTCCGCCACGATTTTTTGGGCTTGGGCAATGCGGTCCCAGGCCGGGAGGGTTTCCTTGAGCTTTGCATCACGGCCGGCGCCATCGCGCAGCTTCTGTTCAGCCGCCTTTTTCCGAACCATCAAGCCCGGATCGAGAATGCCCGCCAGTTCGCCCACATAAGCTTTGCGGCTGTTTTGGGCGCCGAACAGTTCGTCTTTGGCTCGCCGGGCGTTTTCTTCGCTGCGGGCGCTGTAAGCCGTCAGAAGCACTTCCAGACTTTGCAGCCGCTGCAGCGCGTAAGGCAACCGGTAGTCGCGCAAATACTCCAGCTCGGCCACCGTGTAGAGCCGGCTGGTCCGGCCGGGGTGACCGGAGACAAACACCAGTTCGTTGTCGGCTGCTCCTGCTTTGCTCCATGGCAGGTAATGCTGGACCTTGGCGGGCTGGCCGTTTTCGTACGCGCGGAAGAAGCAAATATCGAGGTCGAAGCGCGGATATTCAAAATTGTCCGGGTCGCCGCCGAAAAAGGCGATCTGCTGTTCGGGCGCAAAGACCAGTCGGACATCGGTGTACTTCTTGAAACGGTAAAGGTGATATTGGCCGCCCTGGTAAAGCGTGACGACATCGCTGCGCAAACCGGTCTTGTCGAGCGATTCCTTTTCGATCTCCGCCGTGACGGCCCGGCGGGCGACAAAGGCCTGCTCCGGGGCCATGACCGGTTTCACGGCGGCGTTAACGCGGCTGGTCACGTCTTCGATGCTCATCAGAACGTTCAGTTCCAAATCAAGGCAGCGTTTTTCCTCGGCGCGGCTGCGGGCGTGAAAGCCGTCCCGGAGATAATTGTGGTCCTTGTCGCCAAATTTCTGCAAGGCGTCGGCCCCGACATGATGGTTCGACATGACCAAGCCATCCTCGGACACGAACGAGCCGGAACCGCCGCTGTTGAACCGGACCGACGATTTCTGGACGTGCTCCAGCCAAGCGTCGGTTGGCTCGAAGCCATGTTTATCTTTGAGGAGTTTGCGGGGCGGATCGTTGAAGAGCCACATGCCTTCGTCCGCCGCGGCGTCGGTTCTGAAAAAGACCGTGCCGGCGACCATTCCCAAACTAACAAGTTTCATGAGTGTTTTCATTGATGTATTTCCTTCCAAACGTCGTTTTCTCTGGCCGCACTTCCTCTATAAGTATCCGGCCAAATCTTCGCGCGCCGCGCGTGTTTTCCCGGCAGGCAAGGAACCGCAGAGACGCGATGAACGCCGAGGGGGATTCTCGGTTCGTTTTCTCTGCGTCCATCGCGTCTCTGCGGTTTGCCTGGTTTCGGCCTTTGGTTGAGGCTTCGTCGCGCTGCGCCTGTATGGCGTGTTGATCCGTTGCGTTCTGAAAGTGCATTGTCGCGCTGAATCTCACATTGCCTCCGGCGGATTTCAAACCCCAAATTCCGCGAATTGCCGCAAGTCCGCATTTTTCGCAGCAAAGCGAAACCGGATCAAGAGTCAAAAAGATGGGGTCATAAAATTTTTGTGATGCAATGTTTTTGACCCGCCTGGGTGCAGGAGGTTGAGGCAGTTGGCCCGCGCTCAGAGAGGACGTTACATCAGGCGCCACAGCCAAGTCAGGAGCGGAGCCATGGCCAGGCTCGGCAGGTAATCGGCCAACTCGACTTTCTTCAACTCCAGAATGATCAAGGCAATGCAGAAGATCAAGAGGCCGCCCGTCGCATTCACTGAATCGAGCAGGTCATAATGCCGCAGGAAAGGCTCCAGAGTCCTGGCCGCCAGCGTGATGGTGCCTTGATAAGCGAAGACCGGGATAATTGAAAGCATGACGCCCCAGCCAAAGGTTTTGACAAAAGCCAGAGTGGCCAAGCCGTCCATTAACGATTTGACAGCCAGCGTCTTGAAATTGCCTGTCAAACCATCCGACACGGCCCCGAGGAATGACATGGGGCCGACACAGAAGAGGATGGAACAGGTGACAAAACCTTCGCTGAGGCGCTGGGATAGTTCAGGGACGCCGCCCGTAACCCGCTCTTTCGCGTAGTGGCCCAGGCGATTCAGCGACTGCTGCAGGCGCAACAGTTTTCCCGTCACATTGCCCAGCATCAGGGCCAGGATGACGATGGCCAGTTGCCGGGCGATTTGCCAAAAGGAGCCATTGATGGAACTCCAGGTCATGCTCAGGCCTATCCAGACGGTGAACGCGCCCATGCCAATCTTGAGGCGGGCTTGGTTGGCCGGTGAAAGCTCCCGTGACGAGGTGAGACCTCTGACGCCGCCGGCGACAATGGCTGCCACGTTCAAGAAGGTGCCAATCATCCTGGTGACTCAAACACGAGCGGCGCAAAGTGCAAAGAGCAAAGTCAAAGGCGGGGGGAAACGGTGAGCGAGAAAAGCGCGACGAGACTGCGGCGACGAGCCGTCCCCATCCCAATTCCAGGCGCGTTCTGCATTTTGGCAATTGCATGGTCACGGCTAAGGCACGCGGAGCCGGTAAAACCTTTGCGGCACGGTCGCCGTCGGGTCCGTCAGCAGTTGGATCGTGCCGCCGCCGGTGACTGACGGCAAGGCGGTCCAGTTCGTTTCCGCCAGCGAGTTTTTGAATTCCAGGACGTAGGTTTTTCCAGGATCCGTCAGCACTGACACGCGGAAGGTATTGTTGCTGAGCGCGGGACCGAAAAGGAATGGTCTCTCGGCGCTAACCGCGTTCAACTCCAACGTGCGGATGCTAATCGCACCAGCCGCGTCGGCAGCCCGTAGCCGGAACACGTACAAGTCGGCCACATCCGGAATGAAGGTCGGATTGCGGACGGTGGCCGAAGAAAGCTCGGCGGTGGAACCGGCCGGCCGCCGAATGATGCTCCAGTGCCAGGAAGTCGCCGTTTTCGGTTCGGTGTCCAATTGACGGGGAATTCCCACCGGCGCTTGGGCCAGGTCAATCACCGGCTGGTCAGGGCAGGCGGGAACGAAGCGGTAGAGCGTGTGCCTCAGATTGTCTGCGAGATAAACCGTGTTATTGCTGCCGACGGCCACGCTCAGCGGAGATAGCAACAGAAGTGCTGAACTGAACATGAAAGTGGGATCCCGATACCGAGTCACGCCCAAACCAAGTGATGACGATAGCATCTCCAGGACAGGTGCTTCCATCTCCGCCAAAGATGTAACAGTTCCCTCCGGAGTAATTTTTCGAATTCGGTGGTTGCCGCTATCGGCCACATAAAGGTTGCCAAATTCATCGGTCGCCACGTCTGCTGGAAAACAAAACCGGGCTGCCCCTCTGGTTCCATTCTCACCCCCCCGGCTTCCAGCCAGTCCCGCCAGTGTAGTCACCATTCCGTCGGGGCCGACCCGCCGAATCGTATGATTCCAACAATCCGCCACATAGACGTTCCTGCTTTGGTCCAGCGCTATACCCACCGGACCATTAAACCGGGCCGCAGGACCTAAACCATCAACGCTACCCTTGCTACCTGCCTGCCCGGCCAGCGTCGTCACGTCGCCGGTGGGACCGATCTGCCGAATCGTCTGATTACCCGCATCCGCCACAAACAGGTTGCCAGTAGCATGGGCCACCACATCCGCAGGGTAGGCGAAGCGGGCTACCTGGGCTGGCCCGTCTGTTTTCCCTGGCTCCATTGCCTGCCCAGCCACAGTGGTCACAATCCCATCCGCTGCGATTCGCCGAATCGTATGGTTGCCCCAATCAGCCACATACACGTTGCCGGTATCATCCGCCGCCAGACCGGCAGGATAGTTAAAGCGGGCCTCGTTGGTCCCGCCATCCGCGCTGCCCGTAGTGCCCGCCAGTCCCGCCAGTGTGGTCACCTGCCCCCGGGCATCCAGTTTGCGAAGCGTGTTGTTGCCCGTATCGGCGATATAAAGGTTGCCCGCGCGGTCCGCCGCCAAACCGGCAGGCCAATAAAACCGGGCTGCCTCACTAGCCCCATCAAAGTAGCCTGCGCCTCCTGCCTCTCCGGCCCAAATAACATCGAGACCGTCGGCGCTAATCTGTCGCACGGTGTGACTGGCCGCCTCCGTCACCAGAACATTGCCGGCGCCATCCACGACGACACCCCAGGGATTCGCAAATCGCGGGCGGAATCCAGCCAAGCCGGTCAAGGTGGTAACGCGGCACTCAGCATCCATCTTGCGAATGATGTCATTTCCACTATCGGTCACGTACACATCGCCATTCCGGTGATCCACGACCACGCCACGCGGGGTGTGCAGACGGGCTTCACTTCCTACTCCGTCAGCATCCCCGGCGCAGCCAGCCAATCCCGCCAGCGTGCTCACTTGGCCACCAGCAGTGACCTTGCGGATCGTGTGATTGCCGCTGTCCGCGACGTAGAGGTTGCCTGTGCCATCAACCGCCACGCCCGAAGGTAAGCTAAATCGCGCCAAACTGCCGGCTCCATCAAAACTCCCCGAAGTGCCCGCCGATCCCGCCAGCGTGGTCACCTCTCCATCAAGACTGATTCTCCGAATCGTGTGATTCCACCTATCCCCAACATAGACGAAACCTGCACTATCGACTGCCACGCCGGAAGGAAAGCTAAACCGGGCCACCCCGCCTACCCCGTCGGCGCTACCTCGATTCGCTGCCAAACCCGCTAACGTGGTTACCGAGCCATTTGGACTGATCTTCCGGATCGTGTGGTTCTCAGTATCCGCCACATAGACGCAGCCCGAACTATCCGCCGCCACGCCGGAAGGGAAACTGAACCGGGCCTTGCTCCCGATGCCGTCAGTGCTTCCGGAGTTTTTCAGCAGTCCCGCCAGGGTGGTCACGCTGCCACTGCAAGCGATCTTTCGAATCGTGTGGTTCCAACTGTCGGCCACGTATAGGTTGCCCGCAACATCCATGGCCAGACCTTGCGGACCAGCAAACCGGGCCTCTCTGCCGGTGCCGTCGATGGCTCCAGGCGATTCCAATGGCCCCGCCAGTGTGACAAAGACATCCCGGCTCTGCACAGATCGGATAAATAGGAACTCGTTCCCTTCAAGATCAGAGAATTTCAGCACCACGCCCATGCTCCCGGAGACGCGGCTATCGTAGTCCACCGTCAATTCGACCAGGGCGATGACGCCGTCGGGTTCGTTTTCCTTGGTAAAGACCAAGATTGCCGGGCGCCTTCCAGGGAATTCTTGGTCCGTCCCCTTATGGATGAATTCATATCTGCCTTGGATGACGACCACTCGATCCGAACCCGTTAGCTCGTATTGGATCTCGGCACTCCCGTTGGCCGCCAACGCGATAGATTTCCATCGGAAACTGACATTGGAATTGATTGCTCCGAAGGGGAGAACGAAGGAGCGCCAGTTGCCGATGCATTCCCTTTGGATTCGTTTGCTTTCCTTGCTCCCGTTAGCTACCCCCTTCCTTACCTCTTCAATGATGGCATCATCGATGCGATACGTTTTGATGCCGTCATCGCTCGTGGAGAGAAAGGCGTGCTCAATGAAGTGGGTCTTTCGCTCGTCCTGAACCATGGTGTATCCCACGACGTGGCCGCCGTTATTGATAGCGTCGCGGACATGGCTTTTTGGCCCCCCAACCGGCAGGGTGGAGTGTTCAAACACTGTCGCTGCCTCGGACAAGCCGATTACGCATCCGACAGTGGCAACCAGCGCCAGTTTAGCCCGATTCGCCGTCATAAGTCTTACCCCTCTCTTCTGTATGGACCTTTAAGTTACTCTTTGAACGAAGTCAAGTTGTCAGCCGTTCCGTCTGTAAGGCCACTTACCATCGGCCCCTTGTGAGGCTGCGGTTGGCCGGTGCGTCTTCGAGTTGCTGAGCAATGCCGCCTTCCGGCGGCAGGAAGCTGCGATGCCGGAAGCGAGCGGGAAGTTTTGGGCATATCTGAACAGTGAACGTTTCTGCGGCACGAACGCCGCGCTCCCAAGTCTTTATGTTCGGCGGGGCCGACACGTCAGAGATAGGCCGCGGCCACCAAAGAAAAAAAATCGTCGTTGCATTTGTGGTGCACAGCAGGCAAGTTCTCCTCACTGGTGCGGGGCGTAGCGTAGCCTGGTAGCGCGCGTGTTTCGGGTACACGAGGTCGTGAGTTCAAATCTCACCGCCCCGACCATTCACAACCAAGGCGTTGAGAGCATCTAACCATCGGTCTAAAGCTCGAAGGATTTCCGGCTTGTTGAAGACTCCGCAACGGCCTAGAATGCTGTGCGTCGTCATCACACTGAGCAAGCGGGCTATGAGACCGGGGCCATTACGGGAGACAGGCGAGCGTGGGCCATTCCAGCCTGCGAAGAAGGGATGCTGCGGTCCGGAATCTTCCGCTCCGACGGTCGCTGTTCCCGGGACAGCCCTACAGCCTTGGGGATCGCGCCTGCAGTGTTGCGGGCCAAGGGCAAAGTCTCTTGCTTTGATCATCACCGTCGCCATTGCCGTCCACTGTGCCCGCGCCCAGGAATCATCGCCGAAAGAGAAACCGTTGGACGGCATCCAGCTCGAAACCTCCCACGGCACGCCGGTTTCTTTTGTCAATGACGTCAGGTCGGCGCTCAACAAACTGGGCTGCAACGCGACCGAGTGTCATGGCGCGGCCAAAGGGAAAGGCGGCTTGAAGCTCTCCTTGTTTGGAGCGGAGCCGCAGTTGGATTACGAAGCCTTGACGAAGTCGTCCGCGGGGAGGCGCATCAACAGGATTGAACCGGAGAAAAGCCTGTTCCTTTTGAAGGCAACAAAAAGCCTCCCGCATGAGGCCCGTGTGCTTCCGGTCGAGTCTCCCGAATACAAGATGCTCGTTTCCTGGGTCGCCCAGGGGACGCCCTACGCGCATGAGAAGGAGCCGATATTGGTGTCCATCACAGTGTCTCCGACCGAGCAGCATTTGCGCAAGGGCGACAGCCAACAACTCACGGTCCGGGCCGGCTTTTCTGACGGCACCTGGAAGGATGTGACGCGCGAAGCCTCCTACACCTCCTCGGAAGGGAAGGTCGCGGCAGTTGAGGCCAGCGGAAAGGCGCAGGCCAATGACTTTGGCGAGTCGGTCATCGTCGTCAATTACCTGAGGAAAGCAGCCACAGCGCGCCTCGTGGTTCCCCAGCCGCTCCCGCAGTCCTTCCCGAAGCTGAAGGCGAACAACCAGGTCGATGAGTTTGTCCACACCAAACTCAAAACGCTTGGCCTGCCGCCGTCCGAGCTTTGCTCCGATGCCGAGTTTCTCCGCCGCGTTTATCTCGACGTGATCGGCCTCTTGCCGTCGCCGCAGGAAGCTCGCGCCTTTCTTTCCGATGCGGATGCGCGGAAGCGGAGCAAGCTGATTGACCGGTTGCTGGCGCGCGAGGAGTTCGCTGACTTCTGGGCCTTGAAGTGGGGCGACCTCTTGCGGATCAAGAGCGAGTACCCCGTTCGCGTCTGGCCAAAGGCGGTTCAAGTTTATTACCGGTGGGTGCGAGCCAGCCTGGCTGAGAACAAGCCCTACGACCAATTCGCGCGCGAGCTTCTCATGGCCAGCGGGAGCAATTTCCGGGAAGGCGCCGCCAACTTTTGCCGGGCCGTTCCCAGCAAAGACCCGCAGACCATCGCCGAATCGGCGGTCCTCATTTTCATGGGCGCCAGAGTCGGTTGCGCCCGCTGCCACGGGCATCCGACGGAAAGCTGGGACTTGGAAGACGACCTCGGCCTCGCTGCCTTTTTCGCCAAAGTCGGCTTCAAATCGACCCTGGAGTGGAAAGAGGAAATCGTTCTTTTTAATTCGAAAGGAACCCTGCTCCATCCGCGCACCAAGGAAGCGGTGAAGCCCAAGTTCCTCGGCGGGGCGGTCTGGGAGGCCGGCCCGGAAGAAGACCCGCGCGTGAAATTCGCCGCCTGGCTCACCGCGCCGGAGAATCCCTGGTTTGCCCGGAACATCGCCAACCGGGTTTGGTTCTGGCTCTTGGGGCGGGGCATCGTGCATGAGCCGGACGATTTGCGACCCACCAATCCGCCGGAGAACCCGGATTTGCTCGAGTACCTCGCCCAGGAACTGGTCAGCCACCGCTACGACCTGCAACACCTCTATCGGCTGATTCTCAACTCGCGGACTTACCAGCTTTCCTCAAAACCCAATCCGTGGAACGCGAAAGACACCGCGCACTTCTCCCATTACCAGATGAAGCGCCTCGGGGCCGAGCAGCTTTCCGACGCCATCTGCCAGGTCACCGAGACGAGCGAGCGCTTTCAGAGCATCATCCCGGAGCCGTTCACGTTCCTGCCCACCGGCCATCGCGCCACTCAGCTTTTCGACGGCAATATCGGCACGGCCTTTCTGGAACTGTTCGGACGCCCGCCCAGAGACACCCCCTACGAAGGCGAGCGCAACTCCGAGACCTCGCTCTGGCAGGCGCTCTATTTCATCAACTCCGACCAACTCGAAGGGAAAGTCGTCAACAGCCCGCGCCTGAAGCGGTTGCTCAAGGCCAGCCAGAGCGATGCCGCGATCATCGACGAAGTTTATCTCGCCGCGCTCTCCCGTTTGCCGGAAGAGGACGAAAAACAAAAGGTGCTGGATTACGTCGCCAAAAACAAAGCCGCCCGCGCGCAGGCCATCGGAGACCTGGTGTGGGCGGTGCTGAACACGAAGGAATTCGTGTTCGTTCGCTGAGCTGTGACAACTGGTAAACAGACGTTCCACTGCTTCCTGCATGGTCGCCTGGAAAACAAGGGAGGCAGCGGCTGAATATGCGAAGCTGTGCGAAGTCGAAAGGAATGGCAGCCTATGTTAGACATTCAAAGCAGAAGAGTCACTTGGAACTGCGAAGGCGTGCGCCGCCGCGACTTCATCCGCGTCGGCGCGCTCAGCATGCTGGGCCTTACCCTGGCTGATTGGTTTCAATGGAAGGCCCGCGGCATGATCGCCGACGGCAAGGCCAAATCCGTCATCCTGCTCTGGATGGGCGGAGGCCCGACGCAAACGGACACCTTCGATCCCAAGCCGCAGGCCGGCGAGGAATATTGCGGCCCGCTCAGAAGGCCCATCGCGACCAACGTGCCGGGCATCAGCATTGGCGAACTGTTGCCGCTGCTGGCCAAGCAGGCCGACAAGTATGCCCTCCTCCGCAGCATGACTCACGGCAACAACGGCCACGAAACCGCCGCCTACATCATGCAGACCGGCACCATGCCGTCGGACCTGGCCTATCCGTCTCTCGGCTCTGTGGTCGCGCTCAAGAAAGGCTATGAAGCCGGCTACAAAGGCAATCTCCCGCCCTTCATCACGCTGACCAATCCGCTGGGGCGGTTTTCCGAAACGGGATTTCTCGGCGCGAAATACAAATCCTTTGCCACCGGCGGCGACCCGAATGCGAAGGATTTCCGCGTCGGCGGACTGGTCCCCCCGCGCGGCGTGACGGAACAACGCTTGCAGGAGCGGCGCTCGCTGCTGCAGACAGTGGACACTCTAGCCAGAGCCACGGAAAACGACGCGCGTTTCCAGGCGATGGATAAGTTCCAGGAAAAGGCCTACGGGCTGATTCTCGGCGACGCCAAACAGGCTTTTGATTTGTCCACGGAGAAAGATGAGTTGAAGGAGAAGTATGGCCGCAATCGCTTCGGTCAATCCTGCCTGCTGGCGCGCCGGTTGGTGGAAAACGGCGTGCCCTTCATCACCATCAACGACGGCGGCTGGGACACGCACAAAGATCATTTTCCCGCCATGCAACGGAAACTGCCCATCCTCGATCAGGGCTTTGCCGCGTTGCTGGACGACCTCGCCCAGCGCGGCCTCCTGGAGAGCACCATCGTTGTCTGGTACGGCGAGTTTGGCCGCACGCCCAAAGTGGCGGCCGAGCCGCCGTGGAATGGCGGGCGGCATCACTTCGGCGCCTGCTTCTCGGCCGTCGTGGCCGGCGGAGGATTCAAAGGCGGCGCGGTGGTGGGCACCAGTGACAACCGGGGTGAAGCGGTGCGGGAGCGCCCTGTCTATCCGTGGGACTTGTCGGCCAGCATCTACAAGCTGCTGGGCATCGATCCGCACGGCCGGCTGCCCCATCCGCAAGGCTGCGTCGCTCATGTCAGCCCGCTCGCCAGCGGCACCGTTCAAAGTGGCGGACTGCTGGCCGAAATCATGTAGCACGCGGCGAAAACAGCCCATGACCAAGCTGGAATTGAATTCGAAGACCGAAATCCGAAGACCGAAACAAAACCGAAATGCGACGGCGGGAAACCTGGGTCACTCGCCGGCGGGCTTCGGATTTCGAGCTTCGGATTTGTTTCGGAATTCGGATTTCGGTTTTCGGATTTGCGAAAGGCGGGTAACGCCCAGAATAACTCTGGCACCAAACCATGCCAAACGCCTCCTTCAACCATTGATCCTTGGGCTTCATTTGGTCATTGGCCATTGCCCATTGGTCATTCATTCAGCGCACTCGGCCCCTGCGCCCGCCCCGCAAAAACAATCCCTCACCTTCCCGCTCCTCACCTCCACGCAATCCAACTCTCCGACGACCTGCGTCGTTACTTTCGGCCCCGTCACTCCAATTTCCGCGCTCGCTTTCAGCCTGGACGGCAAAACGCTCGTGGTCGGCGGCTATCAGGAAGTGTTGGTCTGGGATTTGGTGAACGCCAGGCTTCTGAAGCGAATCGGCACCGGGCAGTTGAGCGACGCCGTCCACGCGCTTGCTTTCAACAAGGATGGCCGGTTGTTGGCCGTCGGCGAGGGGATGCCTCGGCAGTCCGGCGCGGTGAAGATTTTTAATCCGGAAACCGGCGAACTGACCGCGAGCTTTCAGGAGCCAAAAGACGTGGTCGATGCGATAGCCTTCAGCCCGGATGGGAAGCTGCTGGCCGCGGGCGGCGCCGATCCGTTGGTGCGGGTCTGGAACCTCGAGGAGAAGAAGCTCGTTGCCACCATCAAAGAACATAGTGACTGGGTGTCAGGCGTCGCCTTTAGCCCGGACGGCAAGTATTTGGCGACGGCCAGCGCCGATAACACCGCGCAGATTTGGGAGGTCGAGACCTGGAAATCTTTCACGAAGATTCAACAGACAGATGCGGTGCAAGGCGTGGCGTTTGGCCCCGACGGGGCTTTCCTGGCTCTGGCGGTGGGCGGTCCCAATGACCGGGCCGTGCGCATCCGGCAAATCGATTACAACCGGCAGACGAACACAACGGCCACGGCGCGGCCGGCCAGAAGGAGCAATACGCTCCAGACCCGGATGCTGGACACGCGCGCCGGCCTGCCCCTGGACGTGGTCTGGAACATGCAAGGCAACAGAATCTACGCCCCGTGCAGCGACAAGACAGTGAAGGTGGTCAATGCCGCCAGCGGCACTCTCGCCGCCACCCTGAGCGGACATGCGGATTGGGTCTATTGCGCCGCGCTCAGCCCTGACGGAACCAGACTCGCTTCCGGGAGCGCCGACGGCACCGTCAAGCTCTGGAGCGCCCTCGACCACCGGTTGCTCGCGACGCTGATTCAGCTTTCGCCTCGCACTGATGAATGGCTCATCCTCACGCCGCAAGGCCACTTCGCCACTTCCTCTGCGCGTGCTCTGCAATGGAAAACCGCCGATGTGATGCCCGCGTCAGAGGAGTCCACGAGCCGCCTGCAGAATCCCGAACTGGTCCGGGAATCACTCTTGGCAAAACCGATTGCAACTCCAGGCAGGTCTGCTCCTCGCGGGTCGGAAGAAAAGCCGCGGCGGCGCAATGCGGGCCGAGCGGTTAATCAATGAGCCTCCCGCAAACCTCTTGCGCCACGGACCATCCATGAACACTCCATTTCAAGCGCGCGGTCTTCGCCTGCTGGTGGTCTTCACGATGGTGGCGCTGCTCGTGCCGAGCGCGCTCCATCCAGAAGCCTCAGCGGCCCAGTCGGAAAAGGCCAAGGCCCAAGCCAAGCAAAGAAACACCGTCCCCGTTATCGAACAGCCCAAACCGGTCATCAACTACCTCTTTCCCGCCGGCGGACAACGGGGCCAGACCTGCGAAGTGATCGTAGGCGGCACCAATCTGGCCAGTGGCGCCGGCTTCGTGAGCAGCACAAATCCCGCTGGGAATGTTGCGCCTGAAGGAGCCGGAACAATTCGCATCACCGGCCGCGGAGTGACGGCGCACAGGGTTCAGGCCACGAACCTCAACAGCGTTCGCCTCGCAGTCACCATCGCGCCGGACGCCGAACCGGGAGAAAGAGAAATCCGGTTTGTCACGCGCGGCGGCGCTTCCAATCGTTACCGATTTGCCGTCGGCGACCTCCCGGAAGTCAACGAAGCCGAGCCGAACTCGGAGAAGAATCAGGCGCAGCGCCTCGAATCGCTCCCGGTGCTCATCAACGGCCAAGTCCTCCAAGGCGACCGCGATTATTTTCGCTTCACCGCCCAGGCCGGACGGACCGTCGTTCTCGAAGTGCAGGCCCGCGCACTCCTGCCCTACATTGCGGATGCCGTGCCCGGCTGGTTTGACGCCTGCCTGACGCTCTACAATGCCGCCGGCAAAAGGGTTGATTCGGTGGACGACTTCTGCTTGCGGCCCGACCCCGTTCTTATTTTCAAAGTCCCGGAAGACGGCGAGTACCTCCTCGAAATTTCGGATATTATTTATCGCGGACGCGAGGATTTCATCTACCGGCTTGCCGTGGGCGCGTTGCCCTACATCACCCATCTCTTTCCGCTGGGCGGACGGCGTGGCGCGGAGACGCGGGTGGAATTGCACGGCGCGAACCTGCCATCCGAGACACTGACCGTCGCGCTGCCGAGCGACGCCCCAGCGAACTGGCCAGTCCACGTCAGCCGCGATGGCCGGACTTCCAATAAGGTTTTCTTCGCGGCCGGCAACTGGCCAGAAATCCAGGAGATCGAACCCAACGATTCCATGGCCCAAACCAATCACGTCGAACCGCCCGTCACGATCAACGGCCGAATTCAACGGCCCGGCGATTCCGACTGCTTCGTCTTCGCTGCCAAAGCCGGGCAACGTTTTGTCCTGGAAATCCAGGCCCGCCGTTTTGGTTCGCCGCTGGACTCGCTCCTCACCCTCTTCAACTCGAAAGGCGCGGAGTTGCTGGCCAACGACGACACGGTTGATGCGATCGAACCGCTCGTCACACACCACGCCGACTCGCGCCTGGCCTACACGATTCCCTCATCCGGCAATTACGTGCTCCAGGTCCGAGACGCCCAGGGCAAGGGCGGAGACGAATACGCCTACCGGCTCGTGATGGCGCCCCCGCGGCCGGACTTCGCCTTGCGCATCACCCCGGATAACCCGCGCGTCGGGCAGGGCAGCACCGTCATGACCACCGTGAGCGCCGTGCGCCAAGACGGCTTCAACGGCGAGATCAGTTTGTCCGTGGAGGGTTTGCCGGACGGATTCATCACGAGCGGGGCTTTCATACCGGGCAACCAAAACGAAACGTCGCTCACTATCACGGCCCCGCTAGGGGCACCCCTTTCCGTGCTCACTCCCACTGTCATGGGCACCGCCAGCATGGACAGCGGCACTCTCGTCCGCCAGGCCATTCCTGCTGAGGCGGTCATGCAAGCGTTCAGCTTCACGCACAACCTGCCCACGAAAGAATTCCTGCTGACGGTGCTCGAGCCCGGCGCTTTCGCATTAACGGCGGCCACTCGCCCAAATGAAGACGTGCAAATCCCGCAGGGCAGCACGAACGTCCAAGTAATCGTGAAGGTGTCTCGCAAGGAAGGCATCCGAGGAGCCATTGGACTGGCGCTGGCCAAGCCTCCGGCCGGCCTCACCGCCAGAAACGCGTTCATCCCCGCCGACAAAGACGATGGCACGCTCACGTTGACTGCCACCCGGCAAGTCCCCGTCGGGCTCCGGCAAAACCTCATCATCACCGGCACCCTCCGCTCGGGCCGGGGCAATTTCACCGGCGTTGCGCCGGCCATCCCCATCAAGATTGTCGCTGCGCAGCCGTGAGCCAGCGTAGGCCGGTCAGGGCGGTTGACCAGTATAAGTTGAAGAGGCTGGCCAACAAGATGGACGTGCCGTACCAAAGCCTGGTTAAGACCTTCCTGGCCGAGCGGCTCAAGGCCGAGCGCAAGGCAGCGTAGGACCGCGGTGACCGGACGGCAGCAGGGGGTCACCACTACTTCGACGAGTTTGTGGACCTGTTGTGCGTTAGTGGCCTCCGGCAGTCCTCTTGAAGCGAAAGGGCTGTCCGCCGAGAATATCCGCGCTGGTGATCGTCGGACACCAATGCTTTTCGATATGTTCCACGACCAGATCGGTGCCGGCGAAGTGGCTGACGTAAGGCCGCATGCGCGAGTTGTACATCGTGTCGGTCAAGTCGCGCATCAGCAGCACGTTCTTGCCGAGGCTGACCATCTGCCGGATGGAGAAGGACCGCCCCAGGACGCACATGTTCGTGTGCACGCCCATGATGATGACATGGTCGATGCCCAGTTGCTGGAGCAGACTATAAACCTCCTCGCCGTTGTCGCTGATGGCGTCTTCAGGCGCGATTTCCAGGGCGGCAATCTGCCGTTTCCAGGGGCCGCCCCCGGGACATTGCGGCACGTCGTCGCAGCCGCCATCCGAGTCGTCAATGGGCAGCGGACCTTCCTTGGCCAGGTTCAGCGAACGCCATTTCCCGAGGTCAGCCGGAGCGGGGATTTTGGGCGCTTGCTGGGCGCGTTTGCGCTGCGGGTACTCCGCATAAAAATTCATGGCGTCGCTGGGGCAATGAATGATGAGCACGCCGCGCCGGCGGGCTTCCTGGATCACCTCGTTCATCCGCGGCGCCATTTCCGCGACGCGCTCCGTCGCCCCCGGCTTCACCGCCGCGTTGGCATCGTTGCAGTCGTTCCCGGT
>CAYIIH010000144.1:0-18916 GCA_964363225.1 uncultured Verrucomicrobiota bacterium | reverse complement strand
TGCCTGATCAGAAACCAAGTCGGCGTTCCCGTTTTGAGGACGAGCGGCGGAAAAGAACATTTCCGCCCCGGAGAACTTTTATCTCCTGACCGCGCGGGCTTGATAGGGGTTAGGCGTCATTTTTCGGTTTTCTCTTTCTTTTCTTCAGGGGCACTGCCCCATGCGCCGAGTCGCTTCTGGCGTGCCTCTCGCTCCAAATCCTCCAACCGCTTCATATACGCCGACGCCTTCTCGCCACTGGGCAGATTCGGTGCCACGCCCTTGGTCTGCGCCAACCCCTCGCTGACCAACACCTCGGCCAGACTCTTGCCGCCCACCTCGACAATCCCGTAGTAGCGCGTCTCCCGGCCTCGCCCCGCCGCACTCGCCCAGCGCGTGCGCACGACAAACGGCTCCCGCAGCAACTCCTGCGTTCGCTCTCTGGCCCGGGCACCCGCCTTCAGGGTCGCATCCAGCGTGATGCCGAAATGCTCACTCTGGAGGCGCACTCGCTCCGGGTAGGTCAGCGTGGCCTCCGGTGCGTCCACATAGTAAAGCCGCAGACTGAATTCGTTGGTGCCGCTGCGCACACGGAAGCTGTCGCCGTCGCCGGCCTTGGTGGCCACATACTGGCAATTGGTGAGCGTGACCCACGCTCTGCTCTTCGCTGCGCGACTGGCTCCAACAATCGGGGTGCTGTTCTCAACAACCAAAGCCTGCGGGCTGTGTGAATGACATCCGAATGTCAGGAGCAAGAGCGTGACGATTGGCAAGAGCGTGCGCATGACGCCTAGTCAACGACCCAAGCTCAGCGACCCGGCGCACGGGACGCGTGAATTGCCAACCGCGACGTCCTGCCGGGTTAGGAGCTGCAGCGCATGGGTTGAACGAAGTCACGGTTTATGCTTTTTGAGAATCACTACGGTTATCGGATTACTGCCCGGCTCTGCGGGCAGCGTCTGTATTGACTCAATAGCAAAACCTTCTGCGCCAGCTTTATTCAGCTTCTCCTCAAGGTCTGGCTGATGAGTCACGCCACGAACGACGCGATACTCCCAAACAGTGGAGGCGTGATGACAAGTGGCGCAACCTGCCAGAAACAAACTGCCAGCCGCGATTATGAGTGCGATGGATTTTTTCATAGTATGGTTTGTAACACCGAATTGTGCGTATGGTTGCCGCCTAACGTAGAGCTGAGCGATGACGAGGAGCGCGCCAAGGACGCCCGATCTGGAACAGTAACGCCATCGCGCTCCTCGTCATTCGCTCGAGCGGCTGGTTGGGCGCTCGTTCGCCAACGCGCCGGACGCTCTGCTCCCCGCGGGCTCGGTGTCGTGACAGATCCCGTCGCAGTAAATCTGGCGATGTCGTTATGGTTTGCGTGGAATGCCAAGCCGACGCGCTTCAGTGGAGTAAAGCTAGCGGCCGAGGACCGGCGACCGTGCTCATATCCAAGGCGGTAACCGAAGGTCACCGCGCGCACAAGACAACCGCAACCCAGGTGACGCGTCGTGTTTTCGTAGGACGTTCGAACCTGACAGCGCCCAACGCAACAAGGTCAGCGACGGGAGCCAGCCGCCGATGATGTTCGAATTGTCTTTGAGCGAATCGGCTGGCTCCTGTTCGCTGGACCGCCTGGTTCGGCTCTTTTCATTCTCTGTGTGGAGAATGCTCCGAAAGTTCCGCCGTCCTCTGTGGGTCCGGAAGGATGCGGAAGAGTTCATTTCCCTTCATGATTAACTCATCTAGACAGCCGCACTCAAAGACCTCGTTGAGTATGTGCCGGGAGGCCCCCGACGAAAGACAATCCATCACGGTGACTTCCCATGACCGTTTGCAAGGCCACGATTGCAGGATCTTGGCAGTCGGCGCCGCAGTGCGATGCTGCAGAAGTCTATCCTTCAGATCAATGGCGAAACCCAGCTTGATCCGCTTCGGATCAAGCTCGGGGACAAGCTGAATCACGTAGAACACCCCGGCCTCGGGCTGAACCGCCTTGCCCTGTGCAGAGAAGCCTTGGTCGCTCCTGTGCTTTAGAATCGCCTCCCTTTCCTCAGCAGTGACCGTAAGTGTCAGTTGGCCGCCGGAGTCTGAGGTTCTGCGCTTCTGGGGCCTGACGCCGAGCTTCAGAACATACCGCCGAGCATGCGAGCGATCCATGCCCATTTCCTCGGCAAGGTGTTTTATCGATATGTAGGCATCTTGGTCCATGTCTTTATCCCGCCGAACAGTATTAATATGCGAAACTGAGTTGCGCCCGAACGAGCGCGGGCACAGGGGCGGTTAACCGGTTCATGCGCCTTGGAACTTGTTTCATGGAAGCACTTCATACCCGGAAGCTTTGGGCTTGTCAACAAGCGAAACTGGCTCAAGCGAAATTGGCTCATGCTGCGCCCGGCATTGTCTCAGTTTATGATCAAAACCAACGCGCAACCGGACCCGCCGTTGCAGTTTCCCGATTGGCCGGAGGTCTTGGCGGCTTCGGAATTGGACGCCGCGCAGCAGGACGCCACGGCCATCACGGTGCGGTGGTATCTGAGTTTTTGCCGGCGCAGCCGGGTGGCCGTGTGCAAGCAATCGGCGCGCGATTTTGTGGTGCAAGTGGAACGGGAAAAGCGGCCGACGCCCGGCCAATTGGAGTGCTGGAAGGAGGCCATCCGGTGGTTTTTCCGCGCGGCACCGCGACCGGGCACGCCTGCGACCCAAGCCGAGCCGAGGGCTGAGGCTGCGGGGGGCGGAAGGGACGCGGGCCGGGGTCCGGTGGCCATCGGAGCGGGAGAAGGCTGGGAGGAGCGGCTGCGACGGGTGCTGCGGGTGCGCCATTACTCGTATCGGACGGAGCAGACTTATGTGGAGTCTCGGATTACACGAGGGCGCGGGCCCGATCCGCCGTGCCGGTGGTGTTGACGCGCGAGGAAATGCGGCGGCGGCTGGAGGCGCTGGATGGGCAAACGCGGCTGATGGCGCAGGTGATGCATGTGGGGGGTCTGCGGTTGATGGAATTGATTCGTCTGCGGGTCAAGGACGTGGACGTGGAGCGGCGGCAGATCGCGGTGCGGGACGGTAAAGGAGGCAAAGACCGGGTGACGACGCTGCCCGAAGTGGTGCTGCCGGAGCTGCGGAAGCATCTGGCAACTATTCAGCATCTCTACCAGGCCGACCGGGCCGCCGGCGTGGCACCGGTGTATTTGCCGGCCGGGTTGGAGCATAAATATCCGCACGCGGGGCTGGAATGGCCGTGGCAATGGGTGTGGCCCAGCCGGGAGTTGAGCCGGGATCCCCGGTCGGGCCAGCGGCGGCGGCATCACGTGCTGGAGCGGGCGATGCAAATGGCGGTGAAGCAGGCGGCGTGTCGCGCGGGCCTCGCCAAGCTCGTGACGCCGCATGTGCTCCGCCACAGTTTTGCGACGCATTTACTGGAGAATGGCGTGGACATCCGCACGGTGCAGGATTTGCTGGGGCATAAGGATGTGAGCACGACGCAGATTTACACGCATGTCATGCAGAAGCCTGGAATTGGGGTGAGGAGTCCGCTGGATGGGTGAAGGGGGTGAGACTTCACATTCTTGCGGCGGCTTTCCCCACGGGGTCAGTCCTCACTTTTTTGCGCCCACGACCCCCAAAAAAGTGTAGGACTGACCCCATCGCGCCCACGACCCTCAAAAAAGTGCAGAACTGACCCCGTCCCTGCGCCCGCGACTCCCGAGAAGGTGAAGGTCTGACCCCCGTGCCGTATTGGAACTGGTCTGGTCTAATCAATCGTCACCGGCGCCACGTTCCAGATGTTCTGGCAATACTCGCGAATCGAGCGGTCCGAGGAGAAATAGCCGATGCGCGCGACGTTGAGGATCGACCTGCGCACCCACTGCTCCGGGTCGCGATAGGCCTCGCTCACCTTTTCCTGGCAAGCCACGTAGGGGGCGTAATCGGCGAACAGCAGGTAGGGATCGTGATGCAATAAATGGTCCACCAGCGGACGGAACAACTCCGGCTGGCCAGGGGAGAAACAACCGGAGCCGATCATGTCAACGACTTCCCTCAATTCCGCGTTGGCGTCGTAGTAGTCGCGCGGACGGTAGCCGCGGCTCAACTGGTCCTGCACTTCGGAAGTGGTGAGACCGAACAGGAAGAAGTTTTCGGGCTCCACTTGTTCGCGAATTTCGACGTTGGCGCCGTCCAGGGTGCCGATGGTGAGGGCACCGTTGAGGGAGAATTTCATGTTGCCGGTGCCGGAGGCCTCTTTGCCGGCGGTGGATATCTGTTCGGAGAGGTCGGCGGCCGGATAAATACCCTGCGCGGTTTTGACGTTGAAGTCGGGCACAAAAGCGACCTGCATCCGGCCACGCACCGCCGGATCCTGGTTGACCACGTCGGCGACGGAATTGATCAGCTTGATGATGAGCTTGGCCATGTAATAGCCGGGCGCCGCTTTGCCGCCGAAGATGAACGCGCGGGGCGGGACGGCGAGGGCGGCATTTCGCCGCAGCCGGTTGTAGAGTGTGATGATGTGCAACACGTTCAGGTGTTGGCGCTTGTATTCGTGCAGCCGCTTCACCTGGATGTCGAACAACGCCTCCGGGCTCAGTTCGATGCCGGTGCGTTGGCGGATCAGCCCGGCCAGCGCGCTTTTGTTGGCGTGCTTGACCTCCCGCCATTCGCGGCGGAATTCGGGATCGCCGGCGAAGGGTTCGAGCCGGCGCAAGTCTTCCAGGTGTTTGATCCAACGATCGCCGATGGCGCGGGTGATGAGGGCCGCCAGCTTCGGATTACTCAGCCGGAGGAACCGGCGGGGAGTGACGCCGTTGGTGACGTTCGTGAATTTCTCCGGCCACAGCTCGGCGAAGTCCCGCAGCACGGTTTCCTTGAGCAGGTCGCTGTGCAATCGGGCCACGCCGTTGACCGCGTGGCTGCCCACGCACGCCAGGTTTGCCATGCGCACGTAGCGTTCGCCCGTTTCGTCGATCAACGACAGCCGCCGGACACGGTCGCCGTCGCCGGGATAGCGAAGCCGCACGTCATCGAGGAAACGGCGGTTGATCTCGTAAATGATCTGGAGGTGCCGCGGCAGCAGGCTGGCGAACAACGGGACGGACCAGCGTTCGAGGGCTTCCGGCAGCAGGGTGTGGTTCGTGTAGCCGAAGGTGTTCCGGGTGATGTCCCAGGCCTGGTCCCAGCCCATTTGATGCTCGTCCACCAACAGGCGCATCAGCTCCGCGACGGCGATGGCCGGATGTGTGTCGTTGAGCTGCACGACGAACTTCTGGTGGAACTCGGACAGGCCGGCCGTCTTCTGAAAATAGATGCGAATC
Source organism: uncultured Verrucomicrobiota bacterium (assembly GCA_964363225.1). GTDB lineage: Bacteria > Verrucomicrobiota > Verrucomicrobiia > Limisphaerales > CAYIIH01 > CAYIIH01. The sequence goes on along the minus strand of CAYIIH010000144.1, from coordinate 13,628 downwards.
ATGTCCTGCAGGGAGCAGGTGACGAAGAAGTATTGCTGCTGCAAACGCAGTTGTTTGCCCTGGAGCTTTTCGTCGTTCGGATAAAGGACTTTGGTGATGTTTTCCGAGACCATTTTTTCCATGACGGCGCCGTAGTAATCGCCCGTGTTGAAGGCCTGGAAGTCGAAGGACTCCGCCGCTTCAGCCTTCCATAAGCGCAGCAAGTTTGCCGTGTTGGCCTTGTAGCCCAGCACCGGCGTGTCGTAGGCCGTGCCACGCACGACCCGGTCGGGGACCCATCGCACGCGGTACTGGCCGTTCTGCTCATAGCTCTCGGTGTGGCCGCCGAGCTTGACATCAAAGACGATTTCGGGGCGCGGGATTTCCCAGGGATTCCCGAGCCGCAGCCATTTGTCCGTGATCTCAACCTGCCAGCCGTCGCGAATGACCTGGTCAAAGATGCCGAACTCATAGCGCAAGCCATAGCCGATGGACGGAATCTCCAGCGTGGCCAGGGAGTCCAGGAAACAGGCGGCCAGGCGTCCCAAACCGCCGTTGCCCAGGCCCGGCTCCTCTTCCTGTTCGAGCAGGTCTTCCAGGTTGAGTCCGACTTCTTTCATGGCCTCTCTGATTTGTGCGTCGATGCCGAGGTTGATCAGGTTGTTGCCCAACTGCGGTCCCATCAGAAACTCCGCCGAGAGATAGCACACCGTGCGGCTCTGGCGATGCAGGTAGGTCTGGGCGGTTTTGATCCAGCGGTGCAACAACCGCTCGCGCACGGTGTAGGCCAGCGCCATGTAGCTGTCGTTGCGGGTCGTGACAGCCGGGAAGCGGGCCTGCAGATAATGCAGGTTGTCCAGGTAGGCCCTGGCGATGGTGGCCGGCGCGGTGCCGGTGCGGATGTCTTCATTGGGAGTGCGTGCGGATGCCGTCGGGGTCCTGGAGATGCGCTTCATGGAAATCTGTGCCATTGACGTTCTCGCTTGCCCGGTCGCCTGTCAATCCTTGATTCGTGGGGGAAAACCGTTGAACACGCCAAAATCCCAACAAAAACGGCCCTGAAACGCGAGTCTCAGGGCCGCAAATTGGTTGCGGGGGCTGGATTTGAACCAGCGACCTTCAGGTTATGAGCCTGACGAGCTACCGGGCTGCTCCACCCCGCGGTCTGGTTTAAGAAGCCACCAGAGAATATAGAGCGACAGGAGCGTGACCACAAGTCTTTTAACCCAAAAACCGAATCAAACGACAAATCTCGGCTCGTAAACGGGTTCGGGCGCGTGCTTTCGCAAAAACTCGATGAAACGGGCTACCCCGCGCTTTTCATCCGCGCCCAGGTGGTAATGAATATGCCATCCCAAGTAATCTTTGCGGAAAGCATAGTCGTAATCCGTGCGGCTGCTGATAATGTAATCGAGCGTATCCATTCCGAAGCTCTTGGCTTCCCGAAGTCGGCGGCGCAGAACTTCGTTGTCGATGCCACGCCGCAGCGCCCAAACGGCATATACGAAAGGCAAGCGGGTCATCTCATACCAAGCTGCGCCCAAATCCCAAATCTCATGCGAATGCGGGCTCCGCAAAAAATCGATGGCCGGATTCCCAATCAAGAGCGCGAAATCGGGCATAGCCGAATGCGCATAGCTGGGGAGCAGTTTGAATTCAGGGTGCAAATGGCGCTCGGCCAGGAGAACGCGCAAGAGGCTCACACTGGATAATGAAGCCGGATCACAATAAACTTCCTGGCATTTTTCCAGCGGATGGCGATGCGCCAGGTAAACGCTCATGACTTCGCCCAGCGAGGCAATGGCGATTCCGTCCAAAACATCGTACCGATCAGTGAACAAGACCGCCGTCGTGCTCACCAGGGCCGCGTCCAGTTCGTCGCGCTGCAGCATCTCGGCCAATTGGGAGGGGGGGACGAAAATCACTTGCTCTTCCAAGCCCCGCGTCAAAGGGACGGAATTAAGGTAAGGGACGGAGCCGACACGAAATGGAGCGAGCGAATTGCCCAAGTTGTCTTCGCGCTGCAAGTCGAGAGCGCGCCGTTCGCGCTCGAAGCGGTGAGCTAATTCCTCCGCTGTTTCGGCGGGCGCCATGCGCAATTTAGGAGGTGGGCTGGGAGCATCCATGAGCGCAAATCAAACAAAGGGCTGGTCTCCGCAAGCCTCGACAGGCCGAGGCCAGGAACCGTTGGAAGAGGGAATCGTTTTCTCCATCAGGCCGTGGCCAGATTGGCTGCCAAAAGTGGGGAGGGCAGGCCGTTAAGCTCGATCTCGCCGGACGGAAGCGATTCCCACACTTTGATCGGTTCGTAAAAGGTGTCTCGCTGCACCGGGATGCGGCCGGTTTCGCGAATGGCTTTGATCATCGCAGATTCTTTCTGCAATTGCGGAGAGGCAGCGCCGGCCATGTGAAAAATGTTCTCCTCGATGATGGTGCCATGGAGGTCATCCGCCCCGTACTGCAGAGCGACTTGAGCCAGTTTCAGCCCCAAGCCGACCCAGTAAGCGGTGATATGATCGATGTTATCCAGGTAAATCCGGCTGACGGCGATGGTGCGCAGGGAGTCAAAACCGGTCGGTGGCGCTTTGACCGGAACTTGATTGTTGTCCGGTTGGTAAGGCAAGGGAACGAAACCGACAAAACCGCGGGTTTCATCCTGCAGATTTCGCAATTGGCGGAGATGATCCACCCGGTCTTCCAGCGATTCGACGTGGCCGTAAAGCATGGTGCAGGTGCTGCGACCGCCCAGTTGGTGCCAGACGCGGTGCACCTCGAAGTATTCCTCGGCGGACTCTTTGCCTTTGGCAATGATGGACCGCACGGACTTGCGAAAGATTTCGGCGCCGCCGCCCGTCAGAGAGTTCAATCCCGCGGCGCGCAGCTCCAGCAAGGTGTCTTTCACCGATTGCCGGGCCAGCCAGGCCAGGTGCAGGATTTCAACGGCGGTGAAACACTTCAGTTGCAGGCGGGGATCGAGCGCCTTCAACGCGCGCAACATATCGGTGTAGTAACTGAAGGGCAGCGTAGGATGCAATCCGCCCACAATATGCAGTTCCGTGATGCCCAGCGCCAGGGCTTCGCGCGCTTTCTGAACCATTTCCTCCACGCTGTATTGGAAGCCGTCCGCGTCCCGCATTTTGCGGGCGAAGGCGCAAAACTGGCAGCTTAGAATGCAGTAATTGGAGTAGTTGAGGTAGCGGTTAAGGATGTAGCTGGCGCGGTTGCCGTTCTTGCGTTGGCGCACGAAATCGGCGATGGCTCCGACCGCGTTGAGGTCTTTGCTTTCGAACAGGCGCAGGGCGTCGGCGTCGGAAATCCTTTCTCCGCCCGCGACTTTATCGTAGAGATCGCGCCACTCGCTTCGTTGCAGAAAAAAGTTCATCGCACAAATTTAAAGCCGCCGCGAAAGACAACTTCGACCGTGGTCATGATCAAGAACACCAGGCTGATCAGCGCGTTCAGCCGAAAGAACGCGATCTGAATCCATTTCAGACTTCGCTTTCTGGCCAGCCAATGCTCCAGGACCAGGGTCGCCAAGATTATGATCAACCCGACAAAGTATGCCACCCGAAACCGTGAAATCAATCCGAACACCGCCAGCAACCCCCACATGGCCACGTGACAAAGAAAGGCAAAGGTCAAAGCGTTCGCAACGCCCCAGCGCACGACCAGTGAATGCAATCCTTTGCTGCGGTCAAATTCATAATCCTGGAGGGCATAAATGACATCAAACCCAATCAGCCAAAAGACCACGGCCAAGGCCAGCACCAACGGCGCAAACGCCAAGCTTCCCTGGACGGCCAGCCACGCCCCCAATGGAGCCAAGGCCAGCGCCAGGCCGAGATAGATATGGGTGAAATCGGTGAATCGTTTGGTCAGCGAATAGAAACAAATGACAAATAATGCCAGTGGGGAAAGATAAAAGCAGACGGCATTCAAAAAATAGCTCGCGGCCACCAAACCGGCGGCGGATGTCCCGCAAAGCACCCAGGCGCCGGCCAAAGAAATCCGGCCGGTGGGCAAATGGCGCATGGCGGTGCGCGGATTCTCCGCGTCGAACCGCCGGTCCACAATGCGGTTGAAAGCCATCGCGCAGGTCCGGGCGCACACCATGGCGGCGAGGATCAATCCGAATGTCCGCCAGCCGGGCCAGCCGCGCTGGTCCCGCGCTGCCACGACCATCCCGGCCAGAGCAAAGGGCAGCGCAAAGACGGTGTGGGGAAATTTGACGAAATCAGCCCATTTTTTCAGCGAGGATAGAGGATGGAAGATGGAGGATGGCATTGACAGCACTGGGCGGTTTCAATGTTAGAGCAAATCCCGGAAGGCCTGGGGCGTGAAACCCGCTTTTTGAGCGATATAGCCCATGGTGAAGGCGTTGACCGGGTTGTGGCGGGGAATTTGCACGGTATGCACTCCGTCCGACATGGTGATGTGTTTTCCTTGGCGGATGATCTGAAAACCGGCCTTTTCCAAAGCACGCACGGCCTGAAGATGATTGACTCCGGGAAGCCGTGGCATGGCTACACCGTGATGACTTCCCGTTGCACTTTCACATGGAATCTCGCTTCAATTTCCGGCTGTGCTTCCAGCCATTCGCGAATGGCCTCACGGATGTTGGCCAAGGCTTCTTCGCGTGTGGCTCCTTGCGAACAACAGCCGGGCAAATCATCACACCAGACCGCTACGCCTTCGGCTGATTCCACCAAGGTTATTTGGTATTCCATAGCGAAAAAATAACTGCAACCCAACGCAGAGGCAACTCGTTTTACTCTTTCTCCTCCTGCCAGCGCCGCACCAAATCCTGCGGCACGCCCAAATGGTCCAGCACGCGGGCGACGACCGTGTCCACAACCTGCTCCACGGTGCTGGGGTGGGTGTAGAAAGAGGGATTGGCCGGCAGAATCGTGGCCCCGGCCAGCAGGAGCAGTTCAAAGTTCTTCACATGCACCAGACTGATAGGGGTTTCGCGCGGCACAAGAATAAGCTTCTTCCGTTCCTTGAGCATGACATCGGCGGTGCGGAGGAGGACATCCTCACTGAAGCCGTGCGCGATGCGGCCCAGAGTTCCCATGCTGCAGGGGATAACCACCATGGCGTCCAACGGATTGGATCCGCTGGCAAAAGGCGCATTCATGCTCTTGAGACTGTGCGAGACCACTCCGGGTGGCAAACGCAGCCCCGACGGAAGTTCTTGATTAATGACTACTTGCGCGTAATTGCTTTGGACCACATGCACTTCATGCTGGCTGGGGTCAAGGTTATCCAGCAAGCGCTGGGCATACAGAATCCCGCTCGCGCCCGTAATCGCGACGAGGATTTTCAAGGCCGATTCCTTCCGAAAGGTTTCATTCGCGCGGTCAATATGGCCAGAGGCAACTGGTTGGGCAAGCTCGAAGCCGGACACAAGAAACCGGCGCCCCAGCGCACAAGTCGCAAGAAAGTGAGGCTCCTGCCGCCGGCTGCCACGGTACGAAAGCAGAACGCCGGACCAGAGCCGGGAGGTTCTCACCCGGTTCGACTCCGCCTCAAGGTGTGGAGTGCCCGCCACACCTCGCGCGCGGCCTTCCATTGGGCTGGCGTGTTCACGTTCAAGAGTTCATGCTTCTGAGCGAGATGCGCACGAAAAGTCCTGGCTTTCAGCTTCTTAGCCAAAACTTGCAGCGAGTATTCCTGCCGTTCGACATGATCCTTCACAGCAGAGAACGTGGCGCGCCGCAAAACGAACGGGAATCCAACCTTGTTTCCTTCGCGGACAAACACACCGGCTTTGGCCTGACTTGACCTTTCGAGCAGTTGCCGGAGCAGCGACCGTGAAACAAACGGCGTATCGCAGGAGAGAAAAAGCACCGCTTCAGCCCCTGTGCTCGCCAGCGCGGTGTAAATACCTCCCAGTGGACCACAACGGGGCACGCGATCATGCCTGATAACTCGCACAGGCAGAAGAAGTTGCCGAGCCGTGGCCCGAACATGGCCCAACAAAGTCCTGTTGCCCAATCGTAAGCGCGCTTTGTCCCGCCCCATGCGGGAACTGAGGCCGCCAGCCAAAATGCAGATTTCACAGGCAAGCCGATTTGAATATGCTGCTTTCATTCGAAGTTCCGCAGTCATTTAACAGCGCAGACGCATAGCAGCCAAGGCAAACCGTTGAGCTGTTCTGAAGGCCAACGCCCGAAGGCCGAAATCCGAAGGAAAATAAGAGTTGCCGTCACCGGAGGCTTTGCTATCTTGCCTGCCCTTTTTCGGACGGTGGCAAGAGAATCCGGCTGCGGCCCGAAAGGGTCAAACGGCCATAAACAACCTTCGCTCGTGTGAGCGAGGGAGGCCAGAACAACATCAAATTGAATCCTGTATTCCGCAGGATGACCTGCCAACGGACAGGCGGCGGGCTGCTAACCAAAGGAAACTTGTGATCAGTATTGGCATAAAAGAATTGTTGGATGCGGGAGTTCATTTTGGGCACCAAACCAAACGGTGGAATCCCAAGATGAAGAAATACATCTTCGATGCGCGCAATGGCATTTACATCATTGACCTGAGCAAAACACTGGCCCAGCTTGAAGCCGCCTGTGATTTCCTGGCCAAAACCGTCGCTCGAGGAGGGCGCATCCTGTTTGTCGGCACCAAAAAGCAAGCCCAGGAAGCGGTCAAAGAATCCGCCAAATCTTGCGGACAGATTTATGTGACCGAACGCTGGCTGGGCGGCACCCTGACCAATTTAAAGACCATCAAACGCTCTTTGGGCCGCCTCAAAGAGATCGAGAAGATGGAAACCGACGGCACGATCAACAATTACGTCAAACAGGAACAGGCGGCCATCCGGCGCGAAGCCGCGCGGCTGTTCAAGAACCTGGATGGCATCCGCACCATGGACACCCTGCCGGATGCCATTTTTATCGTGGATATCAAACGGGAGCATAATGCCGTGGCGGAGGCGCGCCGGTTGAAGATTCCTCTGGTGGCCATCGTGGATACCAACTGCGATCCTGACCTGGCCGATTACCCCGTTGCCGGCAATGATGACGCCATTCGTTCTGTCCGCCTGGTTTTGACTGTGATCACGCAGGCCATCATCCAGGCCCGCGCAGAGTACCAGGCCAAGTATGGCCGTCGCGCCGAGTCTGCTGAGCCACAGACCGCCCCCGCAGAAGCAACGCCGCCCGCGGCGCCCGCCGAGGCGGCCCCGGACTCGATCCCGGCCTCTTCCCCCGTGATCTCGGGTCCTGTGGCTGAAGCGGCCCCTTCGGCTTAGCGCGGGCCTCTTTCGGACAAACGGCGATGCTATTTCTCACAGGCTCCCCTTTATTTTCTTAACCTTGAACAGATTGGATTTTGTATGGCTGAAATAACCGCGGCATTGGTTGGCAAACTGCGTGAAATGACCAACGCAGGCTTGATGGACTGCAAGAAGGCACTCACCGAATCGCAGGGCGATCTGAACCTGGCCATTGATATCCTGCGCAAGAGGGGAGTAGCGGCCGCCGCCAAGAAAGCTTCCCGCGATACCAAGGAAGGCGTGATTGCCCAATTCATTCAGCCGGGGGCCCGGGTCGGGGCGCTGGTCGAAATCAATTGCGAAACCGACTTTGTGGCCAAGAACGAGAACTTCCGCGCTTTTTGCGAGGAGACAGCCAGGACACTGGCCACCAATCCCATGCCGGATTTGGAGGCAGCCCGCACGACGCAAGTCGCGACCCTGGGCGAGAACATCCAAATCTCGCGCCATCAGAGGTTCGAGGTCTCCGGCAATGGCATGATTGCCGCCTATATTCATACCGGCGCCAAAGTGGGCGTGCTGGTGGAAGTGAGCGCCGGCCAGGAAAGCACCGTCGCCCTTGATGAATTCAAGCAACTCGTCCGCGACATCACCCTGCAAATCGCCGCCGCCAATCCCACCGCTGTCACCCGCGAGCAGATCGATCCCGCCCTTCTGGCCAAGGAAAAGGAAATTGCTGCCGAGCAAGTAAAGAACAAACCGCCGCAAGCCATCGCCAAAATCGTGGAAGGCAAACTGGAGAAATACTTCCAGAGCTTTTGTCTGGTGGACCAGGGTTTTGTGAAAAAGAATTCCGAAATCACCGTCAAGGAACACGTCGCCTCCGTAGCCAGGCAATTGGGCGACGACATTGTCATCCGCCGGTTCATTCGCTTTCAGGTCGGCGAGAGTTTCACCGCTTGAACAGGGCCGGGTGATTTTGCCTCGGATTGGCTTTTATGGGCCGGCCTTGGCGTAACGATGCAGCAGGAGATCGGCCTCGCCTGGATATTTCGCAGCGGGGCGCAGCCGCAACCGAAGGAGCGCCGACATTCTTGTCGGCTTTGGCGCCGGCGTGCGATTCGGGCCGACAAGAATGTTAGCGCTCCTGCGCCACGCCAGAAAACCCTCGCGGCGCGCGAAGAGTTTTCCGACAACCCCGGAGCGCGGCCATCTTGGCCGCAGCAGCCAGGAATGAATCCAGGGGCCCGAACCACTCGGGCGTTCGGCCATGGGCGAAGCTGCTGCGGCCAAGATGACCGCGCTCCGCTTTGGCGGGCTTTGATTTGACGGATGGGAATGGGGTTGCTACAAATTCGCCGATATGTTGCGAGCGGCCCATTGCAAGAGGAGTGTTGTTGGGTCCATTTATTCCTGTTTTTCCCCGGTATTGATCCAACGAACGACTCTTTCCGACTCATGAAAACCAAAGGCAAACCCAAGTACCGTCGCATCCTTCTGAAATTGAGCGGCCAGGCCCTGGGCGGCGAGTCGGGAGTCGGCATTTGTCCGGAGGCCATCCACGACATGGCGCGGCAAATTCGCGAAGTGCGGGAAATGGGTGTGGAAGTCGTGATCGTCGTGGGGGGCGGCAATATTTTTCGCGGCTTGCAGGGCAGCGAACGCGGGATCGAGCGGGCGACTGGCGATTACATGGGGATGCTGGCCACGGTCATCAATGGCCTCGCCTTGCAGGATGCGCTGGAGAAGTCCGGCGTCGCCACTCGCATCCAGAGCGCCATCAGCATGTCACAGGTGGCCGAGCCGTTCATCCGCCGCCGCGCCGTCCGGCATCTGGAGAAAGGCCGCGTGGTCATCTTCGGCGGGGGCACCGGCAACCCTTATTTCTCGACCGACACGGCGGCCGCCTTGCGCGCGAATGAGATCGGGGCGGATGTCATTTTGAAGGCGACCAAAGTCGATGGGATTTACGACTCGGATCCCAAGAAAAACGCCCAAGCCAGGCGTTATACGCGCATCACCTACCTGGAAGCGCTGCAAAAGCAACTCAAAGTCATGGATTCCACCGCCTTTTCGCTTTGCATGGACAACAAAATGCCCATAATAGTCTTTGACTTGGCCGCGCCGCATAATTTGAAGCGGGTTGTTCTCGGCGAGTCGGTGGGAACGATGGTCACAGATTGAAGGCCGGCCGGCTTGCCGGCAGCCCGGCCAGAGTTTGCTAAACTGAAAGGACTTATGCCAGTCGATGACATTTTACTGGAAACGGAAGAGAAAATGATCAAAACCGAAGAGGTGGTCCAGCACGAGTTTTCCGGCGTGCGCACCGGCAAAGCTTCTCCCGGATTGGTGGAGAATATCCAGGTGGAAGTTTACGGGTCGCACATGCGGATTCGTGAACTGGCAGGGATCACCACGCCGGAGACGCGCGTGATCCTCATCCAGCCCTGGGATGCCAGCACGGTCCATCCCATTGAGAAAGCGATTCAAAAAAGCAACCTCGGGTTGAATCCGGCCGTCGATAAAAAGTTTATCCGCATCGTTTTGCCGGAGCTGAGCCAGGAGCGTCGGATCGAATTCACCAAAGTCGTCAGAAAAATGTCCGAGGATGGCCGCATCGCCATTCGCCATGTCCGCCGCGACGCCATCGAGCATCTCAAAAAGGAGACCAAGAGCGGCATCATTACCGAAGACGAATTGCTGCGGGCGGAGAAGGAGGTGCAAAAGCTGACCGACGATTACGTCGCCAAGATCGACGCGCACCTGGCCCACAAGGAAAAAGAAATCATGACCGTTTAAGGGCCATGGTTCTCGCTCGACTTATTGGTGCTGGCGGCGGGCTGTTCAAAGTAAATCACGGTCTCACCCGGCTTGGCATAGCCCAGTTTTTCGCGAGCGGTGCGCTCCACGGTCTTCGGATCGTTGCGCAGCGCTTTGACGGCGAGTTCCTGTTGCCGGGCCAGTTCTTCTTGCTGCTTGATTTGTGAATCGATCCGCAGGATTTCTTTGCGCATGCGCTCGTTTTGTTGAAAGAGAGGCAGGTACCAGAGGACAACTCCCAGCAGCGCCGCCAGCACAAGCAGGAGAATAATGACGCGCGTCAGTTTTCCCCAGAGGCCAAGGTCAACGTTCATGGGGCCAGTGAAGCAGGACAAAACCAGACAAGGAAGCCTGGAATCAGGCCTTCATTTCACCACTTTTCTCCACTCTCTTAACTTGCCCTTAGGATCGAAAGTCAGGCGCAAGAAGTAATCGGGCGATGGCGGATGGCTGTAATGTTGAACCCAATGCCCCGTCACCGCGTAAAACGACCCTCGCGCAGAGCCCCGCTGCAATAGCCACTCCCCCACTTTTGTCCCGTCGGTCAACTCCGCCAGCTTATCAGCCGGACCGAACTCCAAGACTACTTGATCGTAGGTGTAATTACCCACCCGGCTGTTCCAATCGATTTTCTGAGTGCTGGCGCATCCGAAAACCAGCAAGCCCAATACCAAACCCAGGCTCATCCGTCCAAGATCGGAAAGCGTCCGGCTCAATCCGTTGCGACAGCCTGTCGTTGCATTCATGAACTGAAACTAGGTGCAGTTGCAAGGAATGCAATTACAAATAGGGGTCACCCCTTAAGTGGACGGAGCGCTTGGGGATGGGAACTCGCGGCCATCTGAACTACCTGCTGTATCGCCGGAGGAAGCCTGGCGGGAAGTAGCCATTATCAAGACCCCTTAACGTTCCGAACCCTTGTCCTTGCGCATGAACCGCCCACCCCGCGAAAGGACGTTGCGCAACGGTCTTTCTCCGGCGCCTCTCAGTGATGCGTTCTATTTCAAGGCTTGAAGATCAGGCGATAGAATCTGGCCGGGCCTTCCAACGCTGGACTGGCGTGGGTGGTGGTAGTGATCTCGCCGTCCAGTTCCATCTGATCGAAGGGCAGTCCTGAGTCGATCCAGCCGTCGTTGTCCAAGTCCCATATTTCCTATTGGCTACGCACGCGGAAGAATTGAGCTTGGGCTCTTTCTATCGGCAACGTGATTTCACCGCTCTCACTTCCGGATACGGGCGCCCAGGGTCCGCTCAAGCTGGATGCGCTTTCGAGTATGCCACCGATGCCGCTCCAGCGAATCGTGACCTCATTCGACCCCAACTCCGGCACATCGAGGCGATATTGAGGGGGGCCCGCTTCCAACGGAGGCAGAGCCAACACCTCCGCTCGTACGACCTCGACGTGCTCGCCGGTCAACGCCTGCACAGGCTCGCCGTAAGTGTCGGTCGTGACTCGAAGTTCGGTGCCCGAATACGCCACACCAATGGCCAGCACGTCCAGTCCGGACGGGTACGGGAAGCGGTAGGAAATGTCATCGTCCGTCGTCCGGACTAGAGTGGGCCAATGCACGGGTGGCAGTGAGGACAGTTGCACGCTGGGTGCGTTGGTGAGGTCGGCGAGCAAAACGCCGTTGTTCCAAACCTGGACTCGGCCCAAAAGCAGGGCCGCACCGTCACGCCTGGCGGTGAGTTTCCAGCCCGAGCCAGTGTAGTCAAAGTGGAGGGACGGCAGATCTCGCTCCTGGCCAGCGACAAGGCCGCGAGTGACCAGGACAAGGCTGGAGTTCGTGGCGGGCGGCTCGAAAACGCCAAACGGCTCACCCAGCATCGCCCGGAACTCGTTTGTCGGCGTGACGCTCGACCGGACGCTGATCGGTTGATCGGAGTTTTCGTCCAGCGGCGAGAGCACAAGCTGGCCGCCAGAGTATTGCGCGAGCACATTGCCCTGCACCGACTCGTAATTGCCGCCGGGTCCCGAGGCAATGCCGCGGACGCCGAACTCCGGAAGGTTGGCCGAGATCAACTCGATTTCCGTGGCGACGGCGTCCATCAGGGCGTTCCCTTCAAAGGTAAGTTCGATCGTGTCCGCCAGGACTGGCGGTGCACCAGCTCCAGGGCTGACGAGGACGGGGGCGGCGAATCGGGCCGTGGCATTCGTGCCGCCGGTGAAGGCGATCTCCACCCCAAGAGCGCCGCTCAGCACCTGAATGGGCCGGAGACCGGCGCCACCGCCAACTTCCTGACCACCGCTAAGCAGCCGGACGCGCGGATTGGATGCGTTCGTCGAAACGCGAGGCTCCCAGGCCACTCCAGGTCCATCCGGACTTTGATAACTTTCAAGCCGGAATCCGTAGCGTTCGGCGACACCGTCTTCTCCGTTGCTGGAAAAGTTGACGACCAGGCTTCGGTTGGCGCTCTCGACGAGCGTTGCCAGATCGAGCGACAGGCGGGCGTCCCGCGTGTCGCCAAGCGCGAACACAGCCGTGACGTTGGTCGCAGCCGTCAAGCTGGGGTCCTGAGCAATCACCCAACCCGTGGGCGCGACGACTGCTACGGCGTTGGTGAGATAGACGGGATGACCGTTGAAAATCTGTGGCGGGCAGTAGCGGATGCGCAACCAGGCATAGTCCACGGTCGTGTCATTCTGGACGAGCATGTCCAGGCGGTGGGTGGGGCTGTTCATGTGAGAGAGCAGGTTGGGCATGCTCTGCAGGTTGAACGAGAATGAAACTCCGCAGCCGGCTTGGTTGCGCCAGATGGGCCCACCCCCTGGCAGGACACCTATCTGCTGGCTCCAGAGCCACCCAGACGAATTGCAGCCACTGAGACCGAAAGAGATGGTGTCATTCTCCGGGAAGCTGAATAGCGTCTTCCTTGGCTTCATCCGGGTGAATATCTGAGCCGCCGAAATGCCGCTGGGCAACCCTTGCCAGGAGAGGCCGAAGCGCCGGTTGACGGTCGAAACGTCGAAGGACTTCCAAAACAAGGGGCCGTACGCAGTCGTCAGGCAGGCACTCCGCACCGCCACAGAATCCGAGAACCACGGGCTGTAGCAGTCCGGCAGGCCCCGCATTAAGTTTTGTGTGATGGCCTGGTCCAGCACAGTTACGTTGAACGTGCAGGTGCTGGTGTTGCCACATCCGTCTGTTGCGGTGACGGTTACCGGAGTGGTCGTGCCGGCGGAAAACAGCGTGCCGGAGCTCGGGCTGTAGTTCGTGCTCAGCATAGGTGAACAAGCGTCCGTTGCCCAAGCCGTGTAATAGACCGGTACCGAGTTGGAGCAGGTGTAGCTTGTGATATTGGCTGGGCAAAGGAGAACCGGCGGCACGGTATCCACCAGCGTCACGGACTGACTGCACGTGCTGGCGTTGCCGCAGGCGTCCGTGGCCAGCCAAGTGCACGTGATAGTCTGCGGGCAGAGGCCGTTCGTCACCGTGTTGAGAATCGTGACGGTTACGTTCGTGCCGCTACAGGCATCGCTGGCGGTTGGCGTATCGAACGTCCAAGCCTGGTCACATTTGACCGTCTTGTTCGTAGCGCAGGTGAACTCGGGCGGCGTCGTATCGACCACCGTCACGGTCTGGCTGCACGTGGCGGTGTTGCCGCACGCGTC
>CAYIIH010000143.1:14514-19102 GCA_964363225.1 uncultured Verrucomicrobiota bacterium | reverse complement strand
CCGTGTTTGCCAAGCGCGATGCCGGAGCAGACCGAGTGGCTGATCACGTTGTTCTCGATGATCCAACCCTTGCTCCAGTGCGTGCCGATCAAGCCGACTTGTTCGGCAGTCGGCGGCGCCCAGGGCGTGGCCGCGTGACGCAGCGTGAAGCCGCGCACAGTGATGTAGTTCCGGCCCGGCTGGTCCGGGTAGAAGACCGTCTTGCGGACGTTGATCTCGACCCGTTGCTCGTTCGGATTGACGCCCTTGAACTGCGCCCAGATCGTAGTGTTCGACGCGTCCACTTGGCCAAACCACAATTGGGAATTCAACGCCGCCGGCTTTTGCCCCTTGAACACGAGGCAGAGCGTCTTGACCCCGCTCACGGGCTTGAGCTTGGTTTTGAACGAAGACCACGACTGCCATCCGCCCGTGTTCGGGACCCAACACGTTCCCAGGAGTTCACCGTCCGGCGCGTCCAGCCGAATCTCGATGATCCCGCCCTCCGAGGCCGACGCCGCGCGAATCTCCATCTGCTCGGTGCGCTGACCGAAGTCGATCCGCTCGTAGCGAACCCAGTCGCCATGCGCAATAAAGCCGATGCACTCTCCTCCCTCGGAGCTGGGCGCGTTTTGCGTGCCGTGTTTGGCCGCAAAACCCGTCGCCGGAATCCGCCCGGCGTTCCCCGATCCGTCGCCGGGACGCAGCCACGCCACGTTCAGCAGATACTCCTGGCTCGCCCGGTTGACCCACGACGGGGCGGTGCCCGCGGGCATCAGCACTTCGTCCAGCTTGGCCGCCTCCGTCAGCCAGTCGCCGTTGAGATAAACGGCGCCCGTGTGATGGTCCCGACCCCGCCGATTGAACCAGTCGCCGCGGATGAGGTCGCTGTAGGGATTGAAGCTGCCGAAGAACGAATTGGGCAACGTCACTTTCCAGACATCGTTCTGAGCCTTCACCCAGCCCTTGACGACCTCCGAGCCTTTGATCTCAACCTTCTCGCCCGGCGCGGCTCGATAGACGATGCGCTGGGTGTTGGACTCGCCGCCACGCGGTGGCGTCACACGCTCACGATAGATCCCCGCATGAACGGTGATGACATCTCCTGGCTGGGCAATGTTTGCGGCCGCTGAAATGGTACGGTACGGCTTGGATGGGGAGCCGTCGTACTCATCGTTTCCATTCACGGAGACATTTAACTCCTTGGCAGGGACGGAGCAGGTTATCCAGGCCAGGAGAAGCAGTGCGGTTGTATTTTTCATTTTAAGGTTTTTCTTTCTCGCCAAGCACGGCGGGATTGCCGTGCCGCGATGCTCTGGCCGATGTTCCTGATCGTGCCGAGGAAAATCAAGCCGTGTTTCCGGCGACCTCCGCGAAGGGCACGCCATCGAGGGCAAGGACGACCAAAGTGAGTCTCTTAACGTCGCCTCCAACTTTTGAAACACGCTTTAAAGCAACGCCTGGCATTCCGCCAGCAAGTCCTGGATTTCGGCGGAGGTCTTGCGGCCAGCCTGGTAGCGCCGGGCCAGTTCAGCCAGCTTCGCGAGCTTGGCGTCGTCCGCGCTCTGATTGATCTCCGCGTAATCGATCGTCTTGTAGCCGCCTTTCGGACCTTGGCGCGTCTCGTAACTCCCCAGGCCTACCCGGGCGCCATCCACCAGCATGTTGGGTTTCGAGAAGTTCTTCACTTTCTCCGGCAGCGATTCGCAGACCTGGTCATAGATGACGCTGTCCATGGCCACGGGATCCGTTCCCACCAGCAGACAGTTGGGCGATCGTCCGCCAAACTTTTTCCAGCCGATCGGCGGGTCTTCGCCCCAGTCCCAGCCGCCCAAGAGCCCGTCGCACACGATCAGCCGGGTTTTGCCGCCCACGTGGCGGTTGAGCCAGATGTCCACCGCCGGATTGGCTTGGTCGCTGAGGAGGGCATTCACTTTTTCCTTGTCCTCCTTGAAGGTCTCGTGAAAGCCCCGGCAGCTCGCCACCGTCCCGAAGTTGTTCTTCAACGCCCCGGTGACACCGCCCATGCTGTGGCTTTTCATGATCGGGATATTGATCATGTGCTCCGCCTCCACCAACTGGTCCGGCAGGCGGTGGCTCGTGTTCCGCGCCTTCCGCGCGTTGATCACTGGATCACGGAATTCCACGATGGCGTGTGAGTCGTTGCTCTTCCAGGTGATGCCGTCGCCTCCGGGCATGAAAGACGAGCGGTAGAGAACCACGGACGGAAAGGCCGCTTTGATGCGCTTCGCGACGCGGTCGGGCGTCAGGCGCGGCGTCCGCCTCTCGGGATCGGGACTTCCTTCGGTCCAGGTGGGATCACAAATCCCGATCATTTCCTGGGGCACCCCCATGCGGACCAGCGCGCGGACAGTGGCGTTGATCGGTTCGGCCAGCGCATCCATGTCGTTGTAGTGCAGGTCCCAATTGATGCGGTCCCATTGCCCCGACCAAAGCTTGAAGCAGGTGGTGACGTTGATCTTGATGAACACGCGCTCGCCGGTCCGGTAAGGAACCAGCCGGCGCATGGCCCGGATGGGATCGTCCTCGCCGGTCAACGAGCACAGCGCCGCATCCAGCATCTGAATCACGGTTTGTCCCTGGACGAAATTGCCGTAGTAGCTCTCCGGGGCGTTTTTCTGAAACTCGAAGCTGACCACATCAAAAAAACTCGCCAGCGGATTGTGCACGCGCACAATCCGGTGCGCCCTTGTGGAAGAAGCCAGCAGCCATCGTTCGTTGAGAAAACCGGCGGCGGCGAAGGCGGCGGTGCTTTTCAGGAAATCCCGTCTGGACAGGTTCATGGAATGGTCTCCTTTCTCAATGCATGGTTCGATGGATCAGCCAATGGTTCCGCGCTTGCATGCTCCGAAGATTCGGCCAGGGAGGGAAAAGCCGCCTTGATCGAAATCAACCTTATCAGTGAAAGGATGCTTATCGAGCGATCGGTTGGACTGCATCGTCAGCGATCCGCAACGTCCACGTGTCCTTGAGCGCTGGCGACCTGGCGCGGAGGACCAGTCGATGGAGGTGCGGGCCCCACGATTTGGCGAGCCGGCCGTCGGTCAGGGCGATGCGCTCAACACTGGGTGCCAGCTTCGTGGCGTCGTATTCCAAGCGCACCGCCACCCCCCGTTGGCCGCTTTGGGCTGCTGAGCGCAATCTGACCTGGCCCGGCCGGCTGGTGTCGGCCTCGAGCGGCGTGAGAAAATTCAGCGCGGTTTCGCCGGCGGTTTCCGTCAGCTCGAATGCTTCGACAATCTCGATATTCCGGCCTCGATTGAGCCGCACCGTGCGGAGCCATGATTTGACTTTGGCGGCGGCGGGATAGGCCGAAGCAATGTTCATTTGCAGTTGAGCCGTCGAGTCGTTGGTTTCGCAGACTGCGTCGTGGGCGGCAAACTCGCGGCCAGGGCTCTGCATGACCGCGTTGATCGTTGGCACGTTGTGGAACGCGGACTGAAAAGCCCAGTGGTCGTACCGTTTCGAGCTGAACGTCTGGGCGGTGTAGGTCGGGGCGCCGGCGTCCACGAACACCGGCTGGCCATCGGCAAAAACCAGGACATTGCCCACGTCATTGTGATTGTGGCTTTGCGCGTTGTGCCCGCCCCACGCCGCCACATACAGACCTTCGCGAGCGCCGGCGTGGGAACGCGCCGCCATCAGTTGCAACTCTTCGCTGGCCAGCCAGACGTCGCGCACCCGCGGCGGGGAAGCTGGGGCGAACTGAAGGATATCCGCCGCCTCAAAGACCGCATTCAACTGACGGCCCATGAATCTGTCGCCCAGGATGGACTCAACCGATGCCCCGGCAGCGGCCAACGCCTTCAAGTTCGGATCGTGGATGCGCTTGCCGTAGCGAAAAACCAGGCCGCGCTCTGGCGCGAAGCGGGCGGCGCAATCGCCGATGGGCACGAAGTAATCGCCGTCAATGTGGGCGCGGTAGATAAAGCGGCCGATCTCCTGGATGATGGGTTCGGCATAGACGTCAAGTTTGCCGCCGGTGGCGCTGTGCAGGACATCCAAACCATCGAGCATGCTGCCCCCCGCGTGGCCCCAGTAACCCGGGCCTTCGTCGCAACTGCCATCCGCCGGGTGAAATCGCAGGAAGCCATCGAGACTGCGCAGCATTTTGTGGACGATTTGCACGCGCCGGTTGCTGTCCGGTTCCGTCAGGAGCGCGGCGGTCAGCACACTCGCTGAGATCCACGGCGTCCAGTTATTCGGGCGGCGATCCGCGCGGGTGACGTTCAGCGCCATCCATCCGAAATCGTCGCGCTCGAACACCGGCGAAAGAATGCGGCGGTTGAGTTCGAGTTCGGCGCGACGGCGCAGTTGGGGCGAGATCCGATCCAACTCGGGGCCGAGCAAGTAGAGCGTCCAGGCCACCGTCACCGCCGTCTCGCCGGCGAACAAATCCACAATGGGTTCGTTGATGTCGGGCAATCCCACCTTCGCCTTCTGCACGCCGACGTGCGCAGGCAGACACCAGGTGGATTCCTCGCACAGAGCCCAGAGCGCGTCCGCCGCGGCATCCAAAAACCGTCCCCTGGCCTCGACACACTCGGCCAGAGCGAGAGTCTGCAGCAGCACCCGGCGTTCGAAAAAG
>CAYIIH010000143.1:0-14504 GCA_964363225.1 uncultured Verrucomicrobiota bacterium | reverse complement strand
CTCAAAATCCGAGCGGTTGCCATTCCGGGCGTAGCCGAGGTAAAGCGTCGCCGGCAACGGTGGCAACGGTTTGGCCAACGCTTCTTCGCCGCGCGCGATCAGGTGAGCCGCTACCGGCTTGGGCAACGCCTGCCAGCGCTCGCGGTCTTTCAGGGCCGGGAAGGGATGCCACTGATCGCGCGGAATCAGAATCGCCGACAGCTTCTCGACGGGGAACGCACGGGTGAGCGAGAGAGGGTTGGTTGAATCCGGCGCGGCGGCGTGGCCGGGAGCGCCGGAGGTCAAGGTGTTCAACAAGATGCTTGCCGCCAGCACAACACGCAGGCTGGGCACCGCGAAGAGATGATTTCTCATAAAATTGGATTGAACGCTGCGCGGAATACACAGCCAAGGCAACCAGTTTCGATGACATCTCGTTTTCATGGCACGGCATCGAGCGCCAACACCGCCGGTCGTACTCCGGTTCGCCGAGCACGATGATCAGTTCCTTGCCAGCGTGGCAGCTATAACGACCAACCTTGGCGGTATTCGCGGTACAGCAGCTTGTTGGCGGCTTGGTCGTTCTTAAACTCCATTTTATCGCCGTCCCACAGAAGCTTTTTCTCCGCGCGAACCGCGATGTTGCCCAGCAGGCAGACTTCCGTCACCAGCCCGGAATGGCCGGTGAAGCTGGACCCCGCCGGCGGGCCGCCGCGGCAGGCGGCAATCCATTCCTGATGGTGCCCGGGTGAGCGCGGCAGTGTCTTGGGCGGTTTCTTGTAGCTGTCCATTCGCGACTCGGGGATGAGCCGATCCCCCATGAGCTTGCCGCGGTCGCCGATGTAGATGATGTCCCGCATCGGATCGTCGTCCTCCAGTTCCGGGGGGCGGGCCGGCTTTAATCCGCCGTCATACCAGTTGAGCGTGACGGGCGGCATGTGGCCGCGCGCGGGAAACTCAAAGCGCACAATCTCGCCCAGTGGATAAGTCTCCGTGCTCAATTTCGTCGCGCTCGCTTCCACACTGACCGGATGGCCGAGGTTCAGCGCCTTGAAGACGGTCGAGAGCTTGTGCAAACCGAGGTCGCCAAGCAGACCGGTGCCGAAGTCGAGCCAGTTGCGCCACGTCCACGGATGATAGGCGGGATGATAGGGGCGATAAGGCGCCGGGCCGAGCCAGAGGTCCCAATCCAATCCGTCGGGCACCGGCGGCGCGTCGGGCGGGCGGCCTTCCCACGTGGGCCAGCTCCAGAAGCGGTCCCCGTACCACACCTGCACCTCACGCACCGGGCCGATGGCGCCGTCGGCGATAATCTCTCGCGTGACACGCGCGGACTCGGAGGCCTGGCCTTGGTTGCCGCACTGGGTGGCGACCTTGGCATGGCGCGCCGCTTCGGTGACCTGCCGCGCCTCAGAGACCGACCAGGTGAGCGGCTTCTCGCAATAGACGTGCTTGCCGCGTTTCAGCGCGGCCATCGTAATGACCGCGTGGGTATGGTCGGGCGTGGCGATCATGACCGCGTCCACGTCTTCCTTGGCCAGCAGCTCGCGGTAATCGTTGTAGGCCTTGCAGGCCCGGTATTGCCCCGAGCGTTGTTGTTTGGCGTAAGCGTCGTCCATCAAGCGCCGCGCCGGTTCGCGTCCGCACGTTTGCCCCTCCCGGCCCTCGGACCAGTTCCAGGAGAGGTAGCCGCCGCCTTCACGGTTCACGTCGCACACCGCCACAACCTGGACTTCCGGGAGCTGCTGAAAAATGACCATGTTCTGCAGGCCCTGGCCGCCCAGGCCAATGCCGGCCAGGGTGATCTTCTCGCTGGGGGCAAGTTGTCCGCCGCCTCCGAGAACAGAACGGGGAACGATGGTGAAAGCTGAAGCCGCGAGGGCGGTGGTTTGCAGGAATTGGCGGCGGGTCCCTTTCATGGCCTGCGGGTGAGCGTGCGTGGATGCTCGGTTGGTTTTCATCGTGTCGGCATGAGTTATGTCGATCTCTTGGCTAAGATGCAACTCTGGACTGGGAATTCAGTTCGGTGTGGTAATCCGTGTCCCTTTGTCGTTATGCTTTCCGCGTTGTCACAACGAGAACTCGTTGCGAACAGTTCGACCTATGAAAATGCCAATCGCGCCCAAGCCAGACCTGTTGCCTCCAGCCACCCGCTTGCCGCCTCGCGTCGCGATGCTACCGCCAGGACGGCGCACGGCGGCCGCATGGCTCGTGATTGGCTTCACTGTTCTACTCGCAAGCATGACCGCGAGTCGGACGGCGGAACTCAAACTCCCGGTGCTTTGGCAAACCGATCTGGAGTCGTTCCTCGAAAGCGCAGGAATCATCGCGGACCTTGATGGCGATGGCCGCGCGCGCGCGGTGATCGCCGGACGTGAAGAACTGTTCGTGCTCGATGGCCAAGGGAAGTTGTTGTGGCACTGGCGCACCCAGGGCCGCTTCATGACCTATCCCGCGGTGCTGGTTCGCCCTGGGCAGCCGTCCCTGATTTACGCGGCGGACAACGCCGGTTTGTTCACTTGCCTCGACGGCGCGGGCAAGGAAGTCTGGCACGCGCAGTTGAACGGGCCGTCGAGTTGGTCCGCCTCCGTGCTTTGTGATCTGGAGAGCGATGGGAACTTTGAAGTCATTCAGACCGACGAAACCGGCGCGGTCTGGGCCTTCGCGGCGCTGACGGGCCAAGTCGTCTGGCAGACAAGAATCAAGGGCATCCCCGTCAGCCCGGCGGTCGGCGATTTGGACGGCGACGGCAAGCCGGAGATTGTCGTGGCCACGGGCGATGGCGCCGTGACAGCACTCAACCATCGCGGCCAGGTGCTGTGGGAGCGGAAGATGGGCGGCTCTTCGCTGTCATGGGCTACATCGGCTCCGGTCATCTTCGCTGGTTCCAATGGACAAGGGCGCGTCGCAGCGGCATCGAGCGACGGCCAGTTTTACTGTCTCAACAGCAAAGGCGAAGTGCTCTGGCGACGAACCACGCGTGGGGCGGCTGCATCCACGATTTCCGTCGGCGACCTCGACCTCGATGGCCGCGCGGACATCTGCCTGATCACGCAGGTCGGTGTGATCTATCGCTTCGACGAAAGCGGACGTGTGATCTGGGAGATTGACATGCAGGGCCGCAGCCTCGCGCCGGGAGCGATGATGGATCTGGATGGCGACGGCAAACTCGACTACGCGCTCAGCACGCAGGACGGCTTCCTGCAAGTCCTGAACCACGCGGGCGAGTTCCTTCACCGCTTCCACTTCCACAACCGGACGATCAACGTAACGCCGACCTTCGGCGACCTCTCCACGGATTCAACCGGCCTCGAAATGCTCATCACCGGCGGCGAGTCCGGCATCGCGTTCTGCCTCGGCACGCCGGCGGCCACCAGTGCGGTCGCGCATTGGAAATCGTACCGCGGCGACGTGCGCAACAGCGGGTCGTGGTTCGGCCTGCGGCAGGGCGCGGCCATTCACATGTCGCCGGTGAACCTGAACGCCGACGAGATGCTCACAGGCCAAAGCCTTCGGTTCGCCATCCGAAATCCCCAGCCGGGCGAGCAACTGCTGACGGCGACAGCAGTCTGCGTCCGGCCCGATGGCGCGCGCCAAGTGGCGACCACGATCGTGCTCGGAAAGCACGGCGAGTTGTTGATTCCGGTTGATGTAGTCGCGCCGGGTAATTTTCGCTTCACTTGGACGCTGACTGGCGCAGACGGGCACACCTTGGCCTCGGGCGAGCGGACGATCTTTCTCCAACCGTTCGTTAACGACCGCGCGCTCGCCGCCCGCGCACTGACCGCGTTGCGTTCCGCGGCGGACCTTGCGGAAGAAAAGCTCCCACTCTCCGCGAAGGCGATGTTACGCGAGGCGTCGGCGCTTGAACTCGAAGCGAAAGATGTCTCGTCGTTGCAGGACGCCGTGCCCGGCAGCGACCGCGGCGCGGTGCAGGCGGTGTTGGAAAAAACGTCGGCGCTCGTGGCGCACGCGAAACGGGCGCTCGCGATGGCCGACGTGATCCGGTCGGCGACGGCGCTGGGGCCGGGGACGAGCCTGGTGGCCTTTGAGGCAACCATGTGGGAGAACCGACGGGTGGACGAGCAGTTGCCGGTCGGCGCCGCAAACCCGCTCCGCCTCGCGCGCACCGCCGTTCCGGGCGAACACGAGCCGGTCGCCCTAAATCTGTTTAATGTGACCGATCGCGAATTGCTGGTGCGCGTGCGGATGGACCCGCTGACCAACGGCGTGGTCGTGACGCCGCATCGCTCGGTCGGTGTGCCGACGTCGCTGGGCGATGTCTCGTGGGACCCGCTGCCGGCATTGGACGAGACCGGCACGCTGGCGATTCCGTCGCTTGCCAGCCGCGAGTTGTGGCTGGACGTGGACCTCGGCGCAGCGAAGCCGGGCGAGCATCAAATCAAATTGCGGCTGCAAGCGCTCAACGGCGCCGGCGTGCTCGACGCGCCGACGCATCCCCACGCGGTGCCTCCACCGGAGACTGCGGTGGAATTATCGCTCCGGGTCCTGCCGTTCACCACGGTTCCCGCGGGCGACTTCCGGCTCTGCACGTGGGCCGCGCCCGAGGAAGCGAACCTGCCGGACCTTCTGGCCCACGGGAACAATGTTTTTCCCGTGGCGCTGCCCGAAGTGAAACACGACGCGCAAGGCCGGCTGGCCGGCTCGGATTTCAGCAAGCTTGATCCAGTGCTGGGCCGGTTGCGCGGAAAGGACGTCATTCTGTTGCTCCAGGGCCTTCCTGGTTTGCGCGGGGAAGTCGGCAGCGCCGGCTACCGGGATGATTTGAAAAAGTTTCTCGGCGAACTGGTCGCGCACATGGCCGGCGCGGGTTTCGACACGAATCATTTTGCGTTGTATCCGTTCGACGAGCCGGGCGGCGTGGGTTGGAACCTGGTCAACCAGCTTGTCGCGTTTGGCAAGCAGGTGCGGGAAGCGCACTCCGGCGTGATGATCTACGTGGATGGCGGCGGCGAATTGCCGATGTTTCAAGCCATGTCGTCCTGCATTGATATCTGGTGTCCGGGCGTCTATATGCTCGCCGAAAAAACTCCGCTGATGGACGTGGTGCGCAAAAGCGGCAAGATGCTCTGGTCCTACAACTGCGCCTACGCTTACAGCCGCCCCGTCGGTCCGAATCTCAAGAACATGAATCTCATTGGCGACTATCGCGCCGCCGCGCTGTTCGCTTTCCGGCATGGGGCGACCGGCATCGGCTTCTGGTGTTACAACCAGGGCGGCGATCCGTGGGGGCGCATTGACATGGAATACATGCTCGTTTATCCGGGGCGCAGCAAGCCAGTCACCAGCCGCCGTTGGGAAGCGGTGCGCGAAGGCATCGAGGATTACCGTGTGCTCGCAGCGTTGCGCGAGCGACTCACGGCTGACGGTGGAACGAAACTGACGGACGATGCCCGTAGTCGAATCAAGCATCTCCTCGAAGTCAGCCTGCCCGGGATGCTGGATCAAAGTTTGAAGGAGATGACCCGTGGACTGGGCCGCAGCGTGATAGACGCCAGCAATAACGACACGACGATCGGCGCGTTCCGCCATGAGATGATCGAGTGCGTTGAGGCAGCCGCGGGAAACTCGAAGTGAATCTGGTGCTGTGACAAATAACTTCTGCAACATGATTGGTAGGGCGCGGCACTCCGTGCGCGCCGCAAACCGGGACCGGTCCTCCAAACGGCGCGCACGGGTCCACACAACGGGGGCGGGGGTGGGCTCGGGCCCTACCTACCTCGGCATCGGGATGTAACGAGATATCCGTGTGATTGTACCAAGAGATGGCTTATGCGAATGAACTTGTTGATCTTGGTGTTGCTGGCAGCGTTGGTGAACGCACGAGCGGAGAAAGGTTCTATTTCACCAGCAGCGATGGTCTCTTGGAAAATCGTTTGTGACCCCGCCGCGACGGAATCGGAGCGGTACGCCGCCACGGAGTTCCAGCGGCTGTTGAAGGAGATGACCGGCGCGGTCCTCCCGGTCGTGGAAGCGGCGCGCCCCGGCGCGGGCGCTGTGTTCATCGGACCTGACGCGGTCGCCCGTTCCGGCCAACCGTCTGACCGTCGCGCTTTGGGCGAGGAAGCATTGCGCATTCGTGTTGGACCGAAGGCAGTGTGCATTGATGGTGGCCGGCCACGAGGCACGCTGTACGGGGTCTATGAGTTTTTCGAGGAGCTGTGCGGCGTGCGGTTCCTGACTTTTGACGACACGCATTATCCAGAAAATGCCACCGCGAGAAAGATTCCCTGTGGAACGTATGCGGTGAATCCCACGTTCGCCTTCCGCTGGTCGTATTACGGCGAGAATAGCCGGCATCCGGAGTTTGCCGCGCGACTGCGCGTCAACACGGTGAGCGACGACCCGAAGCTGGGCGGGCGCACGGGTTACCGCTTGGTGAGCCACAATGTGGCTTACCTGGTGCCGCCGGCGAAATATGGCAAGGAGCACCCGGAGTATTACGCGCTGGTGGCCGGGCAGCGGAGGCTGGAACAGCCCGGCGGCGGACCGCAGTTGTGCATGAGCAACCCGGAGTTGATCGAAGTCGTCGTGAACGCCGTGCTCGAGGAGATCAAGAAGAACCCGGCCGCCCGGAACATCAACATCGCGCAGATGGACAACGAGAGTTATTGCACCTGCCCGCGCTGTGCCGCGCTGGACGAACGGCAGGAGTCCCACGCTGGCGCCACGCTGGCCTTGGTCAACGCGGTCGCGGAGCGAATCGAGAAGCTTCATCCCGACGTGCTGATCAGCACTTACGCGTATCAGTACACCCGCAAACCGCCCAAGACCCTCAAGCCGCGAGGCAACGTGATGATCCAGTTGTGCAGCATCGAGTGCTGTGATCTCCATGCGATTGATGATCCCGCGTGTCCGTTGAACCGGTCATTCTGCGCGGACATGGCAGGCTGGAAGCGAATCGCGGAGCACATTTTCATCTGGCACTACAACACGAACTTCAAAGGCTACCTGCTGCCGTTCCCGAACCTGCGCAGCCTGGGCCGGAGTGTTTCCTATTTTGCCAAGAACAACGGCCAAGGCGTCTTTATGCAGGCGGCGGGCAACGGCTTTTCCACCGAACTCAGCGACCTGCGCAATTACGTCATGGCGCGCTGCCTTTGGAAACCGGGCCGCGATAGCTGGAAGGAGGCGGAGGAATTCTGCCGGCTGCACTACGCCGAGGCCGCCGGGCCGATCCTCGCTTATCTGAAGTACTACCACGACCTCGTCGGCCAGGCGGGGGTGCATCCCACCTGTTTTCCGACGGAGTCGGCGCTGTGCATCACGCCGGAGTCGGCGCGACGCATGATGGCGTATTTCCAGGAAGCATTGTCGCTGGCGCGCTCCGATGCGGTGCGCGCCCGCGTCGAAAAGGCGTCCCTGTGCGCCTATCGTGCCGCGCTGAGCGCCTCCAGCATGCGGTTGGTCTGCCGCGATGGCGTTTGCCGCCCCGACCTTGAAGGCTTTGACCCGGACTTGCTGGACCGCTATGCAGCCTTGTGCGCGCGCTTCGGTGTCGCGATGGAGGACGAACACATTTCGACCGAGAAATACCTCGGCGCGATGCGCCTGCTGCACGCCGGGCTGAAGGCGGTTCGTCTGGAGAACGAGTTCTGGCGCGTGGTCGTGCTGCCCGAGAGCAACGCCAAGGTCGTGGAGATGACTTACAAGCCGACCGGCCGCAATGTGGTTCGCGCCCCGCGATCCTTCAATCGTTTCCGCCACGAGGAATGGGTGCGCCAAGGCGAAGGGCCGACCGCAGAGCAAATCATGGCGTTCGATGCCCAGGCGGAACCGACCAAGGCTGTGCTGTCCCTGACCGCCAAGGGCGGCGCCCGGTTCGTACGCAGCATCACGCTGACGGACGACACGGTCCGATTCGAGACCACGATGACCGCGGATGCGCCGCGCCTGTTCGATTTCCTCGTGCATCCGGAGTACGATACCGCCACGATGTCCGATGATCCCGCTGTGCTGGGCATCTACGTCCAGCAGCCGGGGTGGACGCACGCCAACCGTCAATGGCGCGAGGCGCTGCCGACCGGCCAGCAATTGGCCGTCCTCAAGAACGCGGTCGGTGGCGGCGCCTTCGCCTACTACAACCACCAGGCGAAGTTCGGCGTGGAACAGCGATTCGACCCGAAGGATTTCAGCACGCTCGGGCTTTTCTGGAATCCTTCCAGACAGCAGATCAATCTGGAGATGATCGCGCAGATTGTGCCGCTGGAAAAGGGTCAGCAGGCGCGTTACGCCTACGAAGTGCGTTATCTCAAGGAAGCACCCCAGGAGCCAATGCCGCCCAAAGCCAGGACAACCCGCCCAAGCAACCCATGAGAAAACAAACTGCACACCCATTGAGGCGCCGTCCGCAAATCAACCAGAACCTGGGAGGCGGGACAGCGGTCGCGCTGCGGACCCTGATTCTGGCCTCCCAGTTTGATCGGCCGGCATAAAGTCCCGGCAGAAACTCCAATTGCTTCTCAGCCAGCGTGACGGTCGCGAAACACGCGGCGGCTGTAGCGGACAATGTCCTCAGCAGTCTGCGCCGAATCGGCGGTGGCCCAGATGAAGAGCCGCGTCGGGTCCAGCGCGCCGCAGAGGACATCCATCTCGCGTTTCAGGTCGGCGTCGCCACCGTGCCCTTCGCCGTAGTAAAGCTGGACGGATTTCCCTCCCGCCTGGATTCGCCGCAGGAGGTCCAACCATTGTGACGGCCACGGACGGCTCGCGCCTTGAATCCACTGGATGCAGTTGAGCCGATCCAATCGCAGCAGCAACGGCACGTGCCGAATCGCTCCGGGGCCATCCAGGTGATACAGCGCATGGTCCACATGGGCGCAGCATTCCAAGTTGTCCTGCCAGCAGAAGGTCTCGAACATCGCCGGGCTGATCAGGCAGCTAAAGTCATTCTGACCGAGGCACAGAAAACGATGGTTGCTCCACCCCATGGTCCAGTTCGAGGTGCCCTGTCCGGCCGGGAGGATGATTTCCGAAGCCGTATCCACGACGAACTTCCACAGCTCGGTGACCTGCCGCAGGGCGCGATGGATCGCCTCCGGGTTGTTCACCAAGTCCATCGCCAGGTTCTCGGGACCGCGGATGGCGCAGAGCGCGTCGATCCCCGAGTGCAGGTCAGGATATCCGGTGACCCATTTGCCCTTGCCCGCGCGAACCGACTCTTGCAGCAATTGCAGGTAGAGCCGCCACCACCGGTTGTCCGGATCAATCCGCGGTTGAGGATGCCCGGCCCAATCCCGCACAAAGGGTTTGCTCCAGGAAGT
Source organism: uncultured Verrucomicrobiota bacterium (assembly GCA_964363225.1). Lineage (GTDB taxonomy): Bacteria > Verrucomicrobiota > Verrucomicrobiia > Limisphaerales > CAYIIH01 > CAYIIH01. The sequence goes on along the minus strand of CAYIIH010000143.1, from coordinate 5,241 downwards.
GGACTGGCGCGGTCGGAGCACGAGGTCCGCGCCGAGCCAGGCGGCGAACTGATCCGGCCCCAGCCACGGGCAGAACACGGGCAGCGCGTCCCCGGCAAAGTGCGTGCCCGCGAGGGCGCTTTCCGTGGCCGCGATCACGTAGTCCACGTTCGTCCACAATTCCTCCTCCGAGGCAGGCTCTGGGACGGACGGCGAAGGCATCGCTCCCGGTGCGGTCAGCCACAGCAGCGGGCCTTCCTCGAGTTCGCCCTTCCAGAACGCTTCGTTGCGCCGGAGTGCCCGCGACAGTTGCTTCTCCTCAATCCAGAGCGTTTCCATATTCTGCCAAGCTGCATCGACTCACGGTTTGGCGGCCGCGCGCTTGTAGAAGAAGATGGCGGCGGCGGGTTTCTCTTTCAGGAGCACCTGAAGCCCGCTCTCCAACAACTCCCTGCCGGCAAGTTCTTGCTGTGCGCTGGGCTCATCCAGACTCATCACGGCGTAACGCCCGCTCGCGTCCAACCCGTGCAGCGGGAATCGCGCCGCTTCGTAGGCGCTGTGTTCGCGGCGAAAGACCTGGACCATGCCTTCGCCCTTCTCAGGAAGATCAAACTGCCACGCCATCCAAACGTCGTTGTCCAACCGATACGGCGTGAGCGGATAGAAATCGCCGAGAAAGCAGGGCGCGACACGGCGCCATTGCTCGGCGATGCGGCGGATGACCGGCCAGTCCACCCCCGGCTTGCGCACGTCCGCGCAGAAGCCAAATGCGGGCGACAGGTGACTGCGCACGGAGTAAACGAGTTGCTGGTCGCTGTAGTAGGCGCCCTGGCCGTAGTACGGGATCCACGACGAAAGGCCAAAGGTGTGACCCTGGTTGCCGGGGGCGTAGCCGGGGTCGCCTTGAAAGGACTGGTAGTCGCTGCGCAGGAGCGGCACGGCGCGACGGAGCGTCTCCAAGTCGTTGCGCCGGCCGCCCGACGCGCAACTGTCGATGATCAAGCCGGGACGACGCCGGCGCAGTTCGTCCCAGTAAGCAAGGTAGCCTTCGACGTGGCGAATCTCGGTGATGCCCTGGCGATCAGCGCGGTCGTGGGCGCGCCAGTAGGGTAGCGGGTCCATGTTGAAATCCTGGCGATAGAAGTCGATGCCCTGCTCCTTGAGCTGGGCGTCCACGTGGTCCGTGAGCCACTGGCGCGCGGCGGCATCACCGAGGTTGAGCAGCTTCGTGTCGCCGTCCTGCCCCAAGAGCCATTCCGGGTGGTGCTCGTATAGCCAGGTACCGGGCGTGACTCGCTCCGGTTCGAACCACACGATCAGGCCCATGCCTTTGGCGTGGGCACGGTCGCTCACCGCCTTCAAGCCGCGCGGGAAACGAACCGGGTCCGGCGTCCACGTGCCGACCTTGGGCCAGCCGTCGCCGCACGGATACCAGCCCGCGTCCATCCACCAGTAATCCAGTTTGATGCCCGCCCCAGTGAACGCATCGATGAACCGCAACTCGTCTGCTTCGTTGCACTTCAGGCCCGGGAAGAAGCCGCCGCTGCAGGACGTGAAGATCGGCGGTGGCAGTTGGCCGCCGCGGGTGCGCGGCAGGTTGTGCGCGAGCATCCAGCGGCGCCAGACGTTCTGCGCGCGCCGGCGGTCGCCCTTCCAGAATTGCAGGACGATCAGCGGCGTGCGGACTTCCTCGCCCGGGCGAAGCGTGAAGTGGGTCAACTCCTGGCCCGCGCGCACGCGCAGTCCATTGCTGCCGTCGCGGGTGAACTGCGCCGCCCATTGGCCGGACCAGCCCACCACGATGATGAGGCCCGCGCCGGGCCATTCGAGGTTGAAGTAGGGAAAGCCTTGGTTCGTGGGCCGACCGCCGACGGGCGCGAAACGGTGCTCGGACTTCGGAGCCAGGGGCAACCGGCGCGGCTCGTAGCTGTCCGGCGCGCAGTCGTCACCCTTGTGATGGTGGAGGAGGAACTCACCCTGCGTGGGCCGGTCCAGCCGCAGTTCGAGGGCCTGGATGTCCGAGAGAATCGGTGTGTCGTTGGTGCCGGTGTTCTTGAAGTAGAGCGTCCACTCGACGGTCGGGAAGTTGCGGTATTCGATGGCGACGCAGCGCAGTTCCAGCCCGGTCCTGGGATCGGTCCAGGCCAGCGTGTGCCGGGTGCGCCGGTCGTCGAGCTTCTCGGCCGTGTGCTTCCGCTCCCGGTTTTTCAGCCACTCGGCTGACGGTTGGCCGCCATAGACAAAAGAGAACGGCGGCTCCGCCGCAAAGAGCGTGCGCCCAGTCTCCTCAGCCAACGGCTGGTGCGGGAGGGCCTCGAACTTCGCGGCCGCCCAACGGCGGGATTCCGCCAGTTCGTCCGGAGTGACAGAAACGGCGCGGGCGGATCCCACGAAGCCGACAGCCGCCAGTGCGCCGACGATGCCCAAAGCGAATTTCACGCCGCCACTTCTACTCCGGCGGGCGGCGCCGGGAAAGGCGGAAATGCGAAGCCGGCGCCTCCGCCTCCGCTCACGCCGAAGCAAGTTCGCGGGCATGAGGAATGTCGCCAGCCCGAAGCGGGCGCACCTGGGCCTGTTCCAGCGTCAACAGCGCCACCGTCTGGCCATCGTAGCCGACGAACTCAACTTCAAAGGCTTCCCCGTCGCCATGCACCAACACGGCGGTGCCCACGTCGCCACGCTTCAACCCGTGTTCAGGTAAATCCCCCGTCAGAGCGACGGCATCCAGTTCTTTGATGTTGCTCATAGTTTTGGAAGCGGATGTGCAGTCACGAAACGCGGCGCATCGCTGCCGGGATCAATATACCATGCGCTGCGCACGTTCAAGATTGTTCCGTCCGGCGCGGTCACCGCCCCGTCCACGACGTAGCGAGTGCCGTGCCGCGTTTGTTCCGTCTCGACCACCTCGTTCTCGCGGGCGTGCCGGAGCAACGCCTCTGCCAGCCGTCGCCACTCAGCCACGGTGAAGCCGAAGCGCAGGAAAAACGACGCTTTGCTTCCGCCGGCGGGATGCGCGGGATTGAGCAGGTAGCGGGTCATTTTCTGCTCGGGCACAGTGGCCCAGTGCGCGTTGGGCAGTTTCATCGGCTCGCCTCCTCCACCAGTTGGATTTCGTCCGGCGTGAGGGCGTAGAGGCGATAGACGCGCTGGTCAATCTCTCGCTCCAGGGCGGAGGTGTCCGCCGACGGGGCGGCGCGCTTGGCGGACAGTATCCGCTCCACCAAGCCCACCAGCGCGTCGTGCTCCGCTCGTTCCGACGCCGAGGCGAGGTCTATCGGCCGGATGGGGAGTTGGGCGATGAACTGCCGATTCGCCGAGCGAAAACCTCCGCGAAATGGGGCGGCGTTTCTGACAAAGAAGAAATTGACGACGCGACTGTTGAGCAGGGCCAGCAAAAAGAGTGGGCTGAGTTGTGAGGAGCTTGGCAGTGTGATTCCTCCAACATCGACGTTGTCTAGGCAAACCGCCCCTTCGGCGTCGTAGCTCGCTTTGAGGCTGCGGACGAGTCTCGGCACGGCAAATTTCGGCAGCGGCTGAAGTCCGATGTTCTGCGTGCGGATGTAGCGATACCACTCCGACCCCTTGGCTGAACCTCCGTCTCTCTGGTCGAGTAGTTTCCTTGTCTGCTCGAAGTACTCCGCAGCCAGCGGATAGTCGCTGCGGAGTTGTTTCGGAGGAATCAGCGAGGCTTGGCCGGCGGCGGCACGGTAAGGATAGATGACGCGCCATTCCGACGGCGTGAAGAGAAATCGCCCAACATCTGGCCCACTGAGGATCGGGCGAAGAAGGACCGTTTCAAGTTCCACCTCACGTTCGAGAGCACGCGAAAAGCACGTGGCCTTGTCTCGTCCGAGTTGCTGCAGTTGCACCGTATAAACCTTGTCCGCGCCTGGAATGATTCCCTGGAAAATGCGCTCGGCCACGTCTTTCAGCTTCACCGACATCCGCTGGAGTTTGTCGAAGAGGCCGCTGGATTGGCCGACGGCGAAGTTCCATTCGGCGGCGGTGAGGCGGGCGGCGGGCAGGTGAGCTTCGGGGCTGCGTGGCGTGGCGAGCCAGGCGGGCAGGTCGTCGGCGCGCATCCAGCGGCACTCGTCCGCGCCGCCCTTGGCCAGGAAGAGCAGGCAGACGTAGTTGGTCGCGCCGGGGAAAATCTGCTGGTCGCCAAAATGGACGACGTGGCGGAGATGTTTACCGGCGGCGAGGAGCTTGCGGAGCGGTTCGCCGTATTGGGCGTTGAAGAATTTATGCGGGAGGATGAAGGCCAGTTGCCCGCGTGGCGCGAGCAGTTGCAGGCTGCGCTCGACGAAGACGACGTAGAGATCGTAGTTGCCCTTCTTCGCGGCGTCGTAGTGCGCCTTGAACCACGCGGCCTGCGCCGGCGCGGCCTGGTTGAGCACCTGGATGCGCACGTAAGGCGGGTTGCCGACGAGCAAATCAAAACCCTGGTAGCAGCCGACGTGAGTCGGCTCAAACTTTTCCTCAGCCGGATTCCCGCTCACCAGAGAAGTTAGAGCCGACTCACGTCGGCTGCTACGAGCATCGCGATGAAACACTTCCGCGAAGTCGAGTTGCCAGACGAAGGTGGGTTTCTTCTCGTCGTCGAAGCGGGCGCGGAGCCGCTCCAGGGCTTCGTCCTGGTCGGTGGCCTTCATCTTGCGGGCATCGCGGATGTGGGCGAGCACCCAGGCCATTTCCTTCAAGCCGTGGTCGAGTTCGGCGACCTTCTCCGCGTTGGCCGGGTCGGGGAAGAGGCCGAGTTCGTTGCGGGCGGCGGTGAGTTCGATTTGCGCCAGCTCCGCCAGCGCGTGGTAAATCTCGAAACGGAGCCGGCGTTTGTCTGGGACAGAATCGGCGTTGTAGAACTCGCGCTTGGCGCTGATGAGCCTGTTCAGCGCGACCTGGGCTTGCGCGCCGGCGTGGAGCCGGCCCAGCGGCACGGGTTCGCCGTGAATCATATCCACGAGGGAATTGGCGCGGCGGATTTTGAAATCGAGGTTCGGGAGGGCTGGCAGCTTCTTGAGCGCGTCGCGGAAGCTGTGGCGCTCGCAGGTGTCCACGTCCACGTCGAGCGGGTAGTCCACGACGAGGGAGAGCCAGAGGCGGAGTTTGCAGATTTCAATGGCGCGTTCCTGGAGGTCCACACCGTAGAGGACGCGCTCGATGAAGCGGGTCTTGGTGTCGAACAGCCAGCGCGGGTCGGCAGCGACAGGGTCTTTGCCGCGGGCGCGGGTTTCGCAGAGGCGGGCGAGGTTGACGAGT
>CAYIIH010000142.1:0-19102 GCA_964363225.1 uncultured Verrucomicrobiota bacterium | reverse complement strand
ATGCGTAAAGCCCCAGAACCCAACACTCTATTGGGCTTCGAAAATCTGCCATAGCTGCGCCGTGATTCATGCGTTTTTTTGTGGTGAAGCCGCCGTTTCTGGGATAAACATCGCGCTCCTAAGGAACTGAGGATTCCCCCCGAGGGACGATCGGATTCACCAGGATCTCATCGGCGAACAACCACGCGGCAACATCAGCCGAGGCTTGCGAAGGGGGGATCTTGCCTAGATTCATCGCACGCACACGAACGTACCGCGCCGTGGCGTTCAGGTTCGTGACGGTCAGGGTTTCGCACAGCGACCCTGCGTGATCTGGAGAAACCTTCGGTTTCGCCCTCGCCAGTTCGCGGAACGACTCGCCGTCGTCGGAAACGGCAATCCTCACCTCGATGGGCAAGAAGACGCCCACGGTCGGGCTTTGGAGGCAGTGGACGCCAACCTCCCGGATGGAGGCCGCCGCGCCCAAGTCGATCGTCGCATCCAGATCGCCGCCGAGGAACCCAAGCCAGTCGGACGATCGGTAGCTCGCTAATGCGAGTTCCCCGTTGACCAAGCCGGACGGGCCGGCACCGGGGTATCTGCCGTCCGCGGGTCGCGCAAGGCGGATCGTCCTTCCCAGTGCAGCGTGCTTCACGCTGGAGTCCTCGGCGTGGAGTGCGTCGTCGGGGAGCATCTCCCGGCGCAAACGATCGAATTGACTCCGGATCTTGGTTTGCTTGGTTACGTCCCACAGGGAAGTCTTCATCTGGCGCAAGGCCAAGGTTCCCGCGATCCAGGGCTGGGTCCAGCCGGTCTCGGTGCACCAGGGGCCCCATTCCCAATCAGAGTTGCTGGCCCAGTATTGCCAGCTCCCGAAGTTGAACGCCCGACACCAGGCGCCATCGAGTTCCGGATGCGCCTCGGAGCGGAGCTGGATTCGGCAAAGGAACTTCGCCAGCTTTTCTTCAGCCTCGGAATAGAAGGGGTCTCGCGTAGCGAAGGCGGCTTCATGCAGCCCAACCAGAGCGAAATTGCAGGTGTAGAGCATGTCGGCCACGGTGTCGCCGTCCACCTGGATCAGACTTGTCTCAGAGGTGCCGTAGGCGGCGTTGGACTTGGGGATGCAGTCTTTGTAGGCGCCACCGCCGGCACGTATGATTTCGCGGATGGCGCCGGAGGCGTCCTGCAGGGCGATCAGCTCCGCGGCTATGGAGCGGAGCCACTGGCGGTGTTCTGGCGTGTCCTTGGCCCGGACCAGCCACGCCAGCGGCAGCAGCGCCCTGGCCAGCTCGATCGATCCGCTGCCGTTGGTGTAGTCCCAATTCGGGTAGGCCGCCATCAGCATTCGCGCTCCCGTATCGGCGCGGGTCAAGAATGGCTCAAAACCGGTCTCCTCATAGGCCCACACGAAGCACGCCCACAGCCACCCGGCCATGTGCGGCGAATAATTGACGTTCCTGCCTCGCCAATAATGTTTCCAGCCGTTCTCCCGCAGTTGGGGCTCGGCGATGCACGACTCCCGGAAACCCTTCACGCCCGTGGTCCGCAAATTCGCCAGAAGGTTGCGGGTGATGGCCTCGTTCCATCGCGTTTCTTTCCGCAAGGAGGCGACCGTCAGCATTCCCAGGAGAGCCCGGGCGTTGTCGTCGCCCCAAAACTGGTCGGGTTGATCCAGTTCCCACCCGATCAGACCGTAGGCCGGGTTGGAGGCATCCAAGCGGTAACCGGCGGCGAGGCCCGATTTGCCGAGGACAGAATCCACGAGATTTGCCGCGATCTTGCCGTCCTCTGGGTGATCGCCCGCGGCGGCGGCAAGCGCCATTAGCATTGCAACCTCACTGGAACAGTCGTTGCGCACGGCATAACGCATCGGCTGACTCCCGTCCGCGCGGATCGTTGAACTGAAGCCTTCGAGGATTCCCGCCGAACCGTCGCCCACCGGCCAGTCCGCACCCGGCATCTCCCTCACCGTGTTGTATTTTAGCGCCCAGTCCAGGGCCTGTTTCGGCCACTCCGGATGACGGAGGACCCGGCTCCGAACAATCCAATCCGCCGACCGCCGCAGAGCCTGCGCCTCCACGTCCACCGGCAGCGGTTCATCGCGCTTGAACCGGGGCCGCACTGTCGCAGTCCACAGAAGGGAGGGAATCGCCGCGCCTGGTTGCAGGTGGCTCAGGATCGTTCGCCAGACCGTCCGCCACGCCTCCTCGGGCATATAGCGGCCGGTCACGAACTGACTCAGCTTCGTCGTGGCCACCAGAAGGTTGCCGCTCGGGTGGTCGAACAGCAGAGGCTCGGACGCCGTATCCTTCAGGCCGAAGACAGCCGTGTCCACACCTGCCACTTTCGCCAGGACCATGTGCGGGTGCTCGGCAGTCACCGGCAGATAGCTACAGCCGCTGATGGTGACGATCCGCATCAACGGCAATTCCGTCCCGAAAAACCCGGAACTGACTACTCCCCGCAGAAGTCTGTCCTGCTTCGGGCTCCCGAGCTTCAGACCGGGCAACGCCGCCGGATACTCGAGGTAGAGACGCAGATGCTTTTTCGCCGCGCTGGCGAGGACTGCAGTGTCCACCACCGTCTGTCGCTCGGGATATCCGTCGGCCAGCAAAAGCACACCGTCACCTTCCCCAGCGGCCTCGACCGCGGTCTGGGGCGTGTCGAAGCGCTTCAGGCTCATCCCGCTGTCCGAGGCAACTCGCAAGAGATCATTCTCGGCCGAGCAAGAGAAGATCAGGTCGGCGGCAGAAGTGACCGGCAGGCAGGAGAGCAGCGTCAGGGCCGCGATGAGAACCGCCGTGAAACGGCTGTTGGCGTGGTCTTTCATAGGGTATGCCGCAGGCATTTCAATGCATCTAAACCGTCAGGCGTTCGCCGCATCAAGATCATTCCATGAAGGCGGCCTGCGCCATGACATCGAAGGCTCCCCACGAGGAATCGCGTCGAAGCCATCCCTTCGCCGATCCAGATAAACCGCGCCCCAGCTCGGACGAACTCACCCGCCTGCCTCAACGCGATCTGCTGTCGCCTCTGGATCGCCCGGTGGACTCCGTCCGGGTCATCCAGCATCGCCACCATCAAGTTCTGAATGCCTACCAGGAATCCGACCTGGGAAAACGCACCTGTGAGTCCCACGCAAACGGCGGCTTCGCTCCGAAGATCCTCTGGCATCGCCTGAAACGTCTCAAGCATGCCGGGGTGGAAGAGTTCGGCCGTGCTGATCCGCTCGTCATCAAGCGAGAGAAGATCGGTGCCGGCGATGGCCGCCACCTCGTTTTCGGTAAACTCCACGCGCAAACAGTCATCCAATCGCACCGTGTACTGCCCGACACAGCCCACGGCGCTCGAAGCCTGTTTTGCGCTGAAGCAGAGGTTGACATAAACGCCGTCGATCGGCAACTCGCGAAGACACTGCACCAGCGCGGCCGCGTGAAGAACCGGAGCCAACTGAAGCCTGGCCAGCGTGTTGCCGCTGTGAGTGCTCCCGAAGGCCAGATCCACCAACGGGAAACAAGGGAGCCGGTCTGTTGGCTGCCGCAACAGAGCCCGCTCCACGAGGTCACGCCGCGTCGCCACCTGCTAATCCTTGTAACCCGGGTCGCGATCCGATCGTTTCAATCCATCACCATCCCACCAATAGTCCGGGGTGGCCCGCCCACCTGACCTGATTTGCCGGTTCAGATTCGTCGAGAGGCTGGCCCGCACACTGGTGTCGGCGAACAAGACGTTGCCACGTCGTTTGGTGTGCTGGTCGGCGATGGTGTATCCCGTCTGGGCATCAAAATAGTCCTTGGGTGCGATGACGGAGCCCCAGAGCACGCCGGGGTAGAAAATACTGACCTGGCTTCGAGCCAACTCACGGTCGGACAAGCTGTCGGCCGCCACGATGGTTTCCGACGGGTTTTTCACGCTGGCGTGGGTGACGCGCATACGAACACCGAACATGCCCTTAAAGTCGTTGCCGAGGTTCGAGTAGTTAAAGCCGTAGCTGAGCAAGTCACCCGAGTAGGCCAGCTTGCGCTGGCGCGTGTAGCGATCGATGATCGAGCGCGCCGCCGGGCAGTCCCAGACAGGGAAGTTCGTGACGGACCGATTCTCGGTGGTGATGAGTCGGCGCAATTGCTCAAACCACAGCAGGTAACGGTCCGCGGCACTCGTAGGGTCGGCCAGACTGCCATCGGACTTGATCCCGGTGTAGTTGGGAAACAGGTCGTTGTTATCCCCCGCGTAAAGGCTGAATGCGATGCCCATCTGCCGCAGGTTGCTCGCACAATTGGCCTGCCACGCCTTGGCCTTGGCCTTGCCCAAGGCCGGCAGGAGCATGGAGGCGAGGATGGCGATGATGGCGATGACGACCAGCAGTTCGATGAGGGTGAAGGCCGTTTGGGTCCGGACGCCGGGGCCGCAGGACTTCGGCTTCATAACGGATTTCTCCTTCATAACTTCAACACGGTCTTCATTGCCTTGGCTGGATGCCCGCGCGCTCAGGTTTCAGGGTGGCCGCCGCCGACGTGAGTCAGCGGCGGCCGGTTGCAGAGACGGTCAGGCTTACGGTTTCCTCAACCGGTAGTATTTGTTGCCGGTGACTGGCACCTGGATGGTTACCGGGCTGGCGCTCCCCCCGGTGACGTTCGACCAGGAGCCGACGGTGCTCAGATCCACGCGTTCCTGGAGCACGTACCCCGTGCCGGTCCAGCTCAGGGTCAACTGGTTGCCGGAGCGGCTGAAGTTAATCGTCGGCGACTGCACCGGTGCCTGGGTGGACGCTTGGCGGTGGGATGTAACCATTTGGGCCACCTTCGCAGTCACCGCGGCCTCATCGGCCAAGCTCGAGAGGTCGTAAATCGCCAGCTCGTCGATCCGGCCCTGGAAGCCGTTGTAGCCCGGGATGGCCGCACCCACAAAGAGGCTGCCACCAAGGCTCAACGCGCGGCTGAAATCATTCCGCACGTTCGGGATTGCGGTGCCGTCCAGGTAAGCATCCACCCTATCCGCGACGCCCACCGTGCCATCCCCGTAGAACACCCACATCACATGATGCCAGGTCTCGTCGTTGACGATGGGCCCGTTATCGGTTCTCGGGCCGGCGTAGATTTCCAACTGGTCCGGCTTGAAGTCATAGATGAAGGCGGGTGAGTTATTGCCAAAATGCACCGCGTAATTCTGGCGATTGAGGTCAGGGCTGTTCGCACCCTGCACTTGCATCCAGAATTCAACCGCCCACGGCGCCGCCAACTGCGGTTGGCCGGCCTCGAGCTGCGCGGCTTGGTAGTAGGCCTTCCCGTCGAAGTCGGCGGCATTACCCAGATACAGGCCATCGCCAAGCGCACTGTGCTGCACCCGGCCCGCCGCGGCCGCCAGCAGGTTGTTGTTCGCCTCTTTAAGTGGCGGCAGGTTGATCGGCGCCTTTTGCAGCGCATGGCCTTCCGCTTCGTCAAAGTTCCAATACAGCAACGGCGTGTCGGCGAGTACGACGCTGGCATAATCCGGCCCGCCGCTGGTGGCCGCCGCGCTTCGATGAGTGGCAACCAGATTCGTCACCTTGGTCGAGACAGTAGCCTCGTCAGCCAGGTCGCTGAGGTCATAGATGGCCAGTTCGTCAAGGCGACCCTCGAACCCGTTCACGCCGCCAGGCAGGGCGGCGCCCACCAGGAGACGTCCGCTGAGGTTGATCGGCTTGGTGAAGGTGTTACGGATGTTGCCAAACTTGGTCCCGTCAAAAAAGGCGTCCACCCGGTTGGTCACGCCGACTTTGCCGTCACCATAGAACACCCACAGAACGTGGTGCCAGTTGTTATCGTTGAACGTCGGTCCGCCGTCGGTGCGCGGGCCGGCATAGATCTCCAACTGATCCGGCTTGAAATCGTAGATGAACGCCGGGGAGTTGTCGCCACCGGACGGCCCGAAGTTGAGGAGATAATCCGCCCGGCCAGTGCCGTTATCGCCCTGGGCTTGCAGCCAGAACTCGACTGCCCAGGCGCCGTTCAGCGAGGCCTTCCCACTCCTCATCGCGTCCACCTGGAAGTAGGTCGAGCCGTCGCAGCCAGCCGCCTGGCCCAGCTTGGTCAATCCACTGCCAATCTCCGCGTGACTGACCCGGCCGGCGCCCACCGGCACCAGGTCGTTCTCGGTGGTGACTGGGATCAGCGTTACGGGCATTCGTTGCACGGCCGGACCGATCATCTCATCGAAATCCCAGTACAGGAACGGTTGGTCCTGTTTCACCGTGGTCGAGTAGAGCGTGGCGGCCCCAGGCGCCGGGACCGCGACCGTCAGGTTGGCCGGATTGCTGAACTTGAACGCCGCGCCCGCCGAGACACGCGCCCGGTACGCATTGGTGCCCAGGTCGCAGAGCGAGATCGTCGGGACCGTGTAGCTGGCACTGGTGGCGCCGCTGATGTTCACGCCATTGCGCTGCCATTGATAGGTCAACGGATCGCTGGTGCCGGTTAGCGTGGCCGCGACGGTAAAGGTCGCCGTGCCGCCCAACTGTCCCTCGGCATCCGCCGGATTCCGGGTGATGGTGATCGTGCCAAGAGTGGGCCGGATCCGGGCGATTTCATCCCTGCAGTCCGGCAGCATTGCGGCGAATGGGAGGGAAAGACGTATGCCCTGCCGATGGCGTGCAACGTCATCACCTTGCTCTACCGCACCGACGTTTTTGCCGCCCGGGCGGCCGAATTCGCGCGGCAGACCGGCCGCCAGCTCGTGCCACCCCGGACCTGGGGCGAATACCTCGAGGTGGCTCAATTCCTGAACCACGAGTCACTCTACGGCAACGTGATCATGGGGCTCAAAGAGCAGAATTTCACCGTCTGGTCGGGCCTGCTCGAGGGCTTGGGTGGCCATCTGGTGGATGCGCAGTGGCGCCCCACCCTGAACTCGGCGGCTGGCGTGCAAGGCCTGACCGCGTTCGTCAAGATGTTCCAGTACGCGCCCCCAGGCTCCTGGAATTCCAGCACGGACGAGGCCAACGCCTTATTCCTTCAGGGCAAGGGCGCGATGTACCTCACCTGGCCCAGCCTGATTTGGGCTCAGCTCAGGGACACCAACGTGTGCAAGATCACCGGCAAGATCGGCGCCGCGGTCATTCCCGGCGGACGCCCCCAACTGAGCGCCTGGTCCCTGGGCATCAACCGTTCGTGCCGGGACCCGGACGCGGCCTATCGTTGGATCGAATTTTTTGTCAACGCAACCAACAGCCGGCGACTCTTCATGCAATACGGCAAGGGTTCACCCCGCCTGGCGACCTATCAGGACGCCGAGTGCAAAGGCACGGTGTTCTATCTGGAACAGGTCCTGGAAGGATTCACCCATTCTCAGGCCCGTTTCCGCATTCCGCCCTCGCAGGAGCTATGCGATTACCTCGACAACCAGATTGCCGAGACCATCCGCGGTCGCATCTCCCCCCAAGCCGCCCTGGACCGCACCGCGGGACGGTGGCGCGAGATACTCACCCAGACTGGCTATGTCCGGGAATAGTCTCCCTCTTCCTTACCTGGCGCCGAGAATTGCCTCGAGCCGCTGCCAGCAATACCATTGCATGCGGGGCAGATGGAAAGGACCTTTCCACATGTTGCCCTTCAACCGCGTGGCCACAGTGCCATCGCGATGCAGGTAGCCAAACCACTCTCCATGCACGGGGTCCGGGAAGTGCGCGTAGGACCAGTCATGGAGTTGTTCATGCCAGCGCGCATATTTCGAGTCGCCCGTCAGCTCCCAGGCCAGCAGGCAGGCGATGATCGCTTCGTTGTGCGGCCACCAGAATTTCATATCGTGCCAGTACTCGGCACAAGGCAGTCCCTTCGCATCTCTATAATACAGGACGCCGCCGAAGTCCCGATCCCACCCTGACTCAAACGACCAGTCCACGATGGTGGCGCCGAGCTTGATGAGTCGCGGATCCCGGTTGCGGAGCCGCGCTTCCTCGAGGATAAACCAGCCCACCTCGATGGCGTGTCCAGGGCAAATCATCCGCCCGTCGAACGTATCCACGAACTCGCCGGCGGGGCCGACGCATTCGAGCAGGCACCGGAACTCTGGCTTCAGGAAGTCGCGCTCAATCTCCGCGATGGTCGCGTCGATCGTCTCCGTCACGAGCGGGTCATCCACCGCTTTGCGCAACTCCTGAGCGGTGACAATCAAGCACATGGGCATGGAGAGGCCCTTCATGGGGCGTGTGGCCGGATTGGTCTTGGGGGGAAGCAACCCCGGCGTGCGATGGTAGCGGAGGATGAGCTTGAACAAATCAAGCGCCTGATGAGCGTAGCGTTCTTCTCCCGAGGCCCGGGCGTAGGCGGCCAGCGCCATGGTGGCGAACACTTCCGAGTAGAGATAGCGACGCTTCCGAAGGGGCTTTCCCTCACGGGTCGTGGAGAAAAACATGCGTCCGTCCGAGTCAAAACAGCAGCGGTTGATAAAGTCGATCCCGTGACGGGCCAGTTCCAACCACTCCGGCCGCCGTTCCACTGTGCTGTAAAGCGTGGACAACAGCCAGGAAAAGCGCCCTTGGACCCAGACCGGCTTGTCGGTGTGAATGATGGTCCCGTCCTCATTGAGCGACGTGATGTAGCCGCCATGTTCGCGGTCAATCGCGCGTGGAATCCAGAAGGGCAGCGTATCCTGAAGAAGACCGTCGCGATAGACACGCCGGAGGGGTTCGAGGTTCGAAGCGTCGAGCCGGGTATGGATAGCCATGGTAGTTCGAGTTGAGCGTTCTATGGTTTCGGTTCAGAAACAGAAACGAATCCCGTCAGGCGGTCTCCCGGCGAGCCGTGGCGCTTCAGCGTGCCGCGTGTGCGGATGCGGGGCGGAACGGGCTTCGGCAGGCGCCCACCGGTTTTCACTACGTGATTCTCATAGTCCAAGAAGAGCTTCACGGCCGCATCACCACCGAGCTTGCGCGCCGCTCCGGGCGCGGTCATCAAGCCGGGATACTGGTAGCAAAGGATCGTCTCAAAGTTCGGGAACCTCCGGAGATCGCTGACCAAGCCCTCGATGTCCCGGGGATAAAGCGCCCCATCCTGGGCGAACAGGAATACCTCGAGATCCATCCACAGATGCGCGTCGGCTTCGTCGCAGAGTTTCTGAAGCACCGCCGCCGCGGCTTCGCCGGTACTGTCGCCGTCGGGCATGCGATGAAAGCCGAAAGGGCAAAGGATGTCGAGGGAACGGAGCAGTTCGGGATAGAACGGCAAGCCTTCGGGCACGCGGTGGCAGTTGGAAGCGAGCATCACCGGCTTGTCCGGCGCCAGCCTCCGCACGTGGGCGCGGAACTCCCTGAAAAACTCGACGATCTCACGGCGCCGCGCGTCGTTCGTCCCCAAGTTGTCAGCGATTTCCCCGGTCACATACCAGCCGTAAAACGACCGATGGTGGCCGTACCGTGTCCACAGTTCCTCCGCCACTTCCTTGTGCCAGGCCAGCGAACTTGCCGTAAAATCAAACCACGCATAGTTGCCCACCGGCATGAACACATGCATCCCCAGTCGGTCCGACTCGGAAAGAATCGCCTCAAACGGATCAGCTCCCGCGAGGCGCATCCGTCTCGGATAAAGGCGAGAGGGATAGAACGCCCTCCCGGCGTAGCCTTCTTTTTCGATGGCGTGCTGGCCGACGTAGGCCTGATTGCGGAACGACTCGCCGCCTACCATCATGGTCAACCCGATCTGATGCATCCCGCGCACCAAGTTCCGCCAGTCGTCCTCGGTCATCTGCTTGATATCGGCGTTCCACAAGCGGCCCTCCTGCTCGCTCCAGTGGTAAAGGCCCGCCCAGGCGCCGGCAATGCGGGCGGTGGATCGAGCCGACGAGGCGATGATTTCCAGCGGCTGCGATTCGCGAAAGACCTCCCTGCCGCTTCGCGCGACGAGCAACACTCGGTGCTGGCCCGCAAGCCCTTGGGCGGGCCAGCGAAACTGGATTCCTTCATTGGACTGAGCGGGAATCGTCACGCTGGCGCGATGCAGCAGATGGCTCCGGCCTTCGGTGTCCAGGTAGAATTCGACATTGAACGGCCGCGCCCGCTGGCTGAGGTTCCACACGCCCGCCCGCAACTCCAGGTTGATCTGCTCCGTCACCGGCGACGGAGGGATAAGCGTGAGGCTGAGGGCGCGACGCGGTTTCCGCTCTGACGGCAGGGTGGCGTTGGTTCGGACCAGGGCGTTCGTGGGATTCACCATGTAAGGCTTGGCTTGAGCCGCGTGCTCGACCTGCCAGGATGGCGGCTCCTGAGTGAGTTCCGCGGGCAACATCTCGCCGCGCACGCGGTCGAAGTGCCTCTGGATCTTGCTACCCTTCGTTAGATCCCAAAGGGAAGTCTTCATCTGGCGCATCGCCAGCACAGAGGTGATCCACCCCTGGGTCCAACCGCTCTCGATGGCCCAGGCGCCCCAACCCGCGTCGGCGTTGCTGGCCCAGTGCTCCCATCGACGGTAGTCGAACGCCCGGAACCATCCGCCGTCCAGCGATGGCCGGGCCTCGGAGCGAATCTGGATGCGGCAAAGGAACCTGGCGAGTTTCTCCTCGGCTTCAGTGATGCGAGGATCACCCGTGGCGCTGGCCGCTTCGTGCAGGCCGAGAAAGGCGAAGTTCGCCGTGTAGAGCAGGTCCGTCACCGGGTCGCCGTTTTGTTGGATCAGCGACGCCTCGCCCCCGCCGTAAGCCTCGTTCGAGTCGGGCGGTGGGAACATCCCCTTGCCCCGCAGTCCCAACTCTTCGCGGATCGCCCCGCAAGGCTCCTGGAGCGCCAACAGACCGTCCACCGCCTGCTGGAGCCAGGCGCGGTGCTCAGGGGTGTCTCTCACGCGCACCAACCACGCCAAAGGGAGTAGAATACGAGCCTTTTCCTGCGCCAATCCATTAGTCCAACGCCAGCCATCGGTATATTGGGTCATCGTCATGCGGATCGCCGTTTCGGCCAGTTGGTAGAACAACTCGAAGCCGGTTCGCTCGTAGGCCCAGAGATAGCAGGCCCACAAGTAGGCTTCCATGTGGGGCGAGTAGCTAACGATCTTCCGCGCGAAGAACGGACGCCAGCCCTGGTCCGACAGCGCCGGGATGTCAATCCGATCGTCGCGGAAGCCCAACCGTCCTGTGGTCCGGAGGTTGGCCAGCAGGCACATCATCATCGCCTCGTCCCAACGGTCGTCGCCCGTGAGGGCGGCGGTGGCCATCGTGCCCATCATGAGCCGGGCGTTGTCGTCGCCATAATTGGCCGTGTACCAGGCAGGTGAGTCGATACCCCAAGCCACGAGCCCGTAAGCGCCGTTCTTCGGGTTTCCCCGTTCCTTCTTGCGGGCGTCGGACGTGAAATACCAAAAATCCAAAAGGTTTCTGGCGATCGTGGTCTCTCGCCGATCTTTGAACAGCTTGCCGCCGAAGGCCAGCGCCATGGCCGACTCGCCGTGGCAATCGCCGCGTCGCGAGCAGCCCTGCATCTGACTGCCGTCCGGCAGGATGATTGACAAGGGAGCCTCCAGAATCCCCAGCGTGCCATCGCCCACCGGAGCGTCAGGCGGCGGAGTGAGCGCCAAACCGCCCGCCGTTTTAATCGCGCGGTTCACCTCCTCGACACGCGACGGGTGCAGCAAGAGCTTCGATTTCACGAACCACTCGATCCCGCGCTCGAGCGCCTGCCGCTCCACTGTTCGGGGGAGCGGCTCGTTTCGGCCGTAGCTGGGGCGGACGACCGGTGTCCACTTCAGTTCCGGCACGGACTGCCCGGGAGTGAGCCAGCGCAGGATCGAGGTCCAAACCGTTCGCCAGGATTCCTGCGGCGCGTAACGGCCGGTCACGAAGTGGCTCAGTTTGGTGGTGGCCACGAGGATACCGCCACGAGAGTGCTCGAATAGGATCGGGCTGTTCGTGCGCGGAAGCCCAAACACCGCCGTATCGAACCCGGCCACCTTGGCGGCCACAAGGTGCGGGTTCTCGGCGGTAACCGACACGAAATGGAGGCCGTTGATCGCAAGGATCTGGGGCTTGGCCAAGCCCGTCCCAAAGAAATCGGAAGCGACGACCGCCCGCTCCACGCGCGTTGCCCGTGGCGGCCCCACCTGCAAGCCGGGCAGCATCGCCGGATACTCCACGTACAGCCGCAGTCGCTTCCGCTCAGCCGCCGCGAACACCGCGTCATCGAGCGGAGTCATCTTCTCGGGATAATCTTCACCCAGGATCAACACACCCGAACCGGGAGCGGCGTGGCCAACGGCTTCTTCGGCGGAGTCGAAGCGCGGAGCCGGACGACCCACGGCGGCCGTGTAAACCTGATACAGATCGTTGGGGGCGCGACAGGAAAACGTGAGCGTGGGGCGCTCGACCGCCTGTGCAGCAGGCGCCACGACCACGGCGGTCATTGCCCAAACCGACACGAGCAGGGTCATGCCGGCCCTCAGATGGTTGACCAGGGAACGAATGAACAATGCACTCGTGTCGGCGACCAGGGTCCGCCCTCGCTTCCCATGCTGATCGGCGCTGGTGACGTCCGCCCGACCATCCATTTGGACCCGCCAGTCACCAGCGGAACTGACTGTTTTCATGGTCCACTCTCAATTGTTGCTGGGTTGTCCGGCCGCCATAGCCGCACCGCTCAACTTCGCGGAGGCATTGGCGGTCCGCCCCCAGGATTTTTCGATCTCTTCCAGGCTGCGCTCCTTCGTCTCCGGGACGAAGCGCCAAAAAAACAGCGTGGCCACAAAGCCGATGACCGCAAAGGTGTAGAAGCCTGTGTGCATCCCGAAGCGGTCCACGTACCAAGGAAAGAGGAACGCGCTGATGGTGTTGGTGCCCCAGTTCGTGAAAGTGGCGATGGACATGCCCCGTCCACGAATGCGAGTCGGGAACATCTCAGGGGTGAGGACCCAGATGACCGCGCAGATCGACAGGGCTACGGAGGCCATATACACGCCGAGGACGAGGACGATCCAAAGGCCCGCCGCGGCCTTGAACGGGAATAGGATCGCGGCGGTCGCTTGCGCCACCACCACCGCCGCCATTCCCCAGATGAGGAGAGGGCGCCGGCCCCAGTTGTCGATTTTCCAGAGGGCCAGGAGGGTGAAGATGAGGTTGATGAGGCCAAACCCAACCTGGAATTGCAGCGCGCTGCCGAGTTTGAATCCAGCCTCTTCGAGAATGGTGGGGCCGTAGTAAACCACGATGTTCACCCCGGTCATCTGACCAAAGACCGAAAGCCCGACGGCCACAAGCAGAGCCATTCGCAGGCCGGGTTGAAATAATTCGCGGATCGATCCGGCTTTGTCCGCGGGGTCATCCTGGATCCCGGCCATCTCTCGGCGGGCCATCTCCTGGCCGCCAACCCTGGCGAGCAAATCGAAAGCCCGGTCCACATGGCCGTGCTGCGCGAGCCAACGCGGGCTTTCCGGCACGAACAGAAGCAGCAGGGAGAAAAGAACACACGGGATCATCTCGGCGCCGAACATGCCCCGCCAGACTTCGGCCACCATGGTCCAGTGCAGCGGGCCTCTGCCGCCGAAAGCCAGCGGATGACTCTGCGCAAAGCCCAGCAGCCACCAGTTCGAGAAGTAGGCCGCCAGAATGCCGATGACAATGGACAGTTGATAAGTGGCCACCAGGCTCCCGCGCAAGCGGGGCGGCGAGAACTCGGAGATATAAAGCGGAGCCACCACGGACGCCATCCCCACGCCCACGCCGCCGATGATCCGCGCCCATATCAGAATCTGAAAGCTGGCCGGGATGGCCGAATACAGCGCCGAGATGAAGAACAGTGCGGATGAAATCAGCAGCAGAGGCTTGCGCCCGAAGCGGTCGCTCATCCATCCCGCCACAGCCGCTCCAAGGATGCAGCCCACCAGCGCGGAGCTGCCGAACCAGCCGATCTCGAATTTGGTGAGCAGGTACTGCTTCTCCACGAAGCCGAACGTGCCGGAGATGACCGCCGTGTCGAAGCCAAACAGAAGGCCCCCCAGCGAAGCGACCAGGCACACGGCTCCCAGAAACAATGGGCTGCCCTGCGATTTGTCAGAGGCTGAATTCGTTTGGGTCATGGTATTGGGTAGGCGAGCGCAGATGAATCGGCAAGAGCAATGATCAGTCCAGTTTGGACCGCCCAGTCGCCGATGTAACGGACTTTATTCATGATCAGTCTCAGTCGTTGTCTGCTTGCTCGGTTGCGTTAACCGGGCCTTCCCCCCGCACGTTTGCCGGACCTGCGGGGATCCGGCATCGGCGGCCTCCCGCCTGCTGGGAAATCTCTCGGCAGCCTATCCGGTAGCGTTTCCGCGTGCCATGACGTGTTTGCGTCATGACCCCTTGTCGTCGAAGAAACGCGGCGATGAATGGACCAGAAACTCCGTGGGAACGCGTCATGGTTACAGCTTCCTCGACGCGCTCCCCCGCGCCTTCGATGAAGCCGGAGGCTTCGCAGCGTGTAGCCGGTGGTTGAGGAAAGCGACACCACCGGCTACAAACTACCATCCCATGTTCCGGAGTCTGACCAATTCCCGCGGGAGGCCGTGGGCTTGGAAGGCGCCGCGTCGCCCCCGAGCTTTTTCAATTCGCGGTTGCTGACATCCAGCACCCAATAATCGCCGCGGGTGTTCCTGCGCCAGACCTTCTTGCTGTTGCGGAAAATCAACAGCTTGGATTCGTCTTCCGAAAGAACCAAGCCCGCCACGCGAAAGTGGTTTGCCAGCCTGGCGGCGGGGTGAAGAGGACGCGGTTGAGCCTGCGGCGAATGTCTAAACCAACGGGTTGTTCCGCCCCGCTTCCTCCCGCCCATGAATCGGCCGGAACGGAGCGCGGACTTCAGCCTCCAAGCCTGATCATAGGGAAATAGGAAATTCCTCTGGACTAAAGGCTGCTATCTTCGGGCGGTAGCGTGGGCTTCCAGCCAAGCCACATCCCTTCTGCTCCCCAAGGTCAAAGCGTGCCCATGCCAATCCAAACCCCTAGGAGGATTATAGGTCGGCGGATCCACCCAGCGATGGCCTTCTATATGGCCGTCGCCGTAAGTGATATTGGAAACCTTGTTATGGTAATTGGCCGGCAGGTGGTAAAATGACGAACCATTCATGACCATGCCAAAAAAGGGCCGGCAAATGCTCTCCGAATGGATTTCAATGAACACAAGCAGGTCTGACGAAGCGGGGGCGGTCATGTCGGGCGTTTTTCTGAAGAGTTTATACAGTGCATTCGGTTGGTTCCGGTACTGAACGATTTGACCCGCTTGCGTTTTATCATCCCACCCCACGTGCGAGTTCATGCCGTAGCTGCGCACCACTGGATACTTTTTGTTTCCAAAAGTCACCGTCGTGTTATCAGCCGGGCAGCGGTAAATGGCCGTTGATTTCAGGTAGGGCCCAAATAATGAGGATTTGGGATCGATGAGCAGCCAAATGTTCGTATTATCCTGGGGGTTGCCCTCAAAGCTCCCGCCCACCCAAGTGAGATTCCCGTAGGTTCCAGAGCCATTACCAACAAAAAGGTCGGTATTGTCACCGGCGTACATGATCCAGATCGTGGACAATTGCTTCAGATTATTGACGCAGGTAATCTTCTGCGCGGTCTTTTTCGCTTTGGCCAGTGCCGGCAACAAAATCGCTGCCAAAATCGCGATGATGGCGATCACGACCAATAACTCGATGAGCGTGAAAGCCGATCGCGAAGGTGCTTCTGCTGAATGCTTTTGTCCGGTCATACCTTTTGAATTCGTTGCATGCATTATCTTGATCATTGCCTATAGTAAGCGCGGTTTTGTTTTGCAAGTCAACTGTGCGATTCATTGCACACCTAGGCTCACGGCCACAAGAGCCTGCCCAGGCTCCACCGATGAACCTCGTAGCAGCCGACGGCAGGAGAGTCGGAGCAACCGCCGACGGTGGCTGCATCGGGCCAAGGAACGCCCGGGTAGGGACGCGTTCCACCGCGTCCCCATTCTTCCTCAAGAGATCAGGGACGGAGTGGAATCCGTCCCTACCGTTCCTTGGCAGGCTAATTCTCTTTCCTGCGCGAAGGTCAGAGCCTCCCGACGTTTGCTGCCACGGTTCTGGGGCGCAAAGCCATTCTCGTTACCGCCCGACCGTGTGCAAGCCACTCGTCCAACGTTCCCCGCAGCGCAGAACCTGTTGTGGTTGCCGCAGTTGGAGCGCCGTCTCGACAAATTCGGCCGGACTGGCGGTGTTAAACTCAAACATCTCGTAATGACAAGGAATTACGAGTGCAGCCTGTATTTCTTTGGCCAGGACCGCAGCTTCACGACCGGTCAGATTCCCGGCCACGCGCTTTTCTGGAGCCCGGCCATTGATTGGCAGCAAGGCGATGTCAATTCTCCAGTTCCGCAGTGACTCCGCCATTCCACTGTAACGAACCGTATCGCCACTGTGATAGATCGTCCAAGGGCCAAACTCGATCACATAGCCGAGGTACCGGCAGCGCCCCTGATCATCTTTGTCCGTCAGTTCATGCGCGGCAGGCACCGCATGGAATTTGAACCCAGCTACCGTTGCCGACTCTCCCACGTCCAAACCAATCGGGATATCCGTCACCATGCCCAGCCGGTCTGCGACAAATTCTCGATTCGCTTCCGGGATAATCAACCCCAGCTTTGGATTGGCGCGCAAAAGCGGCCCCAGGGTCTCCGGGTCAAGATGGTCAGTATGATTATGGCTCGAGCTAACAACGTCGATGAAATCGAGCCGCTCCGGCGCCACCACTCGCTCCGTCATGCGCACGTGCGGTTTGTCCGTGTGGGCGTACTTCTTGGTCAACGAATCGGAAAGATACGGGTCCAACAGCAGATGGCGGTTTTGCCACTGAACCAGGAAGCCGCTTTGCCCAAGCCACCAAAGATGTAAATCCTGCCAATCCCGCCGCGCTTCGGCAACGTCGGCCAGGATTGCTTCATCTTTCAGAACTGGCGTGATCACAACTCCTTCCTCACCCGCTTCACCCCTTCCACCATATTCTTCAGCTTCAACTTGGCCGCCCAACGGGCGGTTTGGCTAAGACCGCAATCAGGCGCGAAGGAAAGCCGGTCCGCCGCTGCATGCTTCAGACAGGCCCGAACCCGCTCCGCAACGTCTGCGACCGTCTCAACGTAATAACTTTTCACGTCGATAATCCCGACAGCGACATCCATTCGTTTGGCGATCTCGCCAACCAATTCCAGTTCCGCGAATTCGCGGCTGGCCATTTCCAGGTGAACTTCGTCCACCTTCATCTCCAAGAAGGCGGGAAAGAGCGGCCTGTAGCGCCGCAGGCCCACCGCGCGCCCTTTGTAATTGCCGAAACAGAGGTGAGTCGAGAGTCGGCATTGGCCGATAATCGGTTCCACCGTGCGGTTGAAGATATCGACCAACCGCTCCGGATTCTCGCGGTGCGCATAACAGCTCACGGAAGGTTCATCGACCGTTATTTCCCGGCAGCCGGCCCGCACCAGCGCCTCCAATTCCGAGCGCACCAAGGGCACCAGCGCCTCGGTCAAAGCGTAACGATCCGGATATTGACCATTCGGGATCAATCGCCCGCTCAGTGTGTAAGGCCCAGGGACGCTGGCCTTTAGCGCCGGCCCTGCCGGCGCTAATCGCTTGAGCCTTTCAAAATCCGGGACCGTTCCCAAACCACGCGGAGCCGCCAGTGTCCCCACGACCTGATGCTTGCCCCGTTGATCGTGCGCAGGCGGACCAAACCGCCGGGGCGAAGCCGATTCCAGCTCGATTCCCTCCAGAAAGCCATAAAAAGACAGGTTAAAATCCAGCCGGGTCTGCTCGCCATCCGTAAGCACATCCAAGCCGGCTTCAACTTGGTCGTGAATCGCGGCGATCACAGCATCTTCAACCAATTCCTCGCGATCCGCCTCTCCAAACTGGTCCAAATGCCGGCAGGCAAACTCCAGCCAGCCGGGAAACGGATAGCTGCCGACGACCGTGGTCCGCAAGGGTTGTTCTTTCATAAGAGTATATTTGAGAGCACTGTGGCCGCGTTCGTGAGAACGCGGCTGGCGTTCCAAGTATCTTTGCCGTTGGGCGCCGCAAAGAACCGCCGAGACGCGATGAACGCAGAGAAAAGAGATTCTCCACCCACGCCGACTGAGTCACCGTTTTGTGAACGAGGCCCATGCTGTCCGACAGTTGTCTTCTCTGCGTCCATCGCGTCTCTGCGGTTTATCAAGATGGGCCCCGTTGCAGTCCGCGCTAAGCCGCCCATGGCTTCGCAAAGCGTTTGGAGCAAAACTCTGCGAATTACCCCAGATTCTCATACAGCTTTGCCAATCGCCTGGCATGTTCGTCATACGCAGCCTCAAACAGCGCCGCCGCCTTCTCACTGCCGATTACCGCCCCCGCCGTCAGCACTCTCGGAGGCGCCCCGGCGCGCACCAACCGTGCCGCCACTTCCGCCTTGATCGAGTTGATCAACAAACAGCCGCCCACCGTCGATCCAGGCGACACCGGCGTTTCCAGGTTGTCGATCTTCACCATCGCGTCGCCGACCGGCGCTCCGGTATCCAGCATCACATCGGCAAAGTCCTGCAATCTCCGGCCGCTGGGATGCTGGCTCCGGCTGGCTTCAGAGTGCTTTTGGCTGATGATGGCGACCACTTTGATCCCGCGTTTCCTGAAGCATTCCGCCATCTCGATCGGAACCACATTGCATCCGCTGGAAGAGGCGACCAAAGCCGAATCTTTGTCCGAAAGATCGAAGTTCCGCAAAATGCGCTCGGCCAATCCGCTCACGTTTTCCAGGAACATCGCTTGCCGCTGGCCGTTCGGGCCGACCACCAGATTGTGAAAACTCAGCGACAACTCGACAATCGGGTTAAAGCCGGGAAACGAGCCGTAGCGCGGCCACATTTCTTCCACCAGAATCCGACTGTGGCCCGACCCGAACAAATGAACCATGCGCCCGGCCAAAATTGTTTCCGCAAACCAATCGGCCGCTTTTTCAATCGCCGCCTGCTGCCGCTCGACCATGGCAATCAGTTGCCGGCATTTGTTCAGATAATCGCTGCTCGGAATCATTGCGGCGTGAAGATAACGGAGACAGCCGCCGCCAGGAAAGCATTAACTCCTGCTCTCCCCTTCCGTCCAGGGCCGTTGACAAAGTCGTAGCGCAACACCTGAGCTTGTCTGCGCAAGGGTTTTTC
>CAYIIH010000141.1:0-19334 GCA_964363225.1 uncultured Verrucomicrobiota bacterium | reverse complement strand
CCCCTGAACCATCAGGATTTCAGAAATTTACCGACATCTCGCGAATGCGCCCGTGTGGCGGTGACCAGGCCAAGCAACACCAGGCAACTCCCGCCGACCAGACGCAAGGTCGGCAAGTGGCGCAGGATGGTTGGCCTCTCGCGGTGCATTCTCGGCAGACAGTAACCCATCGCCGGCAAACCGCCACATGGAGGCGCAAAGAATCTTTCACCGCATTTTGCCAGCACGGTGGCAGAACATGTCAGGTGCGATGGCGCCCCGGAAACATCTCTCGCCTACTTCCCCGGCGGATAACAACACGACGTCATGGGTGACAGAAACACCAGCCGACGCGAGAAATCGGTTAGTCCATCAGGAAACCTCCGGCTTTGCTGGAGGACTCGCAGAGTTTGACCGTTCCGGAAATAGGCTGTTGGGGCGAGATCAACTCGAGACGGTCGCCCAGCAACTCCCTCTCCTCCGAGCGAAACCGGAGGAGAGAGGGATAACAATGTGATGCCTGTGCTCTGCGGCCGGCCCGAGGTGGTTGTGCTCACGGACGAGGCGCACCGCAGCCAATACGACACGCCCTGTAGCCTTTCCTTGTTTCTGGGTTTGCCCTTGTTTAAGACTGCGGCAATAGACTGAAATGCTTTGAAGGCAAGTCACGTGGAAAATTGGCGGTAGCGTGGGGCGTCGTGCCTGCCTTTCCCTCGCCCATCAGATGGGAGAGGGATCAAGGGTGAGGGAATTGCCGACCTGCCGGACACAATTTCCGCCTTTGCACCCGCTGCTCACCCCGCTACTCTCGCGCCCATGCCGACGCTGGAATTCAAACCCACGCGCAAAGCCGTCGCCGAAGGCTTCAAACGCCGCTGGCTGCCGCTCACAAAAATGGATGATCCGCTGGACGCGAAGGTGAAAAAATGCCAGCCCGTTGCAGCCGAGGTGAGGAGGCTTGAACTGAACGCCTGGCGGAAGGAACTGCACCGCGACTTCGAACGCGCCCTGGCCGAAACCCGGCTTCCCGAACGTCTAAACTACGAGAAAGCGAACGAGTTCCTGATCAAAGCCCGAAGGCAACAGGCGAAATGAATTTCGACCCTCAACTCTCAACCATCAACCCTCAACTCGCGCAACGACAACGCCCCGACTACGAAGCGGCGAACTGCTTCCTCATCAAAGCGCGGCGAAGGATGACAGATCAGGAGAAATCAGCTTAACTGGGAAAAGTATTTGATGAAGCTCAAAAAGACACTTGCGGTCATCAACCAGATGCAAGCGGCGGGAGTCATTGGGCGCTACGCCATCGGTGGCGCGGTGGGCGCCACCTTCTATCTTGAACCGATGGCAACGGTGGACGTGGACGTCTTCGTCGCCATTCACCCCGAACCCGGCCAACTCATCGCCACTCCCAAGCCGATTTACGATTATCTCACCGCGCGTGGCTGCAAAACTGAGGGCGAGTATCTGGTGATTGAAGACTGGCCGGTGCAATTCCTCCCCCTCATGGGGCCGCTCGTGGAAGAAGCCATCCATGAGGCGTGTGACACCATTGTGGAAGGCGAGCGCACCTTCGTGATGACCGCCGAACACCTGGTCGCCATCGCCCTCCAGACCGGCCGGGGCAAGGACAAAGCGCGGATTCTTCAGTTCCTCGAAGCCGGAGTGCTGGACCAGAAGCGCTTTCAGGACGTGCTCAGGCGGCACCGGCTGCTGGATCGGTGGACCCGTTTCGAGCAGCAGTTTCTTGGTGGCGAGTCATGAGCGTTGACCTGCGCAATATCGAAGAAAGCAAACGGCAAATGCGCCGCCGTCTGGCCGCCCTGCCGTTCGCGGAAAAGCTTCAGATCCTGGAAGAACTCCGCGAGCGCAGCCTCGCACTCGCCGCCAATCCGCTTCGGCGCCGCCGCACTCTCTCGACGCCTGGGAGCGAAGGGCCGGGCTGCGATGGCTCCAAAGGCCACGCCACTGGGTGAGGAACTGCTGGCCATGCGCAAAGCCTTTCTCAGCCAGATGATTTTCCAGATCTTCAACGGCTACGCCATGCCCCAGTTCAAGGAGATCGAGCAGGACATCCGCAACCACGGTGACCGCATTGCGCGAAGCGCATGTCGTGATGAAGAAGGGAAAACACTCCGCGGAGGCCGGCCGGCCAACTGCGCTGGAAACACACCATCCACCTGCGGCGCCTGCTCCTCACCAGCGCGGCGACGTTGCGCGACGCCCGCGTGCCCGTGCGCGTCGAGGCGCTTTTCCAACGAATTTGCGTAAGACCTTGATTTCTTGAGGTTTGCCGTCCAAAACCCGGCGGTGTGCGGCCATGCCCCGGCTTTGTGCGGCGGTGCGGCGGCTGTAAATGCCGATTTCGCAGGTGTTTCTGGAGATTCCTTGAGTGTCTGCGGCCATTTCTCGGATGTCGGCGGCGATTTCTCGAATGTCAGCAGCGATTTCTGGCCAGTTGATGGCGGTTGCCCGGCTGCGGATGGCGGTTTGATGGAATGTAAATCCCGGTTTCTGGGATGCCGTTGTTTTATTCCTCGCCGACTGCCTCCACGGCTTTCCCCGCCGCCGCCAAAATCGGCCCACCCGCCACAAGCTTCTTGGCGCGGGAATCCACGCGCAGGTTCATTCCTACCAAAGATCGCGCCCCGAGGATTTGCAGGTCTCCCGGCTCGCCGAAGATGATTTCGTCAATCGTGACAGCATCGCCGACACGAATGATGGCGAAGCCAACGGCGCGGGTGATTTGCCGGCCGTTGGCCATGACGAACGTGTAGTCCTTTTTCTCACGCTTGACGCCGATGTTCTTCAACGTCTCGGCGTTGACCCAAGTGAACTCGGCTCCGGTGTCCACGAGCATTTTCGGGACTGCAGCCGACTTCTTCCGGTTAACATGGTTTTCAATTCGGCAATCAGCGTAAAATGTTCCCATACGATTCTTCATGGTGGCAGATTAGCACTTCGCCACTGCCTTCACAACTTTCTGCGCCGCGTCGGCCATCGAGCCGCCGCTGATGATGGTCAGGCCCGATTCCTGCAGAATCCGTTTGCCCAGTTCAACGTTGTTCCCCTCCAACCGCACCACCAGCGGCAAGCGGAGATTGGTTTCCTTGACGGCGGCGACAATCCCGGTGGCAATGATGTCGCACTGCATGATGCCGCCGAAAATGTTGACCAGGATTCCTTGCACGTTCGGATCGCTCAGAATGATCTTGAAGGCCGCTGTGACCTGCTCCTTGCTGGCGCCGCCGCCGACGTCCAGGAAGTTGGCCGGGTGGCCGCCGTAATGCTGGATGATATCCATGGTCGCCATAGCCAGGCCGGCTCCATTGACCAGGCAGGCGATGTTGCCGTCGAGTTTGATGTAATTCAGATTGTACTGGCTCGCTTCGGTTTCCAAAGGGGCTTCCTCGGCCAGATCGCGCATCGCCTGGATATCCTTGTGGCGGTACAGCCCGTTGTCATCGAGGCCAATCTTGCCATCCAGCGCCACCAAGCTCTCCTTGCCATCCGGCAACTCAACCACGCAGAGCGGGTTGATTTCCACCAGCGAGGCATCGCATTCCCACCAAGTCTTATACACGCCCAACAACAGCTTGGCCCCCTGGTTGATCAAATCTCCTTTGAGCCCCAGCGCCACCGCCACTTTCCGCGCCTGGAACGGCATCATGCCGACCGCCGGGTCCACGCTTTCCTTGATGATTCTTTCAGGCGTTTTGGTGGCGACCTCTTCGATATCCATTCCACCTTCGGTGCTGGCCATCAGCAAAGGGCGCGACGCCGCGCGGTCCAACACGACCGCCAGGTACAGCTCCCTTTTTATCGCGGAAGCGGCTTCGACGAGGAGTTTGCCGACCCGCCGCCCCTCGGGGCCGGTTTGTTTCGTGACCAGAATCTGGCCGAGCATCGCCTGGGCGCGCTGGAACACTTCCTCGGCCGTTGGGCAGACTTTGACTCCGCCCTGCAGCCCGCTCTTGAACGTGCCTTTGCCGCGCCCGCCGGCGTGGATTTGAGACTTGACCACGACACGCTGATGACCGGCGTTGAATAATTTCTCCGCGATGGCCCTGGCTTCCTCGGGTTGCGTTGCGACGCTGCCAGGCGGGACCGCCACGCCGAACTGGGCCAGAAGCTGCTTGGCTTGATATTCGTGAATGTTCATCCGAAACGTTAAAAATGTCCGGCGAATCTAGGGCAAGGCCGCGCCGAGCGTCAACGGCTTTTGCATTTTTCCACGCGGGCCGGGCATTTGCCTTGAATTCGCGGCTGCGGCTGGGCAGATTCCCAGCGCTGATGAAAGCCGTTTTCTTGTCGTGCCTGGCCTGCTTCCTTTTGGGAGAAGCGTCCAGCCAGGGCGTGGAGGCCAAACTCAAAACCGTCGAAATCTTGGGCCAAGCCTGCGTCGATCTGCAGGATTGGGCGGAGACAAAGCAACTGAACCTGGCTTGGAACAAGAAGGAAGAGGAAGTGCTGTTGACCAACCGGTGGTCCCGGCTGTTCTTCAAGGTCAATTCCCGCCGCGCGGAATTGAATGGGATTACCGTCTGGCTTTCATACGCGATTGCGGCGCGGAACAATTCCCTCTATGTCGCCCAAGCCGATCTGGGCACCTTGCTGGAACCGGTGCTTCATCTCGCCAAGAGCAAGACGCGCGTCCGCATCAACACCGTCGCGTTGGACGCCGGCCATGGCGGGAAAGACCCCGGCAACCAGGAAGGCTCGCGGCAGGAAAAACATTACACGCTGCTTTTGGCCAAAGAAGTGCAGAACCGGCTGGGCAAAGCCGGCTTGAAAAGCGTCCTGATCCGCAGCACGGACAAATACATCGATCTGGAGGAGCGCCCGGCGCTGGCCAAACGCCAGGGGACCGACCTGTTCCTCAGTCTGCATTACAACTCCAGTCCGGCTGGAAACAATCCCGTCAGCGGGGTCGAGGTTTTCTGCCTTACTCCGACTGGGGCTACGCCCACCAACGGCGGAGATCAGCCCAGCAAAGCCTCGCCGGGAAACCGTTACGAAGCGCACAACGTCCTGCTCGCCTACCAGATTCAAAAGGCCATCATCCAAAACCTCGGCCTGTCGGATCGCGGCGTGCGGCGAGCCGGCTTCGTGGTCCTGCGCAAAGCGGAAATGCCGGCAGTGTTGATCGAGGCCGGTTTCATGTCGGACCCAGCCGAGGCCAGGAAGATTTACGATCCAGCCCATCGCCGCCGCATGGCCCAGGCCATCGTTGAGGGATTGCTGGCCTACAAACGGTTGGTCGAACGATGAGACCCCTTTGCCGCGGGCGGGCGCTGCTCCAACGCCTTGCGAACAATTGCCAGCCGGAAACCTTGCAGAATTAAAAAGTCGCCAGGGCGTTCACTTCCCGCTCCTGGACGGTTTGCCTCCATTCCCGCCGCCGCCCTTTTTTCCGCTGCCCGCCGTCAGAACAGTGCCGGTCAGCAAACCGACGGCGAAGAAAGCGTAGTACATAATAGCCGAACGTTGAGTGATATTGGCGACCAAAGGAGGCAGACGGAACGTCACCTTGTCGTTGTTGTGCAGGCCCATCAACACGAGCAGGGCCAGAATAATGATGAGAAAAAGGGTCTTGAAAAGCAGCTTCGCGTTCATAGATTAGAATTCAGGCGGACAGTAGGGCTTGCTCCTCACAACGTCAATGGGGTTATGGCCAAAATCCAGCAGTTCTCATTTTGGCTCCCGGCCGCCTAAAGGCGGGACTCCGAACGCCCCGAAAGGCCGTCCAATGTCGTTCGGAGTCCCGGCTTTAGCCGGTTCTGGGAGCGAGCTACGGCCAAAATTGGCAATTGCTGGGAGCCTTGTGCCGGCGGCGCTGAATCTTGCGCAGCGGGGCCTCGCAAAAGTGACAGCCGCTATTTCGCGCCGGCCTTGCTTTGCGCCTGTTGCAGGAGCGTTTTAGCACGGCGAGCCAGGTCGGCGTTGGCAGTGCCCTGGGCCGCCTTCTGCAAAGGTTCGATCAGTTGGGGCGCAAGCTGGGCGGCGGTTTTTTCCTTCAAGAGCTTTTCCGCAACCGCCACCGTGGCGGCGCTCGCTTCCTCCCGCGTGGCTGCGTCGTCCAGATGCGGCGCAATCAGGGCCAGGGACTCCGCGGTCGCGATGTTGCCCAACGCGCCGAGCAGCAGCTTTTTCTCCTCGCTGCGCTGAATCAAGCCGGCGGCTTGCTGGCACATCGACCATCGCTGGCCAGCAGGCAGATCGGGATGGGCCGCCCACACCAGGTAACTGCGCAGGCAAAGCAGTTTGTCGGTCGGATCGCCGGCGCTCTTGGCCAGCGCCAGCAAGTCGGGCGCCGCTTCGGCCGTCTTCCAGGTCCCCAGCGCGCGAATCGCGGCGCCATGGACTTCCGCATTGGCGTCATCGACCGCCGCGCGGACAGCCTTGAGGGCCTTCTCTCCTCCAATGCTGGCCAGGACCCGCAGCAGGGCGCTCTTTTGCGCGGGTTGCGCTTGCTCCGGCAGGCCAGTCAGCTTTTCGGTGAATGATTCCGGTGAAACGCCCTTCGCGCAAACAACACTCAAGGCTTGCTCGGCCGCGTCCAGGTCCTGCGACGCCTTCAAGCCCAGGAGCAGATCGAGCAAGGCCGGGAATTCGGCGGTGGTGCCCAATTCGCCGACTTTCTTGATCGCGGCGGGACGGACCTTCGCGTCGGTGTCAGCCGCTGCTTTCAGCAACGCAGGAACGGATGCCGTCATCCGCCGCCGTCCTATGAGTTCGACGGCGGTGAGCCGCTGGCTGGCCTCGCTGGCGCCCAGCATCGCCACCACGGCGGCATCGACGTCCGGCCCCGGCAGGCTGGCCAGGCTTTCTCGCGCGGTTTGGGCGATCTCGCGGTTGGAATCTCCCAGCAAACCTGCCAGCACGGGCACCGCCGAGGAATGGCCGATCTCCGGCAGCGCGCGAATGGCCGCGAGCCGCACGGGATTGGGGCCGCTCCTGACCGACGCGAACAGCGCCGGCGACGCCGCCACGTCGCCGCGCTTGCCCAGCGTTTGAATCACCAATACTTGATTGTCTGCGGGCAGTTGGCTTAAGCCGGCAGTCAGGGCTCGAGTCACGTCACCGCCGGTCATTTCCAGCGCGGCCCGCGCGGCGGCGGCTACGAGAACGAAGTCCTGGCTGCGCAGCGACTCCTGCAGCAAGGGCAGGCCTTCCTTCCCTCGAGTCAGGATCACCCCGCGCAATCCCCCGGCCCGCACCTGGTGGGGCGCTCCCTGCAAGTTGCGCAACCTTTCGTAGATGGTGAGAGCTTCGTCGCGCCGGCCTGTGGCCGCCAGCGCTTCTGCGCAACGAAACAGACCTTCGCAAAACGCAAGCTGATTGGCAGCCGGCACATTTGCCAATGCGCCGTCCAGGGCCTTGGCGGCGGCGGAATTCCCGATCTTGCCTAAAGCCCGTGCGGCGGCTTGCGCCACGTCCGTATCGGTGTCCGGCAGCAATTTGGCCAGCGGTTCGACCGCCTGGGTGTCGCGGCGCACGCCGAGGGAGCCGATCACACCGACCAGAGGTCTGCCTTTGAGCTCGCCGAGGGCAGTGCGCAGGGCGTTGTCCACCGCCGGCTCCGGGATCGTCTCCAGGGCATAGCGCGCGCTATGATTGAGTTTCTCGTCGGCCAGCAGCGCGACAAGGGCCGGCACGGCGTCCCTGGTGCCTATGACGGCCAATTGACGGCAGGCGTCGGTTTTTTCCTTCTGGCTCGCCTGGGATTGAAGGATGGCGATCAGTTTATCCTCCGGTTGCGTCAACAAAGGTGTGGGTTCTTGTCCGAGGGCAACGCCGAGGCCGCCGGCCAGCAGCGCGGCAATCAGAATCGAATTCAATGCAAGCTTTGACATAATCATTTCTCCGTAGGGTTGGGTGGTTGCCGTTGGTTAGTAAATCCAAGGCTCGCGCATGGCGCGCGAGCGCAGCCGGTTGGCTTCGGGATCGTTGACAAACTCTTCTTTGACCGGATCGAATTTCATGTTTCGTTTCAGCCACATGCATATATTGGCCGCGTGGACGGTGGACATGGAACGGTGCATCACCTCGGGGCTGGCCACGGTGAGGCGGCGCGACTTCACGCAGTCGAAGAAATCACGCACGTGACTCATGGGACGCTGCGTCCGGGCCATGTAATCATTGACCACCTTCGAGTAGTCCGCCATCAGGGCGGGCGAAGAAACTTCCGGCCGCGAATAACCGTCGGCAATGGAGACCCAGCCTTCGGGGCCGTCGAACCGCATGCCACAGGAGCCGTGCCAATACTTGTCGCCGCGGGACAAGATCATCTTCACGCCGTTGGGAAAGACAGTGACCATGCCGTCGCCGGTCGGGTTGTGCACGTACTCGTATTCGACGGCCGCGGTGTGCAGCGAATCGATGCCGGCCATGGC
Source organism: uncultured Verrucomicrobiota bacterium (assembly GCA_964363225.1). GTDB lineage: Bacteria > Verrucomicrobiota > Verrucomicrobiia > Limisphaerales > CAYIIH01 > CAYIIH01. The sequence goes on along the minus strand of CAYIIH010000141.1, from coordinate 10,956 downwards.
CTGGGCGAAGGTGTGCGCGCCCCATTCGCCGATGCAACTGGTATGAAAATCGTAGTGGCCCCGCCAGCCGCCGCGGACGTAAGCGGAGTTGTAGGGACGCCAAGGGCAGGGACCCAGCCATTCGTCCCAGTCCACTTCCTCTTTCGGCGGTTCGGGTTCGGCCGGCAGCCAGTCGTGCCGCATCTCGGCGGCATCCCACGGGGCGATGTGGGCGTAGGTGGTGTGCACCTTGCCGAGGCGGCCCATGCGGGCCAGTTCGATGGCGAAGACGAAATTCGCCTCGCTGAGCCGTTGCGTGCCGGTTTGATAGACGCGTCCATAACGCTTGGCCGTGTCCACGACCCCCTGGCCTTCGGCAATGGTCATGGCCGAAGGTTTTTCGGAATAAACATCCTTGCCCGAGCGCATGGCCAGGATGGAGGCCATGGCATGCCAGCGATCGCCGGTGGCAATCAACAAGCCGTCAATGTCGGTGCGGGTGGCCAGAAACTCGCGAATGTCGCGATACATCTTGCAGTCGGTGTTGCCGTAGCGGCTGTCAATCATCTGCTTGACCCGCTCGCGCGACGCTTTCTTGGCATCGCAGACGGCGACAAATTGCACATCCGGCTCCGGCAGCATCCAATTCAAGTCGCTGGAGCCGCGGCCGCCGATGCCGAGGCCGGCCATGACAATGCGCTCGCTGGGCGGCACGGCGCCGCCCCGGCCCAAGGCCGTGGCCGGAATGATGACGGGCGCAACGGCCAAGCCGCCGGCCAGCGCGGTGCGCTTCAGAAATTCCCGCCGGGTCAGAGAGGACGAGGCGGCGGGCGTGGTGGACAAGAGGGCAGGTTTCTCGATGATGCAAACCCCGGAATGGAATCTTTGCTGTGACATGGGCGGCACCCTAGCAGCTTCAGAGGCTGGCGGGAAGTCCTTCTTTACATGTTTTAGCGCGAGGAATGACGTAATTGGGTTTTCTGTTGGTTTCGGGGTTCCAAGGGAACGCGGTTTAAAGGCAAAGAGATGGTGGCGGTCCAACGAAAAGTCCGCCCCCCCGGGAGGGGCCGGAGGAGGCGCTGCGCGGTGAAGCCGCAAGCAAACCGCAGCACCAGGAAAACCGCCGAGCCGCGGTGAACGCAGCGCGGCGGAGCTGCTGCCAAAGGAACGCGGACAGCTTTGTCCGCGCGCAGGTGACGATGGGGAAGAAACACGCAGACAAGGCTGTCCGCGCTCCTGAAAAACCGTCGCGGCGCGCGAGGATCTTCTGGCGTGGCGCAGGAGCGCCGACATTCTTGTCGGCCCGAATCGCGCGCCAGCGCCAAAGCCGACAAGAATGTCCGCGCTCCTTGGCCGGTGCCTGCGCCGCGTTGCGTCCGTCGCGTCTTTTGCGGTTGAACTCCTGGACAAGGAATTCTGCTCAAAATGCATGATAATTTGAACAGTTGCACCGGCTAAAGCCGGAACTCCGAACCTTGCCCCATCACTCCGCCGGTTTCAGCAGCAGGTAATCGAGGCCGAGCATGTAACTCTTGATGGCCTTCTCGTTGGCCCCGATCACGCTGGCAGAAAACTCATTCTCGCCCTGCTTCAACTCGAAGATACCGAGGTCCATCTCTTTGCCCGGCTTCACCTCGGGGTTGTAGAAATCGACCGGCTCGCCGGCCTTTTGTCCGTTGACGGCGAATTGATGGACACCGTAGTCGCGGGCGCTCAGGAAACGGCCGATCACACGATGTTTTCCGGCTTTGGGCGCGGCAAAGCTCACGGTGAGCGTGTCGCCGGGTTTCATGCCCGCGTGCCACCAAAGATGCTTGCCGCCGCTGATGCCGTCCCAATCCTGCGGTTCGGCAGTGCCGGTCACGCGCACGATCTTGAGGCTTTCGCCCTCGAGTGCGCCGGCCACGCGCGGCACCACCCAGACGGGCATGGGCCGCACGATGGCGTCTTCGGCGCGGATGGGCTTGAAGGCGTCGGTGGCGCCGGGCCGGGCGTACCAGTAGGCCACGACGGCCATGTTCACTTTGCACGTGGCGTGCCAGTGCCAGAGTTCCATGTCGAACTTGAAGTCTTTCGTGAACGGAATGCGGTCGAGCATGTGGAAGCGGTTCACGCTCGTGCGGCCGTAGTTGCCCGGACCGTCGCAGCGCGGTTGCGCGTGGTAGGCATGCGTGAACACCGCCGGCCAGCACCAGGCGTAGCCGTAGTAATCCTCGGTCCCCGTGCCAAAGTGGCTGGGGAAGGCCTCGCCATCCACGTAAATCTTCTCGTCGCCTTCGCCCCACCAGTCTTTGACCGGGTTATCGATGGCAAAGGAGACGCCGGCAAAAACGCCCCGGCCTTGGGCGGTGAGATAATTCCAGTCCTGCATCGGGCGTGTCGGCACCTCGAACTGCGCGCGCCATTTGGCGTGGAAGTGCATCGAGGCGTCGGTCCACCGGTAATTGGCCAGCCCAATCTCGCCGGTCAACGCCGCGGATTCCTTGCTGTGATTGACCAGTTCCAGCGCCGCCGACTCCTTGAACGGCATGAACCAATGGCAATACATTTCGCCCTCCTTGGTCATGCCCGACGGCAGGGCCGCGTAGGGGCTGATCCCCGGCGCGCTGCCGAAGAAATCGCCCAGCGGCGCTTCAATGGCCGGCTCGCCATCGAACGTCACTTTCACAATGATGCCGCGTAGCGCCGCCTCGCGGTCGCGGGCGGCGAGCTTCACGACCGAACGCGTGAACGCCTGCGGCCCGGTGAACTCCTGCCGCAGGCTTTCGCCCGGTGGCAATTCAAGATCGAAAGGTTGGGTCTCGCCTCCGAGCTCGGTGTCGTCACCACGCGGCGCGGCGAGGCGCGCGCCCAGCTTTTCGAGGCGCGCGGCCAGCGCCTTGATTTGGTCGGTGTGGAACGACTCGACTTGCGTCCCCGCCTCGTAGGTGCGGTAGTTCACGTGGTAATAAAAATTGCCCTTGTCGCTCGTGACCTTGCAGGTCCGCGCGTAAGGAATGGGGAAGTAGAGATTCCAACCCTTGCTGTATTCGCCGGCGATGGGCTGAGGCAGGCCGGGGAACTTGCCGCCCAGCAATTCCGACATCGGCGCCTGGAGCACGGGTTGGTTGGAGCCGTCGAGGTAAATGCGCAGCGTGCCGGCCGGGTTGGCGGACCAGATGCGCACAATCGCGCCCGGCCCGGCGGCGTCCATCATCACGAATTCCTTGCGTCCCTCGCGCTCCTCCACGCGGAGATACTGCCCGACATCGGCGTTGGCAAACCACTCCTCCTGCGGCGACTTGGACTTGCGGTCGTAAGAGGAGAACTGTTTGCAGGTGTAGGCCGGGCTGGGGAACTCCGCCATGCCGGCCAGGCTGGTCATTTCCTCGAGCAGGCCGGCGGTGCTGATGCTTCGGGCGCTGGCGGCCGATGCCGTCGCCACGCCAGCCAGCAAACAACCGGCGGCAAGTGTGGCCAGCCAGTACTGTCGCGGTGTTGAGCGGGTTTGAATGCCTTCCGGAGAGGAAGGATGGTTGTGACTGTCAGAAGCCTTTGACCTGTGTGTAAAATCTACTTGTGGATTCATGATGATCACAGAGTGGGAGCTGGCGCAATAGAGTCAAGCGCATCTGTGCAGGGATCGGAAATGAAAAGTTGCTCCATGAAACGAGGTTGATTTCTTGAAAATCCAGCTTCCCTTGCAGACGCCGGAGCAGTAAAGAATAGCCGCATGCAGGCCGCTGTTGTTGCCTAACGCTAAAAGCCCCTTCCTTTGCCCATCCCCATCAGGAACTATGAAAACGAATACGAAGCCATTTCTCACTCGGCGCAGCTTCCTTGAGCAGACCGCCGCCTCCGGCGCAGTTCTGGCCGTGCCTTTCCTTGTGCCGTCCTCGATTAGGGGAGCTGAAGGACAAATTGCCCCCGGCAACCGCATCACGCTCGGCTTCATTGGCACCGGCGACCATGGCCTCGGCAGAAACCGCAAAGGTTTCCTTGACTGTCCCGATGCGCAGGTCCTGGGCGTGTGCGACGTCGATGCCGAGCGGCGCGAATCTGCGAAGAAGCTCGTGGAAGAAAAGTACGCCCAAGCTATGAAGCAGGGAACTTACAAGGGTTGCGCGTCGTACAACGACTTCCGCGAAGTCATCGTCCGAAAAGACATCGATGCCGTAATGGTGTCCACTCCGGACCATTGGCACGTGATCCCGGCCATCATGGCGGCGCAGTCGGGCAGTCCGCGTGTTTCGCGGTTTGAATGCTGTTCGCGGCTGAGTTTAAGACGGGTACGCTTCCATCCCGGCGCAGGAGCAAACAAGGTTGCGGTCGCCATGCACGTTGTCCACGCGGCCGACCGCAGGCCAGAATTTTTGGTCGCGCAGCCAGGGGGCGGGAAAGGCCGCCTGTTAGAGCGAATAGGGGCGGTTCCAGTTGTCAGCCGTCACCATGTCGGCCGTGTGCGGCGCGTTTTTGAGCAGGTTGTTTCCAGCCCCGCAGGGCGAAAGAGAATAGCCCACCGATTCATCGGTGGGGGACACGCGTTCGACGAGTCGAGTCCCGTCAGGGACGACAGAACCGCTGGCCGGTCGCCCCAGTTTTCTGCCGTCCCTGACGGGACTCAGCTCTGTAATGGCCCCGAACCCAGCGTTGAAACGCCGGGCTATTGTCGAACGTCCCTCCGGGACTGGTCAGGACGGCTGCGCAAGAACTGATCTGCGCTTGGCCGCGCAACTGGCGGGGAAGAAGAAAGTGCAGGCCCTCGCCAAGCCCAGACACGACGTTCCAGCGCCTGCTCAAAGCTGATCAGCCGCCGAATCAGCGCGTTGTACTGCGAATGGGCTTCGTTGCCATGTCTGGCGCCGAGCAAATGGTAAAGGCGGAGTTCGGGATCGGCCGGCAATTGACCGGCAAATTCTTGACCGATACCCAACAGGCTCAGACGCGGGTGGCCGATGGCAATCAAAAGCGCCGCCACGGTTTCACGGCTGGCCGCCAGGTCCGCCAGACCGTCGCGGATCAATTCCGCTCCGGGCAGGCCGGCGAGATCAGCGGCGCGCTGGGAGGTCATGGTTCGCGAGTCAGTTTTTCCACTCGAGCGCGGAGCGCCGCCGGCTCGACTGCCGGATAGCGGATCAACTCTGGCTCAATCTCCTGGAACAAATCCCATAATCGCGCCTTGTCCACCCAACCGTCTTGGAACATCTTTTGCACGTCAGCCTGGTCGCGGGCATGGAATCGTTCGATCTTTGACAGTGCCTGGCTGTAAAGGTCGTAGTGATAGAATTCAACTGCGCCCCGCTGAGCGATGAACAGGCTGCGTTCCCGCCAGCCAGGCAGGCACGGGACGAACTGATCCGGCGAAGCAAGTTCAATGTTCAAGTCCAGTTCGTTCTTCAGCTTGGGCAAGGCATTGAAGATCCCCTGTGGTTCCGGATCCAGCTTAAAATCGACATCCACGGTCATTTCACGCCACCCGAAAAGGACGGCTGTGGCTCCCCCAGTGAAGTAAACGCGACCGGGCGCCAGGCCAGCTTTGCCCAAGGCATCCATCAATTGTTCGATCTTCAGCCTGTTCGTGTCCGAGCGCATCAATGGCGGCACACTACCACCGAATGGGATGCTGTTCGAGCAAACAATCGATCCGACGGGCGCCGTCTCAAAACCCGCACGCGCGTGCCAACGCCGTGATTTCATCGCCAAACTGCGGAAGCTTGGCTTCGCCGGACCTTTCCCGGGCAAGCGGCACCTCTTCTTTTCACCGGAAGGCCACCGAGGCCTTCGTTTCGTGGTGAAGCAGGTTATCGTTATTCCAACGCTGCAAAACCTGGTCCTGTCGGAAATCGAACAAACCTTCGTTCGCCAGGTTCTCGACAGGCCCGTCGCAGAAGACCTCGGTCCACCGGACCAACGGCGGCGTCGGCGCCGGCCCCTGCGTGCAAGCGGTCAGTTCTGATGCTTGACGTAAACGGGTCGAGGTGATTGTCAATTATCAGAACTGCCCCTTGCTTGACCCCTGCTCGGGAAACGAACGTGACAACCGGCGCTCCTATCCGGCGGTTCATCGGCACGATGCCCGGTCATCGTCCGTGGCGTTTTGCTTGCGTCGTCGGCCGTGAGGTTTGAACGCTCCAACCCGCAAGCGGCGGGTTGGAAAAAACATTTGACAGCGCCCGGATTTGTACTAGTGTAATAGCACAATAACACATACCACCGTTTATGAACCTTGAATCGCTGCTAAAGGACTGGAAGCTCGAGTTTCACTCGGGCATTCCGGCCTATAAACAAATCGCCAACCGGCTCACCGCCGCGATGACCGACGGCACCCTGACGCGGGGCGACCGGCTGCCCACCATCCGCGAACTTCATGAGTTGCTGGGCGTCAACCCCAACACCGTGGCCAAGGCCTACCGCGAACTGGCGCTCAAGGGGCTGATTGACGGACAACGCGGTGCCGGGTCGTTCGTCAAACTGGATGATCCTGTCGCCACGCTGCCGGAGCCAAGAAAAAAGGCGAAGCTCAATGAGCTGTACCACCGCATGTTGACCGAGGCGCGCGGTCACGGCCTGAGCGAGCGGCAGCTACTTTCATTCATCGCCAAACGGAGGGTGGCATGAACAAGGTCAAACGCAGCGGCCGGTTGTTGCGGGCTTCGTTTGGCGTGCTGTGCCGGGAAAAACGTCTGCTGTTGTTTCCGTTGATCGCGGCCATCGCCATCGCGATGATCGCTGCGTTTTTCATCGCGCCCGTGGTTTTGCAGGACACGGGGCACGGCTACGGCACAACGGAGCATTGGACGGCGCTGGTGCATTCGCTGCCGGGTCGCGGACAGGCCGGCGATTTGTCCGCCGCCCGCCCGCACTGGTGGATCCAGCCGCTCTTTGCCACCGCTTATTTCGCGTGCATGGTTCTCGCCACGTTTTGCAACGTCGCGTTTTATCACGAGATCATGCGGGCGCTGGCGGGCGATGCGGTTTCCCTGGCGCGCGGCTTTCGTTTCGCGACGACCCGCTGGAAGGCGGTGCTGCTGTGGTCGTTGTTAGCCGGGCTGGTCGGCTACCTTATCAGCGCGATCCAGGAGCGCGTGGGGTTCGTCGGGAAACTGGTGACCAGTCTGATCGGCGTCGCCTGGAGCGTGGCGTGCATTTTCATCGTGCCGACGATCATCCGGGAAAAGGAGACCGCCGATCCGCTCAAGCTGTTGCGGAGTTCCGCCGGCACGCTGAAACGCACCTGGGGCGAACTCATCATCGGCTTTGTCGGCGTGGAACTGGCCTTTGGCTTTGTCATCACCTTGCTGATCGTTCTGGCGCTGCTCACCGGCGGCGTAGGGACGACCTGGCTTTGCTTCCACTTCAATCTGAACTTCTGGTGGGTGGGCGCGGTCGTGCTCGGAGAAGTGTTGTTAGTGGCGGTGCCACTGGGCCTGGCCGGCAGCGTGTTGAATCCGGTCTATCGTTGCGCGCTTTACACCTATGCGACTGAAGGAGTCGTGCCCGAACCGTTCGACCTGGAGTTGCTCGATTCCGCGTGGAAGGTGAAATGACGGACGGAAAAGGAAAAGAAAGGGGTCAACCATAGTTCAGGCCTTGGTGATGGCTATCGTTTTATGCGCTCCACACAAGCAATCCATCTTTTTGCTCATGTTCTTTCAGGTTCCCATTGGTAGGCGGGCGGCGGTGCCCTTGATGGGCAGGATTATTTCCCGGCGCAGGCGCAAACGAGGTTGCGGTCGCCATGCACGTTGTCCACGCGGCCGACTGCAGGCCAGAATTTGTGGTCGCGCAGCCATGGAGCGGGAAAGGCCGCTTGTTCGCGTGAATAGGGGCGGTTCCAGTTGTCAGCCGCCACCATGTCCGCCGTATGCGGCGCGTTTTTGAGCAGGTTGTTCTGTCTGTCGGCTTGCCCCGATTCGACGGCCTGCATTTCGGCGTGGATGGCGATCATGGCTTCACAGAAGCGGTCCAATTCGGCCTTGGACTCGCTTTCGGTCGGTTCAACCATCATCGTGCCCGGCACCGGCCAGGAAATAGTGGGCGCATGGAACCCGTAATCCATCAAGCGCTTGGCCACGTCCTCCACCGTGACACTCTTGAATGGGCGCAAATCCAGAATGCATTCGTGCGCGACGACGCTGTCACGGCCTTTGTACAGGACTGGAAAATAAGATTCGAGGCGTCTGGCGATATAATTGGCATTGAGAATGGCCGTTTTCGTTGCTTCAGCCAGACCGTCACTTCCCATAAGCGCAATATAAACCCAGGCAATAGGGAGAATGCTGGCGCTGCCCCACGGCGCGGCAGAGACAGCCCCAATCGCATCTTTACCTCCCAAGTTCACAACCGCATGGCCCGGCAAAAACGCCGCCAACTGTGCTGAAACGGCAATCGGCCCCATGCCCGGCCCCCCGCCGCCATGCGGGATGCAAAAGGTTTTGTGCAAGTTCAAATGGCAAACATCCGCGCCGATCTCACCCGGCCGGCACAAACCCACCTGCGCATTCATGTTCGCCCCGTCCATATAGACCAACCCCCCATGCTCATGAATGACCTGGCAGATTTCCTTGATGCTTTCTTCAAAAACGCCGTGCGTCGAGGGGTAAGTAACCATCAGCGCCGCCAGGTCCTGCCGATGCGCCTGGGCCTTGGCGCGAAGATCGGCGACGTCGATGTTGCCTTCCTTGTCGCATGCAACCGCCACCACTTTCAAGCCGGCCATGACCGCGCTGGCCGGATTGGTGCCGTGCGCGGATTGCGGTATGAGGCAAACCTGGCGATGTCCCTGGCCGCGCGCTTCATGGTACTTGCGAATGACCAGCAAGCCGGTGTACTCGCCCTGCGAGCCGGCGTTGGGTTGCAGTGAAACCGCGGCAAAACCGGTTATCTCGGCCAGCCATTCTGCCAGTTGCTGAAATAGAATCTGATAACCTTGAGTCTGCTTGAGCGGCGCAAACGGATGGATTTTGCAGAATTCCGGCCAGGTAATCGGCACCATTTCCGCGGTGGCGTTCAGCTTCATGGTGCATGAACCCAGCGCAATCATCGAAGTTGTGAGCGATAAATCGCAGGACTCCAACCGGCGCAGATACCGCAGCATTTCCGTTTCCGAGTGGTAGCGGTTGAAGACCGGCTGCGTCAGATAACTGCTGGTGCGAGCAAACGGGGCAGGGTAATCCGGCGTCGCCTCTGCGGCCAAGTCCTGGACAGAAAAACCGGGTGGCGTGTTGCCATTGAATATCTGCAAGAGCTCAGCCACGTCATCCTCCGTCGTGGTCTCATCGAGGGAGATGCCAATGGCATGGTCGCAAAGGACTCGCAGGTTAATGCCATGCCCTTCGGCCAGCTTGATCAGATCACTCGCGCGCTTGGAACCGAGGTTGACCCGAAGCGTGTCGAAGAAAAGGCTGGACCCAAGCCCGTAACCGAGCCGCCGCAAGCCGGCCGCCAAAATGCCGGTCAAAAAATGAATGCGTTGGGCAATCTTCCTCAGCCGGTTTGGTCCATGGTACACGGCATACATCGAGGCGATATTGGCCAGCAAAACCTGGGCGGTGCAGATGTTGCTGGTGGCCTTTTCGCGTCGGATATGCTGCTCGCGCGTTTGCAGGGCCAGGCGCAGAGCCGGACGGCCTCGCGAATCTTTGGAAACACCGACCAACCGGCCGGGCATCTGGCGTTTGTAAGCGTCGCGCGTGGCGAAGTAAGCCGCGTGAGGCCCTCCATAGCCGAGCGGAACGCCGAATCGTTGCGTGCTGCCGACGGCAATATCAGCGCCAAATTCGCCAGGCGGACGGAGCAAAGTGAGACTCAACAAATCGGCGGCGACGGTCACCAGCGCGCCGGTGGCATGTGCTTTGTCGATAAAAGCCTGGTAATTATGGATGGCGCCATCGGTGGTTGGGTATTGCAGCAACGCTCCGAAAACCTTGCTGCCAAAGGCAAACGTTTCATGGTCGCCCGTTACCACTTCAATGTCCAAAGGCTTGGCTCGCGTCCGCACGACCTCGATCGTTTGCGGATGGCACTGATCGGAAACAAAAAACAGGTTTCTTCCTTCCGCTTTCTGCAAACTGTAGCTCAGCGTCATGGCTTCGGCGGCCGCGGTGGCTTCATCCAGCAACGAAGCATTGGCGATTTCCAGACCGGTCAGATCGATGATCATCGTTTGGAAGTTGAGCAATGCCTCCAGTCTGCCTTGGGCGATCTCGGCTTGGTAAGGCGTGTATTGAGTGTACCAACCGGGGTTTTCCAGGATGTTTCGCTGGATGACAGCAGGGGTGATGCAGTCGTGGTAACCCATGCCGATGAACGATCGAAAGACCTGGTTCTTGGAGGCAAGGCCTTTGAGTTGGGCCAGCAGTTGGTATTCACCCCGGGCAGCGGGAAGTTTCAGTGCCTGGGAAATCCTGATCGGCTCCGGGATAGCGGTGTCAATCAACTGGTCGAGATGCGCAAACCCCAACAACGCGAGCATTTCGCGGATTTCCTCGGAGTTGGGTCCAATGTGGCGGCGGGCAAACGTGTCCGGATGCGTCTGCCACTCGAGACTCGCCGGGGCAGTGGCCGGAGGCGGCGGATTCGTGGCTGTGGCCGCATGGTTTAAAGTGGTTTGCGTTTCAGACATGCGAGGAAGGTAAAGTTCGACGACGGCAAATCAAGCGGGTTTTAGGAACGGCGAAAGCCACGGGCCTGTTCCAAGCTAACCTGTTGGAAATCAAGGTTCACGAGTGCCTCACACCCAACCGAACGCCCAACGCGATACGCGGTCGGTCGATCCGGCTTTTTGAGAGCGTGTGCGGAAAATCAATCGGGGGCGCGGTCCTCGTCGTCGTTCTCGTCCTCGTCGTCGATGATGCTTTCGTTTTCGAGGACGAGGAGGAGGACGAGAACGGGGAGGAAGAAACGGTCTGGAATTTCCGTACACGCTCAAAGCCGTATGCACCAAAAGGGGAGCGCGGGCGTCGCGCCAATTCTGTTCGGCATTGCACCTGCTTGAGC
>CAYIIH010000140.1:0-19344 GCA_964363225.1 uncultured Verrucomicrobiota bacterium | reverse complement strand
ATGCCCACAACCCTGAGCCACGCCGCCTGGGCAATTAAAATGAGAACTGCTGACGCCAGAGGCCGTAATCCCTTGTTGCGATCCAGAGAATGCCGCGGGAATCGCGCTTGAATTGTTGCGCATAACAGGGAGGTAATCCCAGGCTCGCGCCGATATCCGTGACTCGCCGCCCATCATAACGGAAAAGGCCGCCCATGAAGCTGCCGAAGCCACTGGCAAACCAGAGCGAACCATCTTGATCACGCTCGACTTGGTACACGCGACCGTCGCTGCGCAACCCATCCCGTCTCGTCAAAGTGATGAACGTTTCGCCATCATAGCGAATTAAGCCCCGCGCAGTGGCGATCCACACTGCCCCATCGGGTCCAGCCAACACCTGCCGAACGTCACGCATCGGTACTCCATCGGCGGCGGTGAGATTGACGCAAGTGTTCCCATCGTAGCGGGTAATACCTCCATTCACGCCACGGAATCCAAACCAAACCACTCCGGGAGCGGAAGCATCCAGTGAACCGACGTTGTCCTGCAGCAGTCCATCTCGAGTTGAAAGATGCGATAATCCGGTGCTGGAATAGTGGAAAGCGCCCGCCGCACTACCGATCCACATAGTTCCATCCTTGGCTTGGCGGATGGCAGTCACAGCAATGTTTCCGAGCGGCTCGATTTCCTTCGCCAAACTGAACTGCTGACCATCGAAGAGGCGAAGGCCTCGGCTGGTTCCAACCCACAAGATACCATTCGTGTCACTTGCTATTGCACTGACATTGGGACTGGGCAATCCGTCGGCCTCACCCAAAGGCGTAAATTGCTGGCCGTTCACGCGAACCAGTTTGTTGTTATCGCGCGCAAAGCGTGAGCCATCTTTCGCCCGAAACTGATCGCTTGGGCTCAAGCTCGACAAGCCGCCCTGATCTGAAATGGTTACAAAGCGCCACCCGTCAAACCGTGAAACTCGACCGATCGTCCCTACTCGCAGAGTGCCGTTCGTCTCAAGTGCCAGACCGAAGATTGGGTTTCTCGGCAACCCGCTCACGGAGTCGTAGATCGTCCACGTCCCCTTCTTGAACGGCGCGAAGCGAAAATCGAGCTTGTCTAGCGCGCGGCCTGGCTGAACCGTCACCGTGGCCGGTTTGCGATTGGCGATTGGCGATTGGCGATTCTTCTCGGCCGGAATAAATACGGATTCGTTTTGCGCCACGAAGTATTGGAAGCCACCGAGCACGTGGCACCGAAGTTGATATTGACCGGGCGAAAGATTTTCGAAGCGATAGTTCCCCGCTTCATCGCTCAGCACGGTGGCCACAACTTGATTTGAACCATTCAATACCTGCACCGGCACCGCGACGTGCGGCGTTTGATCGAACATGCGCAGCGTGCCGGACAAACTCCCCGAATCGGCGAACGTCAGATCGATCACGTTCGTTCGTCCGGACTCCAGAAGCACACCGGCTCGCGTGACAGTTCGTAGCTGCCAAACCGCGACCACGTCATAGGGCTTGTCATTGGGATGCAAGAGGACGAGTTCATAGACCCCATTCTGGCTCCCGCGACTGCCCGCTTCGGTTTGCGCGAGGGTGGAGCCTTCCTGCTCAAGGCGCACGGAAGTCCCGGGAGCTCTCCCGCCATTCTCGAGCAAAACCGTTCCACGAACGACCGCCGGCTGTGACAATCCCTGTGTCGCCGGTCGCGGTGCTTCGATGCACCGCGCCTGGCCTTTGAAGACGGCTCGCCGGTCACCGGGCAACGCGGCCGCGCCGTCGCCACTGTCGAAGGACCAACAAGCGATCAGCCCGCTCTCGTGTCCGGTCAGTTTGGTTTCCAGCCCCGCTCGAATCTGATCGGCCGTGCGCTCCACGTTCCACACACGCAATTCGTCGATTTGGCCGGTGAAGAAAGCATCGTTGCTCCACTGGCTCTTGCCGAGGTAATTCATGACGTCCGATGGCACGGGCACGGTGCCTCCCACGCGCGCGGAGCCGACGAGATGGCCGTTGAAGTAGAGTTTCAAACCAGTTTTGCCGATCACGGCGGCGAGATGGCACCATTGGTTGGTCCGGAGCAGATTCGGCACGATCAGAGACCCGCTATTCAGGCCGGATTCATAAGCGTAGGAGAGATTCAGGGTTGAACTGTCACCGACTTGTTTCATGTGAACGCCGTAGTAGCTGGCGCCGAAATCAAAGAACCGCGACCAGGAGGCGAAACGCTCCCACTTGACCCAGCTTTCGACCGTGACTTCCTCCGCGCCACGAAGCAAGTCGGCTGGCAATTCCACGTAGCTGCCGTTGCCGTCCAGTTCGAGGACCTTGTTGGTTGAAGAGGGTTGAGCGCTGAGGGTTGAGCGAGCATGAACCCCAGGCAGAAGCACAGATGGAAAACACGGCTCATGGTTCCGCAGCGATTTGATCGGATAGGCGCTGGATCGTGGGAATCGATTCCACCTGGCTGGCCTGCTCGCTGAGGAATTGCTTCACGTCGTTTGGCAACTTCGGCAAATCGCCGTCGGCAAAGTAATTGAGCGCCTTCAGTGTGATCATCGGGTTGAACATTTGGCCATAGAGCGCCCCGGCGGCGCCCAGCGCATCGGACAGCTTGATCCCGGCCTGAAGCAGCGCCGCCACGTCCAGATAGTCCTTGCCCAGGGCGCGTTCCTGGATGACCGCGACCTTGAGGCCAGCCAGGTCGAGCATGGAAGCCACAGTCACCTGATGGCCAGACGCCTGCTCTGGCGCACCGACACGACCCAAGGTCAGGCCGCCAAAAAAAGATAGCCCGACCGCTTCACCGCGTTCGATCTCGATGGTGACCGTGTTGGTTTTGGATTGCAATCTCCGGCCTCTCCGCAATTCCGGAAAGGCCTGAAAGAGTTGCTCTGGTTCAAAGGGCTCGCTCGAAAAGAAATCGAAATCGACCGACTGGCGATGGCCCAAACGCAAGGCGATCGCGGTCCCGCCGTAGAGCACGAACCGGCTGGGAACATCGGTCAATTCCGGCCAAAGACGCCGCTGAGCTGGGGGGAGGATGTCCAATCTTGGGGCGAAAGTTTTCAAGGTAACCTGCGTTTTGGCAGCGGTGGAACGGGCTTCAGGCCGAATACTTTGTGCCAATAATTCCACGAAAGCGTGTCGAAAATTCCAGGCGGGGCATCGCTCAAAGTCTGCCGGAAGGCTTGTTCCCCCAACGCGCCGCGCACGATCTGAACGTCCTCCCATGTTCCCAAAGTCATCACCTGCGCAAGAAACAATGGGAGACGGTCCAGCGCCTCCTCCGGCGACAGCCACCAACAGAGTCGAGTTGCGATCCGCCGCAGGTCTGGGCTATCAAGCAACCGGCTGGTCTCGTTTGGGAGGTGAGCAAGGTCGGGTGTCATGCGTCAAATCATTGTCGCTTCTTCGACTCGCTCAGGCAAGCTTACTGTGAACGTCGAGCCTTGGCCATACTCGCTCTCGCCCGTCAAAGTACCGCCCATCATTTGGCAAAACTTGCGGCTGAGCGCGAGGCCCAAGCCCGTGCCGCCGTATTTTTTCGCCGTCGAAACGTCCGCCTGCGTGAAAGCCTGGAAGAGTTTGCCCAGTTGCTCCGGCGTCATCCCAATGCCGGTGTCGGTGATGCGGTAAGTAATCAGTGGACAGTGATCAGTATTCAGTGCGCCGGAACCGTGTCTCTCAGACTGATTACGGATTACTGACGACTGATTACTCATCACTCTCCGAACGCTCAAACGAATGACTCCCTGCTCCGTAAACGTGCTCGTATTGGAACTCAGGTTGAACAAAACTTGCCGCACTTTCGCCTGATTGGCGCGCGTCTGACCGCTTGTTTGAAGATTGAGCAACACCGCCGTTCTTCGCAGGCGATTATTTTCGCTCGGCCAAAATCCGGCTGAGCGTCTGGTAAGTCCGCACCGGGTCGCGCTCCCGGGCCGGGCGGGCCTTTTCCTCCTTCACGACGGCTTCCATGCGCTCGATCTTGGCTCGCAGATCGGCGCGTCCATGCGCACAACTGCTTTTCCACTGGTCAAAACTGACCGCCAGGATGTCCGGCGCAGGAATGCTGCGGCGCAGCAGATTGACGAAGCCGGCGGTTGAAGCCTTGCCGCTCACCAAATCCTGCGGCCCGGCGTTCGCCTCCTCATCATAGGGCGGAACAAAGCTGGCCGAGCTCTTCCAGAGAAACAGTCCGGCCAACAAAATCAAGCCGGCCAAGAATCCCTGCAACCGATATTTCCGGGCGAGCGCCGCGACCCCCGGTTTTTCTCTCACGCCCAAATGGGTTTCATCAAAGATGACGCGCCGGTTACCGCCCACCAACCAGGCCAGCAGCTCCGCCTCGCGATCCTGGCGCATGGCTTCGTTGCTGAACAAATAGGAATCCGACGAGAGAACAATCGTTCCGGAACCGAACTTCCGCTCGATGAGAACCGCTTGTTGATCATCGCGCCCGTAGATCACGCGCCAGGACTTGTCGAGGCGATTGAAAATCAGGGCGCTGTGCCAGGGAAGTATGGCCTGGGGAAGACCCACTTTATCCCCTTTCTGAGCAGCCGCCGCTTCGTATTGGCCCTGTTCATCCTGAGCCAGTTTTTCGTAGCCGTGGCCCACGCCCCAACGCTCCTGCAGCAACACAGAGCGCGAGGCGCGTTCCTTGTTTTCTTTGTCTGGCCGTTTGGGCGGCTTTTTTCTGGCCGGAACCGTTGGGGTTTTTCCTTCCTTGCCGGTGCGATCTTGCTCCGCTTCCGCCTTTTCCGATTGTTCGCCGGCCTTTTTGCTTTGGTCTTTGGCCGATGAGGCCTTTTCCTGAGCGCGGCGCGGCTCCCACGGTTCGGCATTTTCCGGAAAGAACGAGATCACCAGCCTGCCTCCACCCACCACAAACGCTTCCCAATCCTTGACCAGGTTCAAGTCAGCATGGCGCAACTCGCCCGAGTCGGCTCCCAAATAAAAGAGCGTTGTTTGCCGCGCCTCAGCCAATCGCTGCAACGGCTGGAAGTTACGTTCCACCCTGAAACCGGGCAGCTTGGCCAGGCTTTCGCAAAACGCTTTCACGCCCAGCGGGTCCGCCCGCAATGAAGAGTATTGGGGATAGACATCGCCCGCCTGGTAGCGGAGTTGAAACAGGTGGGCCAAGCCCAGCACAAGGCAGACTCCCAGGATGAACAGCAGCAACAGGAAGATGTGGGCTCGTTTCAGCACGCGTTGATCCTCTCCAGATTCGCCCGGAAATGGCGCAAAACATCGTCCGACACGTTATCCATTCCATACCAAACCCGGTCAAAGACCGTCACGTTTTGGGCAAAAGCCGATTGCAGGTCAGGCTGGGCGCGGGTGCGCCGCCGCAATTCCGTCTCATACTCGCGATTGGACTTGAACTTGGCGATGCGAATGAACTCCCGATGAGCCAGATGCGCCAGGCTGGCCAGGTAAAAGGCCCGCAAAGCGAGTCGCAACTCACCCCGCTCCGCCAGTTCCTGGGCCAATCGCATCCAGCTTTCCTCCGGCAATTGGTCTGCCGCCACGTTATCGTCGCTCAGGTCGGGCACGGACTGCATCGGCTGGCTGACCAGATCGGACGGGCGCTGACGCGGCCCCTGCCAGATACGCCAGAACAAGATCGCCACGGTGCAAGCCAGCACCGCCAGCAGCACATAAACCAGAATCTGCAAGGAAGTCAGCCAGCCGAGACCGGTGCCTGGCCCGCCGCGATTCGCCTGAAATCGTTTGTCGAGGAATTCGATCAGCCATTCCACCACTTTTTGCGCCTGGCGCACCACGGCTTTGAGCCAGCGTTTCATTGTTTCCAAAACTGAATCGACAAAGTTGGCGAATACACCCTTGCTGGGCTCGCGCACCATCTTGGGCCGGGGCAGGCGCCAACTGTATTCACGCTGGCCGATGACTTCATCGATGGCGCGGTCCAACTCCGGCGGCGCCAGGCTCGGACGGAAAGCTGCTGGCTGAGCGGCGGCCGGCGGGGAATTCGAGGCTGCGCCTGCCACCGGCCAACTCGATGCGCCGAACAAAAGCAGACAAAGCACTGCGACGGCGCGGGCGGCTTTGGCGGCGGGCCAACATGCCTTGAGCTCCTTTTTCAAGTCTTCGCCCGACCGCAGCGATTCGCCATAGAAGCAACGCAAGACATAGACGGCCTTGGCCAGCGGATCGAGACACAGATACGTCAAGCCAAGCGTGGCGGCGAGGAAGGTCGTGTTCAGCATGCTGCCGAAGCTGCGGCTGAACGCCGTCTCCACCCCGAAAAACATTTTGAGCAGTTGCGGCACCTGCGCCAGCGCCATGGCCAGGTTGACAAACACAAAAAGCCCGAAGAGAACCAAGACGGCCAGGAGCAGATGATTTCGGCCCGGCCAGAGAGAGGCTTGCTGAATGGCCTTGCGACACAATGACCGAAGGCCGTCATGCTCCTCACCACCCAGCACGGTCACATTTTGAAAGAAGGCATACGTCCAGGCAAAAGGAAGCGTGAGCACAAACGCCGCCGGCAGCAAGAACAACCCGGCCGGTTGCACGATGGCCTGGAGCACCCACAGGCGCAGCAGCCGGGAAAACGTCCAGCGGCCGGTGCTTGAGCCGCGCAGATGGCTGCGGAGCAAGTCCGCGAACACCGCCTGCCATCCTTTCATCCAGAGAAACAGCAGTGCCAACCCCGCCGCCGCGCCGGCACAGCGTTCCTGGGCCAGCGCGCTCCGGCTCATGTCCGCCCAGAAATAGAGCAGCGCCATGACGAATGGAATCGTTCCGAGATAATAAATCGAAAAAAGGCCCGCCGGGGCCAGACGCAGCAGATGCACGGCTTCCTCGATCAATTCCAAAGCCCCTCGGCCATCCTCTCGCCGACTCTTCGGATTCATTCGGCCTCCCACCAACCGCCTTGCCAGACGGTTCCTTCATGAAATGACGTCGGGATGGAAAGCAGCGCCTGCCCCATCCAATAGAAAAACAGCCAGGCGGTCAGCATTCCCAACGCGCATTGGCCCGCCCGCAGCACCCGGGCGAGCCGGAAGCGCCGCCGCGCCAAGGGCGGAAAGGCCTTTTTCAAGCAGGCGGCGCAGATCAGGCGGTCGTCATGCTCGGTCACGCATTCGCGGCAATAGCATTGGTGGCAGACCGGGCACCGGGCCACAGCCTCCCGCCCGGCATGATTCAAGCAACGCTGCTGGCTTAAAAGGGAGTTCATTCGTTCCCGGGAACCGGCTGATCGGACGCGCTGACTACCGGCGGCGGAATGACCTGTTCTCCAGTTGCCTGAGGAATCCGATCGCCGACAGGGATCGCTGCCGCCGGGGGCTGGCCACCCTCCGATTCCGGCTGTCGGATTGGCAATTCCTCCGCCGACGGGATTCCTTGCGCCACGGTAAGCTGTGGCTGCAAGCGCCGGAGGACTTTGCGGGCCGTGCGCAGCCGGTTGAGAGATTTCAATTCCTCGGTCTGCACGGCGGTGCGCAAATAGCAGACGCATGTCGGACCTAACAGCCAGTTTGAAAAAAGAATGAGCAAAAACAGAGATCCCATGAATCCAAAAAAAACAGACCACACGGCGCCTGCCGACCAGCCAATCAAATAGCCGATTCCAGCCAGGGAACCCAGAATGTAATTCATGATTTTGCCGCGATCGGTCTTGCGGATGATGATGGCCTGAATATCCCGGAAATAGAACCGCTTGTACCGTTCGCTGAAGCCCGTTGATTCGACCCACAACAAGTGGTCCGCGCCGAGCCACAGGCGGGTGTAGGATTGGACCTGGCGGCCAAGTCCCGGCAGACGTCGATACGGTTTCTTGCTCCCAATCATGGCCTCATTTTCCTCTGAAGAAAACAACCCACCCCAGGGCGGCCCAGCCGGCCATTTGCAGCAACGCGATCAGAATGGCCAGGAGGGAACGAAAATGCGTGCGCGGGATGAAACTGCCGGGAGCCTTCCAATAGCGGATTGCCACGTAAATCGCGATCGGCGCGGTGACGAGGGTGACCGGCCACACGAGCAGCGGCAGAAGAGCGACACCCAAGGCGCAGTTGTCATAGAGAATGCGGTGAGTTTCGAGATGCGGCAGCTTGCCTTTTTTTCTGCCGGCCTCCAGGCAGGCGGGACAGAGATGCCGGCCATCCAATTCCACGTCGCAGAGGGCGCACAGAAATCGCCCGCAGCTTTCACACGGCACCACCGCCTTTTTTTGCGGATGAAAGAAGCAGCCCGCCTCCATGTCCGCTCTGATGGTTTCGCCGGCTGTGCCCTGGGCGATGCCCCTCGAAAAAGCGGGGAATACGGCCACGAGCAAGGCCGCTCCGCAAGCCTGGCACGCCTCCAGGTCTGACGTGTTGAAAAGGGCGCCGGGCAACGGCGCTTGGCATTTTGGACAGAGCAAAGTCTGGCTGTGCATCCCCGGACCTACTTTTTAACAACGCGCGTGTTGCAGATGCGGTCGTGCAAAGCGCGCTTCTCGCCGTCAAATGCCACCATTAAATAACCGATGTAACAAATCAAGCCGCTCAGGATTTCGGCAAAATACCGGCCAAAAGCCCGCGCGTAAGTCACCCGGCCGCCCTCGGCGGTGATGACCTGTATTTTGCAGGCCATTTTGCCGGGTGTCGCGCCATATTTGCCCAAGAAAAAGGTCGAATAAGCGGCGCCCACCGCATAGAAACCGATTTGCACCAGCAATTGCATCGAAAGAGGCAGAGACCGATTGCTGCGCAGAGATGGAAGTATCCACAGAAGGTAGAGCAGCATGAGCGGCACACCCACAATCAGACCGTCCACCATTTTTGCGGCGACACGAGTCCAAAAGCCGGCGTATTCCAAGCAGCCCTGCAAGGTGGCACCCTCACGGAGCTTCTGCACGAACACCGGCTTGCATCTTGCGCAGACGGCCGCCGTGCCGTAATGAATTATCTCTTCCGCCGGAAAGGGCTGGCCGCACTCGCTGCACACAGCCCCCACGGGCGCGGCGACCGCCTCTTGCGAGTCAACGGGAGGCGATGCCGCCGGCGATTGCACTACCTGGAAAGGCTGCCAATCGGCCATGCCCTCGTGCCAGACCAGAGTCTCCGGTGCAATGGTTCCGGCCCTGATCAAGCCATCCCAATCGGCTTCCGAAATTGGGCCCGCCTGGCGCCCTTCAACAGCGTAGTACCAATTCATGTTCCTCCTTCAGGCATGCGGTGCCATCTAACTCAGGTAAAAGATGGTGTCACCGACCTTGAAGGCTTGGTTCGGCTTGAGTGCGACCGGTTCGTTGATGCGTTTGCCTTCGACGTAGGTGCCGTTTTTGGAGCCGAGATCCTCGAGAATGAAGGCTGCGTCGCCGCGCGTGAGCTGGCAATGGCGGCGGGAGGCCTTGACATCCTTGATCACGATGTCGCACTCGACGCCGCGCCCGATCACGACCACCTTCCGGCGCTGCAAATTGGTTTCCAAGGGCTCTCCTTGAGCGCCTTCCGCGAGCTTCAAGGCCTTGGGCATGGGGTTCGTTTTGTCTGGCATGCAGGCAACTTTAATCTGTCCCCTGCTTAAGGCAAGTCTTGGGATGAACCCTGTCTTGGGGTGTGATCGGAAGTGGCGGGCAAAACTTTTCTGCAAGGTGTGCCATTTGGGCATTGTTCAGATTTAGCCAATGGATAAATGGAATGGTTCATGAATGATGAACTGCACTCGCCCACTCCTTCGACTTCACTGGGTCGCTCGCTCGAACAACGCCTGGCCCGCCGGCCTGGGACCGCAGACCCACGTGCATGGCCTGGGCGATGGCGCCCGGTGGATTCTCACGCAGTTCGGCGAACAGTCTGGCCCGCAAGGCACCTGCTTGGCGGACTTCTACCACACCAGCGAATACCTGGCGGACGCCGCCGTGATCGTGCCGGCCAAGAATCCCATCGGCTGGCGGCGGCGACAACAGGGACGGCTGCTGGAAAACAAAGTGTCCGCCGTGCTGCGGGCTCTGGCGGCGCATCTGGAACCGGCCGGTGGCACCGAAGCCCCTGGGCGCGCCGCCCACCGTTACCTGGACGAACGTCGCGGCCATTTGGACTACGCCGGAGCGAGGGCGGCGGGGTTGCCTATCGGCTCGGGCGCAGTCGAAAGCGGCCATCGCCACGTGATCAAACAACGCCTCAAGCGGGCGGGCGCGTGGTGGAAGGAACCCAACGCCGAAGCGAGGCCGGGCTTGCGCGTGGCTCGCGCCAACCATCTCTGGGACCCCTACTGGACTCAGCCGGCTTCCTCTCAAAACGGACCGCCACTTCCGATCACACCCCGGCGTTCTT
This sequence comes from uncultured Verrucomicrobiota bacterium, assembly GCA_964363225.1. GTDB lineage: Bacteria > Verrucomicrobiota > Verrucomicrobiia > Limisphaerales > CAYIIH01 > CAYIIH01. The sequence goes on along the minus strand of CAYIIH010000140.1, from coordinate 9,071 downwards.
TACCGCTTGTTCGCAGTTTCCCCGATCGTATATTGTTTGTGCATGTTCACCTCCGATCCAATGTCACGCCGAAAGTTTCTTGCCGCTTCTGCCGGACTGGCAGTCGCCGGCGAGTTGGCCACCGCTCAACCTCAGAATTCTGCCGCACCTCCGTCCCAGAAGCTCGCGCTCCAGGGCGGCGAGAAGGCAGTCAAGCAAGCGGCGAAGCTGCCGATTCGCTGGGGCGAGCCCGAGCGCGAACGCTTGAACGCCATGCTCGGCCAGGACTCGCTCTTCTACTGGAAAGGACCGCAAACGACCCTGTTCGTCGAGCGTTTCCGGAAGTTCTGTCCGGTAAAATATGTCATGCCCTGCTCCTCCGGAACCGCGGCCTTGCACATCGCCGTGGCGGCGGCAGGCATCGGTCCGGGCGACGAAGTCATCACCTCGCCGATTACGGACCTGGGAACGGTGATCGGCGTCATCTATCAACAGGCGGTCCCCGTGTTCGCTGACCTTGGCGCCGGCACGTACAATCTTGATCCAGCGGACGTGGAACGCCGGATCACGCCCAAGACAAAGGCCATCATCTCCGTCCATCTTTGCGGCAATCCGTGCGACCTGGCAGCGCTGAAGGCCCTGGCGGACCGGCACAAGCTGGTGTTGATTGAGGACTGCGCGCAGGCCTGGGGCGCGCGGTTTCACGGCCAGCCCATCGGCACCGTCGGCCATTTCGCCTGTTTCTCGCTGCAGAATTCCAAGCATGTGACGTGCGGCGACGGCGGCATCGTGGGGTCGAATGACGAGCGCTTGGGGCCGCTGCTGCAGAAGTTCGGCGACAAAGGATTTGACCGGCTCAAGCCCGGTCTGTTTGAGGTCTTTGCCACCAACTATCGCATGAGCGAACCGCAAGCAGCCGTCGCGGCAGCACAACTGGACCGATTGGAGGCGATCGTCTCCCGGCGATCGCGCCTGGGCAATCTGCTCACGGAGAAGATGGCTGATCTGGCGGGAATCCAGCCTCACCAGGTCGATGGCCGCGACCGCTGTTCCTATTGGTTCTACATGTTCCGCTTGCGGCCGGGCGCCTTCCGTGCTGACCGCGCCGAGTTTGTCAAAGCGCTGGCCGCCGAAGGCGTCGAGGCTTCCGCCGGTTACATTCCGGTGCCGTTGTATCGGAATCCGATCTTTCAGAACCACAGCTTTTTTGCGGGCCGCTGGCCGGTCCGCGAATTCGGGTTGACCACGATGGACTACGCGAAGACGAGTTGCCCCGAGGCCGAAGCGATCCTGCAAACCGGCATCCGCGTCACGATCCACGAAGCGATGACGGACGACGACATGCTGAGCGTGGCTGCCGCCATTCAGAAAGTCGCGCGCCATTACGCGGCATGAGCGAGCTTGAACCGGTCATTTTCCTTGCTTGCCTCAGTTCCGAAAAAGCGGTAAACCTGCGCCCCAGCACAAGAGATTACTATGAAAAGAAGAACCTTCCTCAAAACCGTAGGCGGTGTCACAGGCGGCCTGGCCCTGAACGCAGACAAAATCCTCAGCGCGGAGAAATCCGAGACCTCGGCCCCGGCAGAAACCGTCGCTGGCCTGCCTCGTCGCGTGCTCGGCCGCACGGGACAACAGCTTTCCATCGTCGGCTTTCCCGGATTAGCCCTTATTCACTACGACCAGAAGCGGTGCGACGAAAGCCTGCGCAGCGCCTTCGATCGCGGGGTGAATTACTTCGACGTGGCGCCCGCCTACGGCAACGGCCAGTGCGAGACCAAAATGGGCCTCGGCCTGCAGGGCCTCGACCGCAGTCGCTACTTTCTGGCCTGCAAGACGAAGATGCGCGACAAGGAGGGCGCGCGGCGGGAATTGGAACAATCGCTCAAACTGCTCAAGACGGACCATTTCGATCTCTACCAGATGCATCACCTGGTCAAACCCGAGGACGTGAAGCGCGCGCTCGGTCCGGGCGGCGCCATCGAGACCTTCCTCCAGGCGAAGGAGGAGGGCAAGGTAAAGTACTTCGGTTTCTCCGCGCACACCACCAAAGGGGCGCTGGAGGCGCTAAAAGGCTTTCGCTTCGACACGGTGATGTTCCCGATCAACTTTGTGGAGTTCTACCTGCGCGGTTTTGGCAAAGAAGTCATGGACCTCGCCAACCAACAAGGCGCCGCCATCCTCGCCATCAAGCCGATGAGCCGCGGGGTCTGGCCCAAGGAGATCGAGCGCACGCGCCAGTGGTGGTACCGCTCGGTCGAGGAAGGCAAGGAAGTCGATGGCGCCTGGCGCTTCACGCTGTCGCAAAAGGGCGTGGTCGCCGGCATCCCGCCGTCGTTCCTGGACCTGCTGGACAAAGCGATTGAAGCGGCCAAGAACTACCGCCCGCCGACGGCGCCGGAACTCGAAGCATTGCAGCAGATCGCGAAGACCTGCGAATCAATCTTCGTGAAGGAAGAAGCGCAGGTGGCTGGCGCGATGCCGTGCCACGGGCCGGTGTTCCCCGACAGTCCGCACGAGTGCGGGTGCGGGCCTTTCGCCTGAGCCGTGTGTATGAAAGACCGATTTGTCCTGTGCGCCTTCTTCGGCACTCTGATGACCAGCGCGCTTCCGGCGGCTGAGCAAGCCACGCTGCAAGCGAAGCCCAATATCCTTTTCATCGCCGTGGACGACCTGAACCATTGGGTCGGCTACCTCGGCCGCAACCCGCAGACCAAGACGCCGAACATGGACCGCCTCGCCGCGCGCGGGGTGTGGTTCACGCGCAGCTACTGCGCCGCGCCGGTGTGCAATCCCTCGCGCGCCGCGCTCCTGTCCGGTCTGCGCCCTGGAGCCAGCGCCGTTTACGACAACGGCGACAATTTCACCAAGTTCATCCCCGAGGAGATCACGCTCACGACGCAGTTCCGGAAGGCGGGTTACTTCGTCTGCGGCGCGGGCAAGATTTACCACGGCAGCGTCCACCGCCCCGGCGAGTGGGACGACTATCTGAACAAGGTCAACCGGCGCTCCGAGGACAAAGCCGACCCGGTCAAAGCCGGCAAACTAGATGTCACGCCGCTCAACTGCCGCGACGAGGACATGCCCGACTACCAGTTCGTCAGCTACGGCATCGAGCAGTTGAACAAGCACCACGATCAGCCGTTCTTCCTGGCTGTGGGCCTGACCAAGCCGCATCTCCCGTGGAGCGTGCCGAAAAAGTATTACGACAAGTTTCCACTCGAAACAATCCAGCTCCCCCCTTACAAGGAAGACGATTTGAGCGACCTGCCGCCCATTGGCCTGCGCATGGCCCGCGGCCCGGCGGGCGACCACGAGGCCCTTCTCCAGGAAGGCGCGAACTCTTGGAAGAAAGCCATCCAGGCCTACCTCGCCAGCATCAACTTCTGCGACGCGATGGTGGGCCGCCTGCTGGACGCACTCGACCAGTCGCCCTGCGCCACTAACACCATCGTCTGCTTCTGGAGTGACCATGGCTGGCACCTTGGCGAGAAGCATCATTGGCGCAAGTTCGCGCTGTGGGAGGAGACGACCCGCGCGCCGTTCATCTGGGTCGTGCCCGGCCTCACCAAGCCCAACAACCGCTGCGACCGCACGGTGGACTTCATGAGCATTTATCCGACGCTCACCGACCTGTGCGGCATTCCGACGCCGAAGCACGTCCAAGGCGAGAGCCTCCGCGCGCTGCTGTCCAACCCGCAGGTACCCTGGACCAAGCCGGCCATCACGACCTACCAGTACATGAACCACGCCGTCCGCAGCGAAACCCGGCGCTACATCCGCTACGCCGACGGCGGCGAGGAACTCTACGACGAGACGAAAGATCCTTACGAATGGACCAACCTCGCCACCCAACCCGACTCCACCGCGAAGAAAAGCGAACTCGGCCAATGGCTGCCCAGGGAAAACAAGCCTGAAGTCAGTCAAAGGCAGCGGTAACGTCGCCGGCGAGAACGAAGGCAAATCCCCCAAACGCGGCGGCCAAAGCCAGCGCCGGGGACCATGACAAATATTTTGTGATCCCGCAGCTTTGCCATCACGGCTACGCGCCCTGGTCCAAGCGTCGCTCGTAAAGCTTGTTGACCAGATAATTCGTTTGCAGCGCGTCGCGCAACGGATTCGCATCGGCGGAGCAAAAACCAAGATGCAAGTGCCGGCGCCAGCCTTCTGCATGCTCAAATCGCCCTGACATTTTTCCGACCGCCCAGGACATTTCATCCATCGTTCGCAAGTAGGAATCGAGGCCCTGGCTGGTGTCGAGCCACGTCTTTTGGCTTTCATGCGCCGCCAGAGCGGCGCGCTTGTTGGCATGCACTGAAGCCGTATTGACAAAAGCGCCCGGAATGATTCTCCGGCCCAAACTATCGCGCAAACCATGCGGCATGGCATGATAGACGGCGACTTCCTGGTCGATAGCCGGTCGGGAGGGCGCCGTCTTAAAGTTGGGCATGCCGCGGGCGAAAGCAGCGGTCACGGCCAATCGGCAGGTATTAGTGTGGTCCTCCATGTAATCCTGAGGTGAGTGGGTCAAAAGAAGGGCGGGCCGGATTTCCCGGATGATGGACGCCAGCCGCCGCAAAATTCGCAGTTCATAGACAATCTCCAGATCGTCCACGAGCGGCGCATGATAATGAGCGCCAAGAATCCGGGCCGCCGCTTGAGCCTCCCGGCGCCGGATGGCACGGGTCTGAGAGGGGTTGAATTGCGCGCTCCCGCAGGACCCGCTGGCCAGGTTTAAGTAGTGCGTTTCGCAGCCGGATTGCCGGAGCAACAGAAGGGTGCCGGCCATGTAGAACTCGATGTCATCCGGATGAGCTGCCACGGCCAGGGCGATGGGTGACGAGGAATGGTCGATGGGTGATGGCGGATGGGAGATGGGGGATGGGTGGACCACAAGCAGGAGTGGGGAGGAAAGGAGTGTAAATCGCGGACGGTCTCTAAAGTTCTCTTCGGCAAACGCCGTTGGCTCGTTCTCCCTATCTGATTTCGACCGGCTTGCCTTCTTTCGCCGATCGGTCCGCGGCAAAAATGATTTCGTGGGTCCGCAGGGCTTGAGCCAGGTTGGTCAATGGCATGTCATTCTTCTGCTCCACGGCGTCAAAGAACGCTTGGAATTGCGTCTGATACGGATGGTCCGACACATCGCCGGAATCCAGCAGCTTCATGGAAAGCTGGCTCCAATGATTCTTGTCCAGGCCGACGAGTTGCGCCGAATAAAACTTGTTGTCGAGCAAGCTGCCTTTGCTGCCCACGAGATGGACGTGGAAATAGTACGGCTGCAGACAGTCAATCGAGGAGGTGACCTTGCCCACACGGCCATCCTTGAATCTCAGAATCGTCACACTGGTCGTCGGGTACTCGTACTGATCAAAATCTTTGCTGCCCGATCGTGTGTCGTAACTGGCGACGGACTCGACGCCGGATCCCATGCAGAGCAACAACGCGTCCATGGCATGGCACCCGGCCGACAAGAGGCTGCTGCCCCCGGCCTTTTTGCGAATGTTCCAGCGGTATTGGCCATACGACGGCCCGATCCCGTGATAATAATCGACTTCGCCATAATGAATTCGTCCAAGAAAACCACGGTCAATCAGCGATTTCGTGGTCAGGAATTGGCTGGAAAAGCGGCATTCAAAACAAACGCAGACCTTGACTCCGGCCTCCTGGACCGCCTTTTGCACCGCTAAACAATCCTCCCAGGCCAGAGCAAGCGGCTTTTCAATGATCAAATGCTTGCCGGCTTTCGCCGCCGCGATGGCGTGACGCGCATGATCATAAGGATAACTGCAAATAGAGACGGCCTGCAATTCGTGATCGCCGAGCATGAATTCCAGGTCCGTGTGGCAAGTGATCTTGCTTCCATGCCTCGCGCTCACCTCGGCTGAATCCAGCTTCCGAGACGAGCAGATCTTGGTCACTTGAGCCGAAGTGCTGGCGTTAATGGCTGCAATATGAGCTCCCGCCGCCCATCCATATCCGATGATCCCGACATTCAGTTTTTTCACACGACTAAGAGTAACAGTTTGCTGCTGATACGTTTGGATTTCGGCAGAATGGCACAACTTTTAGCCCGGAATGTCAAAGCTAAAGGTCAATTCGTGCCAGCTCCGGCGCAAATCAGCTTTTGGGCAGGAGGTTTCCAGCCCGCCAGGGCGAATGAGAATAGCCCACCGATTCATCGGTGGGGTAACGCGCCCGACGAACCAAGTCCCGCCCGGGACGATAGAACTGCTGGCCTTGATGCCCACGGGCCTTCTGCCGAGACTCGACTTTAAGGCGGCCCTGATTACAGCGTCGAAACTCTGAGCTAATGTCTGAAGTCCCTCTGGAACTGGACCAGTCGGCTGTCCGAGACCTGTTCTGCGCCCATCACAAAAAAACTTTGACAACATGATTTCATTATGATATCACTTTGATACAACTAAAACCATTGTAAGAAAGGTACTCAGATGAACATTCAAACAGAAAGACCGGTCAGCAAGGAACGAGAGGTTGGCACTATGAACGGGTGGTTCATGTTGGCAGTGACCATCGTCCTCCTGCTGGGTGGACTTGCTCTCGTCATTTATTCGATCGTGCAAGGCGTGAAACATCAGCAAGCGCCGCCGTTGGGGTTGTTATTCACGGGGCTCGGTTTGGAGCTCTTGGGCGGCCTGTCTTGTGGTGGTTTCTTTACTTTGCAGCCGAATGAAGCGCGTGTTTTGATTCTGTTTGGCGCTTACCAAGGCACAGAGCGTTCCAGCGGCTTTCACTGGACCAACCCTTTTAACAGGAAAGTCCGCATCTCGTTGCGCGCGCGCAACTTGAATGGTGAGAAACTCAAGGTGAACGACCGGCGCGGCAATCCCATCGAGATTGCCGCGGTGGTGGTCTGGCGGGTTGCAGACACTGCGCAAGCCTGTTTCGATGTCGATCGGTATGAGGATTACGTGCGCATCCAAAGCGAGTCGGCCCTCCGCCACTTGGCCAGTTCTTATGCCTACGATCACGGTGAAGAAAACGAGATCACGCTGCGCAGCGGCGGAGAGGAAGTTTCGCTGGCCCTGAAGCAGGAATTGCAGGAACGCCTCGGTAAAGCAGGCGTCGCGGTTGATGAAGCCCGGCTGACCCATCTGGCCTACGCGCCGGAAATCGCCCAGGTCATGCTGCGCCGGCAGCAGGCCGAAGCCGTCATTGCTGCGCGGCAAAAGATCGTTCACGGAGCGGTCAGCATGGTCGAAATGGCCCTGCGGGAGCTGGCGGAGAAGGACGTGGTCAAGCTCGATGATGAACGCCGCGCCGCCATGGTCAGCAATCTTCTCGTTGTGCTCTGCAGCGAAGCTGAGGTCACACCGGTGGTCAACACGGGCACGCTCTATTCGTAAGTTGAAACCGGCACGAGTCGTCTAAGAAAACCAGCAAAACATGCTTTATGAAATGGGAATACAAAACCATCATCTTGCCCGCAAAAGGCTTCTTTGGCGGGAAAATCGACGAGGCCAAGCTGCAGGAAACAATCAACGATTGGGGGCTGCAAGGCTGGGAACTGGCGGCGGCGGTGGCGATGAACCAAATGCAAGGCCAGACCCGGAGCCTGGTGGCCATTTTCAAAAGACCGCGCTGATCTCGCTCCTGGCGGGAATGTTCACTCCTCGGTCGATTCATCCGGCGCGGCGCACTTGGAACTGTTAAATGGATTCGCGAAAATCTTTTCTGCTTCGAATCGACCCTGAGCTTTGGAAGGAACTCGAAGCGTGGGCTCAGGATGAGCTGCGCAGCGTCAATGGACAGATCGAATACATTTTGAAACAGGCGGTCATCAAACGAAAGCGAACTGCGTTGGAGCCAGAACCGCCTTCGGTCCCATGATCGGGATCAAACCATCTGCAGGCGCCAAACCTTGTGCGGCGACTCAAAGCCCCGGAATTTCACTTCCGACGATGCCGGCGGGTGGGGAAGACCCAAAATGAACTGGGCCGTTTCAGGCCGTTGAAATAATTCATCCGAAACCGTGAGATCGCCCCCCTGGCAACAGCCATCCATGCGCGCGGCCAGGTTGATCGTGGTGCCAAAGAAATCGAGTTTCTCGTTAGCGTTCACCGCCAGGCAGGGGCCGATGTGCAAGCTGGACTTGAGCAGCAAGCGCGGTTTGGCCTCCGACATCGGCATGGCTGCGGCCAGAGATTGATGCATCTCCCGCACGGCAGCCAAGGCATCCCCCACCAAACTGAAGACGGCCATGACTGCATCTCCGATGGTCTTGACAATGGTGCCGTGATACTTCCGGATGGCTTCCTGCAAGTAAAATCTATCACGAACATCCGCCGGGGTTCTTCCAGCAGGTCTTTCCTGAGGCATTACATCCAAGTTGCGGTTCTCTTTCATGCGGCCACAAATTATCCCGGCTTGCTTTGAGGGTGTTAATTGGTAAATCTGTTCCGGCCATTGATTCCGTGAATGCATGAACATCCATCATCTGGAACTTTTCTATTACGTCGCCAAGCATGGAGGCATCAGTGAAGCGGTTCGCAATATTCCTTACGGCATCCAACAGCCGGCGGTCAGCGGGCAGATCATTCAGTTGGAGGAATTCCTGGGGGTCACTTTGTTTCAACGACGGCCTTTTGCCCTCACTCCGGTTGGCCAGGAGCTCTACCAGTTCATTCAACCCTTCTTTGACAACCTCCAGCCGGTCTCCGACAAATTGCGCGGCAGCGCTTACCAGCGGATTCGCATTGGCGCATCGGAAGTGGTCTTGCGGGAGCATTTGCCCGGTGTCCTGCAAACCGTGCGCCGGAAGTTTCCGAAATTGAAAGTGATGCTCCGCCAAGGGTATCAGCCCGAACTGGAGAGTTGGGTGCAGCAGCAGGAACTGGACTTGGCCGTGACACTCCTGGAGGGCAAACCGCCCGCCGGCATCAATTCCTTGCCGTTGCTCAAGCTGCCCTTGGTCCTGCTCGTCGAGAAATCAAGCCGGCTCCGCTCTGCCGCTGAGCTTTGGCAAAGGGATCGAATCGAGGAAACGCTCATCAGCCTGCCGCCCAACGAGTCCATCTGCAAAAACTTCCAGCAAGGCTTGAGCCGCCTGGGCGTGGATTGGTTCACCGGCATTGAAG
>CAYIIH010000139.1:2839-19421 GCA_964363225.1 uncultured Verrucomicrobiota bacterium | reverse complement strand
ATGCGTAAAGCCCCAGAACCCAACACTCTATTGGGCTTCGAAAATCTGCCATAGGTTTCGGTTCCTGGTTCCAGTTGGGCGTTGACAGGCTCTGGGCTTCGGACGTAACGTCAAAACCTAGTTAAACGGACGATATTAAGACGAGGCAAATATGCCCGAAAACCAGGTTAGTATCTTATTACGAGGTCAAATCAGCCTGTTAATCAGTGGTTCGGCCACTGTATGAATGTCCTGCGAGTCATTCTAATCACAGTCCTGCTGCTGTCCCTATTCACCACGGCTAAATCATTTATTGCCGTGTACAACGTCAGGGAGTGGAGCGATGATTTGCGTGGCTTCATCGTCGGTGACATGCTCAGGACTCCGGGGCAGCGAAACCCAGTTCAGTTTTACGAATCCAGACTCGATGCCATTCAAAGGCAGTGGACGATTATGCGATATGTTGGTGCCGCTTCATCCGTTCTCGCTTGTTTCGCGATTTTTCTCATCAGTAGGAAGCCGAGGACAAGCGCTGATCATCGAGCCGAACCAAGCGTTGCACCGAATGGCGGCCCCGCCACGTCTCGCGACACTTCGCGAGCCACCGAGGGCCACCATCGGTGAGCTTTATCGTTCGCCAGAAAGCATCGACACATCGGGGATTTCGGTTAGCATTGGGTCATGAGTGCAGGAACACAGTTTTTGACGGATAGCAGCGGTGAGAAGGTCGCGGTGGTTCTCCCGTTGCAGGAGTACGACGCTTTGATGGAGGATCTGCAGGACTTGGCGGTGATTGCTGAGCGGCGAGACGAGTCTCGGATATCGTTGGAGGAGGTTAAGCGACGGCTTAAAGCAGATGGCCTCCTATCGGATTGAGTTCACCCATTCCGCCGAACGCGACCTTCGTAGGCTGGACCGGTCGATGTTGGCACGGGTCATGGCCGCGATTGACGCGCTGTCGGACGAGCCGAGGCCATCGGGTGTGAAGAAGTTGGTCGGTTCCGAACTCACCTACCGCATTCGCGTGGGCGATTACCGGGTTGTGTATAGCATTGAGGACCGGATGCTCCTGCTTCTCATTCAGCGCATCCGGCACCGCAGCGACGTGTATCGATAATGGAGTAGTTGGCGAACCAGCGGATGCACCGAACCCTGCGAGAGTGTCGTGGTTGCAGGTCGAGCATTACTGGCGCGGGATCGGTGATCCGTGTCGTTGGTCATGTGAAGTATGCCATCCAACTTGCCAGATCGGAGATGCCTGAAGCGTGGGCACGGCCGGCAGCAGCGCCTTGTTACTTCCGGTGACGCATTCACGTTGATCGAATTGCTGGTCGTCATCGCCGTCATTGCGGTGCTGGCGGCACTGTCTTTGTCTGCCTTGTCGCGGGCGAAAGCTGCTGTCCGGAGCGCGGCTTGCAAGAGCAACCTCCGCCAAATCGGGATGGCTCTGATCATGTATGTCGGGGAGGAACGGCACTACCCGCCGCAACTCCCAGCGATCAGCGGGGTGTCCCGCGATCTTTTGGGGGTGAATTTTGTGGCCCAGACTTTGGAGCCGTATCTTGGCGGTAGGACGGACGTCCGGACCTGTCCGGAGAAGGAGATTCATCAGGTCAAGCTGACCTTAGTCGATCCTTCCGGCGACCGGATCATTTCTGGGAAAATACGAGGAATGTACGGTTACAACGCCACGGGCACTGGGGTCTATTCCCCAGAGTTAGCTCTCGGGCTTGGAGGCGTCTGGGACAGAGTGTAACGGCCGCTCCCCGATTCTGCCGTTGTGTCGCCATCCGAGATGATTGCCTTTGGAGATATCCCCTTTGAGTTCGGGTCGACAATGGTTCCTCTGGGCCTGAGCGGTCACTCGCCCAGTGCCCGGCATTCCGGTGGCGCCAATATCGAGTTCTGTGATGGCCACGTCGAATCCGCGAAGCAGAAGCGATGGATTGAGTCCACCGACGCAGCGCGGAGGCGCTGGAATAATGATCATCTGCCTCACCCGGAGACGTGGAGATGAAGTGTCAAGTCGCGTCAGCCAACACCCGCCCGCCGTTCCGTTGAGGACGCCACAAGAGAGCATGAACTTTACACTTTGAATTCCGGGGCTTGGGACGGTAAGTTGAGCGCCATGACGTTGTCGTTCACCAAAATGAACGGGGCCGGGAATGACTTTGTGCTCATTGACAATCGAGCGCAAACCGTGCGCCTGGCTCCGGAACAAATCGTCCGGCTGTGCCACCGGCAACGCGGCATCGGCGCCGACGGTCTTTTCCTGCTGATACCCTGCGCCTCGGGCCAAGCCGATTGGACCTGGCAATTCTATAACAGTGACGGCAGCACGGCGGATATGTGCGGCAATGGCGCGCGTTGTTTTGCCCGGTTTGCGCAGCGCCTCACCGGGGCGCAGGGCGATATTACCTTCGAGACCGGGGCAGGGGTGATTCGAGCAAGTTTCCAGGGCGAACGCGTCACCGTGAATTTGACCAAACCCAAGGACCTGCGGTTGAACGAACAAGTCCAGTTGAGCGGCGGGACGCAGATGATTCATTCCTTGAACACGGGCGTGCCGCACGCGGTGCTGTTTGTTCTGAATGCGGACAAAGCCATGATCCAGCCGCTGGGGGCGGAGATTCGATATCATGCGCATTTTGCGCCGAAAGGCACCAACGTAAACTTTGTGCAAATCAATGGCTTGAATTCGATTCGGGTGCGCACCTATGAAAGGGGTGTGGAAGGGGAAACGCTGGCTTGCGGCACGGGTGTGAGCGCGGCGGCCTTGGTGGGGGCCCGGTTGCATCAATTCACTTCGCCGGTGACGGTCCAGGTGCAGGGGGGAGATCTTCTGGAAGTCAGCTTCAAAGAGGAGGGAGGTGGCTTCTCGGAGGTCAAGCTGACGGGGCCGGCGGACTTTGTTTTCGAGGGCCAGATCGAGGTGTGACTCTCCGCCGGGCCCGGGGCTGCATGCCTGACGGGTAGCACCCGCGTCGCGCGGGTGCGGAGTGTTGCTCTCCTCCAAACTCGGGGTGGCGCGCCTGAGTAAGGGGAGGCACGTCATCAGGCCGACAATTTCAGACTGGCCAAAGCCCGATTTATTTCGGAATTTGATTGCCATGATCGATGACACCGCTGCCCTGCGCGAGAAATAACGCGCGCCACTTCATGTTTACTGGAACCTATACCGCCCTCGTGACCCCTTTCCGCAACGGAAAGGTGGATGAACCAGCGCTGGAACGAATCGTCAAAGGCCAGATCAAAGCCGGCGTGGATGGCATCGTCCCTGTCGGCACCACGGGCGAGTCGCCGACGCTTTCTTACGACGAGCACATTCACGCGGTCGGATTGGCGGTGAAACTCGCCGCGGGAAGAATCAAAGTGCTCGCGGGCACCGGAGGCAATTCGACCGATGAGGCAATTTATCTCACGAAAGCCGCGGAACATATCGGCGCCGATGGCTCGTTGCAGGTGGCGCCCTACTACAACAAGCCTCCTCAAGAAGGCCTGTTTCAGCATTTTAGGACAGTGGCGAAATCGACGAAACTGCCCCTCGTGCTCTACAATATTCCCAGCCGATGCGGAGTGGAGATCGGTGTGGAAACCATTCTCCGTTTGGCGCAGGAATGCAAAAATGTCGTCGGCATCAAGGAGGCGGGCGGGACACCGGACCGGGTGAGCCAACTGCGCGCGGCTCTGGGCCGACGTTTCATTATTCTCAGCGGCGATGATTCGCTGACGCTGCCCTTCATGGCGGTGGGCGCGCAGGGAGTGGTGAGTGTGGCTTCAAATGTCATTCCCAGAGAGATCGTGCAGATGGTCAGGGCGTTCGCCACGGGCCAACTGGCGGCTGCGCTCAAGCTGCACGCCAAATACTATCCGCTTTTCAAAGATTTATTTATCGAGACCAATCCGATTCCAGTAAAAGCGGCGCTGGCTCTGCTGGGCCAGATTGAAGAAGAATATCGTCTGCCGCTCGTGCCCATGAGCGCCAAGAACCGGGCTCTGCTCGAGGCCACATTGAAACGGTGCGGACTGTTGAAGTGACTGCTTAGCCGTCACTATGCAATTTGAGCGCGGCCAAATAAACCGCCGAGACGCGATGAACGCTGAGAGGAATGAAGAAGAGTCAAATCAGATTTGGTCACAGGAGAATGAATGGTTTTCGACTGAGCCGAAACCCAATCTTCTCTGCGTTCATCGCGTCTCTGCGGTTTCTTTCCGGCTATCCTTACTGCATGGAGACGGTTTTGGCAGACAAATGGCAGGACAATTTCGGCGAGCCAAATGCTCTTGGATGACGATGACAGGCGAACACGAACGTGCCCTGACCGCAACTGCACCATCACGCTCCAACCATTGAACACCACGAAAATCATCATCACCGGCGCCAAGGGGCGAATGGGCCAAATGCTCCTGGCCTGCGCGTCGCATCGGCCCGATTTGCAGGTCGTCGGACAGATTGACCTGGAGGATGATCTGCGCAGTGTCATTGCCGGCGGAGAGGTGGTAATTGATTTCAGTTTCCATGAGGCGACGCCTGGGATCGCCGCATTATGCGCTGAGCATGGCGAGGCTCTGATCATCGGCACGACCGGCCATTCCGAGGCAGAGAAGTCCCAAATCACCGACTGCCAAGCACAGATTCCCATCGTCTGGTCGGCCAACTATTCAACAGGCGTCAACACCCTCTTTTGGCTGACGCGCAAGGCGGCTGAAATCCTCGGTCCTGGTTTTGACCTGGAGGTGGTGGAAATGCATCACCGGATGAAAAAGGACGCCCCGAGCGGCACGGCGGCGACTTTGGCGGAGATTCTGGCCCAAGCGCGGGGCCAGCAACTGCGCGAGGTCGTCCGTCATGGCCGCCAGGGCATCGTCGGTGAGCGCACTGCCACCGAGATCGGCCTGCACTCCTTGCGCGGCGGCGACGTGGTTGGAGATCACACGGTCATTTTTGCCGCCAACGGCGAGCGGGTGGAACTGACTCATAAGGCCGCCAGCCGCGAAACCTTTGCCCAGGGCGCCCTGCGGGCTGCACAATGGGCCGTCCGGCAAAAACCGGGCCTTTACACGATGCAAGATGTGTTGGGACTTAAATGAGCGCGGAGTGCGGAGTGCGGAGTGCGGAACGCGGATTGAGATTCGCCTGGATGCCTGTTGATCAATTAATCAGGACGTGAACTCCGCACTCCGCACCCCGCACCCCGCATTTGTCTTTGTTGCCCTGGGCTCGAACCTGGGAGATTCGGTCGGAACCATTCGGCAGGCGATGGAGCGATTGCAGGAATTCTCGGACGAGCCACTGCTCAAATCTTCGCTTTGGGAAACCTCGCCGGTCGATTGCCCGCCTGAATCCTCCAAGTTTATCAATGCGGTCGTTGGCCTGGTGCCGCGACCGGCGGAGACACCCGAAAGTCTGCTGGCGAAATTGCAGGCTTTGGAAAGGGAATTTGGACGCGCGCCCAAGCAACAATTGAATGAACCGCGCCCGCTCGACTTGGACCTGATTGCGTTTCAGGGGCAAAGGAGGGCCACCGCGGGACTGATTCTCCCTCATCCCCGCGCTCATCTGCGCCGGTTTGTTTTGCAGCCGTTGGCGGAAATCGCGCCGGAGTTGACCCTACCAGGACAGGAGCTGGCCGTCAGCCAATTGCTGGTCCGCTTGGCATCCGGAGAAAGCATAAGGCGGATTCGGCTTGTCGCTGCCGCCGGCAAAGGCAATCGTCAGACCATGAATCTGACGAAAGTCACCGCTGAGACGATTCGCGCCATGAAAGGCCGTGAACGGATCGCAGCGCTGACGGCGTATGATTTTGCGATGGCCAGACTGCTGGATGAAGCCGGCATTCCACTGATCCTGGTCGGGGATTCCCTCGGCATGGTCGTCCTGGGCTATGCGGACACGACGTTTGTGACCATGGACGAGATGGAGCATCATGTGCGGGCGGTGGCGCGGTCCCAGCCGCGGGCGTTACTGGGCGCTGATTTGCCGTATCACAGTTATCAAACTGTGGAGGGCGCAGTGGCCAACGCGCGGCGGTTGGTGGCGGCTGGGGCGGAGGTTGTCAAGGCGGAGGGCGGGAGGGCGATTGCCAGCCAGGTTCGAGCGATCATTGCTGCCGGAATACCATTCCTCGGGCATTTGGGCATGCTGCCGCAGAGTGTGCGGGAAGAGGGCGGCTATCATGTCAAAGGCAAATCGGAATCGGAACATCAGGCCTTGCTGGCCGATGCCGAAGCCTTGGTTGCGGCGGGTGCCTTTGCCATTATCCTGGAACTCGTCACGCCGCCGGTAGCCAGGGAAATCACGGAGAAAATTCCAATTCCGACCATCGGCATCGGGTCGGGACCGCACTGTGACGGAGGAATCCTGGTCACGCCCGATTTGCTGGGCACATCACCCGATTACATTCCCAGGCACGCGAAGCCGAAGGCGATGTTTGCGGAGCAGATGAAGTCAGTGATTCTCGACTGGAAAGAGACTATTGGACGTGAACAATGAAAAAGCTGACGCATATTGACGCCCAGGGCGAGGCGCGCATGGTGGACGTTTCCGGGAAGCCTGTTCAACTCCGGGAAGCAGTCGCGCGCGGAGAGATTCGACTGCAAAAGGAAACCATTCGGTTGATCCAGTCGCATTCGTTGGCCAAAGGCAACGTGCTGGCCACGGCGCGAGTAGCCGGAATCCAGGCTGCCAAGAAAACAGGCGACTTGATTCCTCTCTGCCATCCCTTGCCCATCACGCATTGCGAAGTGCATTTTGAGATTCCGAAAAGTCGCGACCGCATCAATATCACCGCTTCGGCGAAAGTGGCCGCGCAGACCGGCGTCGAGATGGAAGCGCTGGCGGCGGTCAGCCTGGCTGCTCTGACGATCTATGACATGTGCAAAGCGGCGGACAAACAAATGCGCATTACGAACATCCGATTGATATCGAAGACAAAAAAGTAACCGCCCATTCCATCATGCAAATTCAAGCCGGCATTATCACCATTTCGGACCGTGCCTCGAAAGGTCTTTACGACGACCTGGGTGGGCCGGCGCTCAAGACTGCCGCCCTGGGGTACGGTTGGAACGTTTTGTCCGAGGTGCTGGTGCCGGACGAGAAGGAGGACATTCAGCGCGCCATTCGCGAGCAAATCGCCCGGGGTTGTCAGCTCATACTGACCACTGGCGGCACCGGGCTCGCTTTGCGGGACGTGACGCCGGAAGCCGTGCGGGAGATTGCCGTGCGCGAATTGCCCGGATTCGGCGAGGTCATGCGCATGGAATCAATGAAGCTGACCCGGAACGCCATCCTTTCGCGCAACCTGGCGGCGGTGGTGGACAAGGCCTTGGTGATATGTCTGCCCGGCAAACCGAGCGGCGCGGTGGAATGCCTGGGCTTTGTGGCCGGCGCCATCCCGCATGGGGTGGAAATTCTTCAGGAAGTGCCGACCCGTTGCTGATTCCAGATCGCTTTCAAACGGAGACTCTGCCCCCGCACCCCAGCCCTCTTTCCTCGTCGATGGAGAGGGCGAATCGCCGGCCGCCGCACCGTGCCGCGAGGCCTGTACAACACTGCTCACCCTCTCCGCTCACGGAGCGTAGCAGAGTGAGGGGCCGAGATGACCCGCCCGAATCCGCGGTTCGTGCTTTGCCTCCTTGAACCGTAGCCGCCGACGTGAGTTGGCGCTGATTTCGGCCAAACCAGGAATGCGCGGACGCACGTCCGCGGCTACGAGGTTCATGGGGAGCTTACAATCAAGGACCGATGTCGCCGCAACCTTCAGGTTGCTCCCATGCGCCCAGGCCTGGCGAAAGAGCGCCACCTAAAGGTTGCGGCTACAGCCCAATCGAAGTGCAAAGGGACGTGCAAAGGGTTGACAAACGCGCGTTTCCCAGCACAGTTTTGCCAGCGATAAAATGGAATGAACAAGACGCACCGGAAAGCCAAAAAAACAGATTACCCGGACGAAACGGTGGGCAGCAAGCTGGCCGCAGAAGCGCGGAAGCTGGCCAATTCGTTGACGGACGAGCAACGCGCCGCGTGTTTGGAAGGGGCCAAGGCCTTGATTTATGGGCGAGCACGGACCAAAGAAGCGGCTGGCTCTCGACGCTAACCTGCCGCTGGACCTCGCTGCCGGCCTCGACTTCGCGCACGACTTCCGCGAGAACTTTCAAGCCAGAGGCTATTCCCTGCTCCTGCCTCCCACTGCCGCCGAGGAGATTTGGCTCATTCATAGCAATCCGGCGCATCCGCAGCGAAAGTTGGCCACCCAGGCGCTTCGGAGCCTGACCAAGTGGGGGATTGACTTGCTGGAATTGAAATCCCATCTGCAACCGGTCGCGAGAACCATCGGTCGAAAGTTCGCGGAGCGTATGATTCTGGCGGCGCATCTGCCGTCCACGGAAATCAATGACGGAATCATTCTAGCGGAGACGGCTTT
This sequence comes from uncultured Verrucomicrobiota bacterium, assembly GCA_964363225.1. Taxonomy (GTDB): domain Bacteria; phylum Verrucomicrobiota; class Verrucomicrobiia; order Limisphaerales; family CAYIIH01; genus CAYIIH01. The sequence goes on along the minus strand of CAYIIH010000139.1, from coordinate 11,022 downwards.
GGCAGAAATCCCCGTGTTGGTGACGCGGGACAAACACCTGTTGAACATCGAGGAAGCGGACTTGCTGATCTGTTTGCACGAGGCGGACCTTTCACCCGTGAAACCTCTTCATCCACGGCTCCTGTGGCGGGCGATCCAATGACGCTGCGGGATCCGGCTCTGGCCGGCGGGCGGTGCTGAATCCGGCTCAAATGGAAGCCGTGAAATGGAAGATCATTTCGCTTCTTGTTTGCCTGCCATTTTGTGTATCTTACCACCATGCAAGTGATCTCCACACACGATGCCGAGTCCAACCTCACCCGTTTGCTGGCTTCGGTCGAGGCGGGCGAAGAGTTTGTCATTGCGCGCGGGCAGAAACTGGTCGCGAAGCTGGTGCCCTTCACGGCCAAGCCGGAACGCGCACGACCCAAGGTCGGGGAGATGATCTCGCCGCCCTTCGAGGTGCCCGTCGCGGCGCTCGGCCCGCTGACCCCTGACGAATTGAAGCATTGGGGCCTATGAGACTTCTGTTGGACACCTGTGCCTTCCTCTGGCTGGCCGGCCAGCCCGCGAAATTGTCGGCTCCGGTCGTCACTGCGCTCAACGACTCGCAAAACGAATTGTTCTTCAGCGACACGAGCCTCTGGGAGATCGTGCTCAAACACACGGCCGGGAAGCTGCCGCTGCCGGAACCACCGCGAACCTGGATTCCGAAGCAAATGGCGTTCTTCCAGCTCCAGCCCGTTCGCATCTCGCCCGAATCGCTCTTCAAGTCCGGTGAACTGCCGCCCGTCCACTTCGATCCCTTCGACCGCCTGCTCGCGGCGCAGGCGTTGTTGGAGGGCTTTAGGTTCGTCTCCCCCGACCCGCCGTTCCGCGCGTTCGCTGTCGATTGTCTGTGGTGAACCCTGAGGTGTACACTGACAAAAGATGACTCACGCAGGAAAGGAAGTTCGACGGAGGCGGCACCTCACAAAGGCCGGAGCGACGGCTTTGGGCTGCCAGCGACTTGAAGCGGGCAAGGCAGGCGCAGGGGGATATGACGACCCGCCTGCCGGCAGGCAAGTGACGCTGAAGTGGATCACGGAGCGGCCGTGGATGGGAACGTGGGCGAAGGCGGCGACGATCGCGAAAGACAGAATGAATCTACTGTCAATCTGTGGGACCGACCCGTTTTCCAGAGCCAGCACGCACTGCTCAGTTCCAATCCTTTTGCGATGTTCGCTGTTCGAGCCTGCCAGAGGACAAAGAGGCATGGCTAAGCCAATGGCCCGGTTGACCGGGAGCAGCCGCCAGCTTGCCAGCGTTAATGACAGACTCATCGAGGGAGTTGATCATCGTGTCCGCGGCGACGGAGCAATCGTTGGAAATCAAAATGGCTTCGCGAATGCTCCCTTTGTCTTTGAATGTCGGCGGACGAATCGTTGCAGTTCTTTGGTGGACGCAGTCAGAACAAGCACCTTGTTGATTCTTTCGTGTTTGATGGCACGCGGGTGCTTCGCAAGGAATCCGTCCAACCATCGGTCGTTGAGCGCTGCGAGTTGCAGGGTTGGTTTGATCTGGCGGACCTTGAGGAACAGGTGCGTGGGCACCAAAGAAGCATAGTAGTTATCCCCAATCGAATCCAAAATTGATTGGTGCGGGTACAGGTCCAGGAACAGTGTGTTGTCGAGCTTCAGCAAGTGCGCTTCGAAGACGATGTCTTTGCCTTCCTTGTACGGGATCGTGAGTTTGTACTTCTCACCCTCCAGTTCAAAACTCCACGCCTTGTGTTCCTGGCTTTCCGGCGCTGGAGGATCAACCAATTGGGGTTTTTCCTCGCGCGTCTGTTCACTTGTTGAGTCATCTTTGGCTACGGGGGAGAGCGCCATATATTCATCCTCTGCTCCGGCCTCGACCCATTTCCCCTCCAATGCCGGATCAAACACGAGGTCCTTCTCCGTGTAAAGCGGGTGCAGCGAGGGCACGGTGCATCCAACGGTGGACAACAGACCTGCAACGCTCAACACAAAAAAGGTGTTCCGCAGTGTAGTCTTCATTAAACGTTCTTTCTCACCTGGTGAGTGTTCTTCCATCGCGCGGCGGTTCTGCAAGCCGGGTCGCTCGAACCTTGTCGAAGCCATGCGCAGCTTGCCGATACTCGGAGTTGACCCGCATACTGCTTACGTCCCGCAGCAATGTCGGTCTCTGCTTCTACGATCAAATGATCGAAGCGTCCCGGCGCGGCATTGGCCTCAATCTGGCGATCCCATTCCTCCCACAGACGGTCCTGAAGACGATGAAATCGGAATTCTACAACCTCTCAATGTCGCCGACTTGCCAAAAACCCGGACCTCTTTCACGAGTTGTCAAAGAAAAGAACGACACCTTTACGCCGTCTAAACCCACTTAGGTTCACTGCTTACTGCCGATTTCACGGCCACATGACAGCACGAAAAAAACGGTGGGGCTGCACGTCCATGGGCACCGTCAGGGTAATGCGAGCTAGTGTGTTGGTTGAAAGCGGCGCCCAACTCCCCAAGCCGCTGGATGCCTCAATCACGACCGGAAGACCGGGCATTGGATTCTCGACTTCCAGGGCGATCGCACCATTGGAAACGGCGATCTTCCTGAACACCGGTCCAGACCCGGTGTATGGGTTCACCTTCAGTTGCGCTGCTTCACTGGTGGCCTTCTAGCACTTCTCGTCTGTCACCACCACCCAGTACTCCCCCGCGTCGCTCACTTGCACGTTCTGAATGACAAGCCGATTGGTGTCCGCACCGCTGATGCTGGCGCTGTTGGCCAACGGTGTGCCCTCCTTCACCCACTGGTAGCCTAGCCCTGTCCCCTGCGCCTGCACTACAAACACCGCCGTCTGCCCCACCGTCACCGTCTGGTTGGTCGGCTGTTGAGTGATTTGAGGCGGCGGCGCGTTGACCTTCAACTGCGCCGGTTCACTGGTGACCTTCTGTTCTTGCGTGTCCCTCACCACCACCCAGTATTCCCCCGCGTCGGCCACCTGCACGTTCAAGATCGTCAGCATATTGGAGGTCGATCCGCTGATCGTGGCAATGTCCGCCAGAGGCGTGCCCTCCTTCACCCACTGGTAGCTAAGCTCTGTGCCCTGCGCCTGGACCACAAACGACACCGACTGTCCCACCATCACGGTCTGGCTGGTCGGCTGCTGCGTGATCTGCGGCGGCACCGCATTCACCTTCAATTGCGCCGCCTCACTGGTGGCCTTCTGGCCCTGCTCATCCGTCACCACCGCCCAGTACTGCCCCACATCGCCCCCCTGTACGTTTAGAAGCACCAATTGGCTGCTGGTCGCTCCACTGATCGTCCCGCTATCGGCCAGGGGCGTGCCCTCCTTCACCCACTGGTAGCTCAACTCTGTGCCCTGCGCTTGGACCGTAAACGACACCGTCTGCCCCACGTTCACCGTCTGGTTCGTTGGGTGCAGCGTGATCTGCGGCGCCGCCGCGTTCACCTTCAACTGCGCCTGTTCGCTATAGACCTGTCCCTCCGTGCCGTACACGCGCACGCTGTATTCTCCCACATCACTCGTCTGAGTGCCGGTGATCGTCAAAGTCGGCGTCGAAGCCCCGGAAATCCGCGCATCGTTGCTGATAGGTGTGCCGCCCTTCAGCCACTCGTAGTCCCATGGCCCCCCCGCGGTCGCCACTTGGAAAACAGCAGTCGCGCCAACCACCACGGTCTGGGTTGTGGGCTGGGCAGTGATTTGCGGCTTCCCGGATTGGCCGTAGGTGCATTGGAAGGCGAGGAACATCGCACCGACGACTACCGCTACCCGCCGGATCAGCAAGCGCGCGGCGCATGCTTTCTGGTTCGTTTGCGTTTTCATATCGCAGTGAACAGTCAACCCGCTGCCATCGCCACGGTCATCTTGAGTTGCCACGCCCCACTCATGCCACGACCGAGACCGAATGCCGCATGAGGTGCGGTGCCGTGGCCCGCGCTTCACTTCTACTTCCCGCCGTTTCCAACTTTTCATTTTCTTTCCTTTCTCAATGATGTGCCGTGGCCCGCGCTTCACTTCTGCTTCCCGCCGCCCGCGAGAAGCGCCTGCAGCGCAACCAAGCTGGCCCTAACGCTGGGGTCGGTTTCCTGATTCAGGGCTTTCTCGAAGGCGCGGGCGGCGAGCTGAGTGTCTTCGATGCCAGCCAGACCGAATGCTGCGATGATGCGTTCCGAGGGCTTACGGCTTGAATCGGTCAAGTATTCCATGAACAATCCGGGGGCCGCCTGCTGCGGATGTTGCAGACTCCAGCCGTAAAGCCGTTCTGCGGCATCATTCAGCAGCGCCGGTTCGCGGGAAGCCACCTCCACCATGGCTTGCACGGTTCCTTGCTCGCTCACCTGCCCCAACTGGTTCAGAAACTGCGTGGCACTTTCCGGCGCGCCGGCCTGGTACGCCTGAACTGCCAGGGAGGAAAGCATGTTCGGATGGGAGACGCCGCCGAACAATTCCACGAGAGCTTCGTTGCGTCCGCTGATTTGAGGGTCGAGGTAAAGCCTGGCAGCCAGGTTCCCGATCCCTTCCCGGTCTGGAGCATTGCGCAAAGCCTTGCGGGCCGCCGAGCGAAACGCCTCCGGCAAAGTCTCTCGGTTATCAGCATAGCGGCCGGTGCCCAGAAGCAGGTCAAACAAGACCTTTGCGCCCTCCACCGTGGTTGGCGCCTCCAGAGAATACAGGAGGGTGCTGGCAAGGGAGGAATCACCGGCGGCTTGGGCGGCACGGGCCTGGTCCAGAACAAAGCCAATCGATTCCTGCGTGCCGATGCGCACGAGACCCTCGGCGGCGTAGCGGCGCAAATCCTTGCTGCTGCCCTGGGCCGTCACGAATCCTTTGAGCGGCTCGACGCACTCGGCGGAGCGGGGAACATTTTGCAGGAGCGCGCTGACCGCAGCGGAATCCCCTTTGGCCACGGCCTCGTTGAACTCGCCCAGAAAATCGGCTGCGGACATTTGAGTCTCAGGCGGCGGTGTGGATGCTTTCTTCGCTGCTTCGGCAGCCTTCGCTTCCAACGTTTGTTTGGCGCTCTCCTGGGCTGCGTGGCGCTCAACACCTGCCTTTGCAGCCTTGAGCCGGGCGATCAGGTGCTCCAAGTTCTCGTTGGCTGGCGATACATTTGTCCCGAAAGTGCCTGCTTTTTGTTTTGCCTCCGCAACCGAATAACTTCCCTCTGGCGGCGAATTTACGAACTCCTTTGCGCCGCGCTGCTTCGGTAAATAGATGGCGGCAACTATCCCGACTACGACCATACCTGCCAAAAGAATGGCAATCCTTCGCTTTCTGGTTTTCTCTGTCATAGTCGGTAACGCTACTTCGGGGTTTCCGTGTTGTCCGCGGCGGTCCTATTGAGCGCGCCGGCAATCGCGTTCTTCAATTTGGGATCGGTAGTCTCTTGGGCGATGCGCTCAAGTGTTTGGGCGACCTGTGGATTCCGAAAACGTGAGAATCCCTCGATGATCATCTCTCGTCGGAGGCCTTCAGATGCCTGGTACTTGCTGAAGAAGGTATTCCCTATATCGGCGGTTCCTATCTCGGCCAGCGCGGCGACACATCCTGCCTGCACTGCCGGAAGCTCTGAATCAATTCCACGAAGCAACTCGGCTACTGCTTGAGGTCCCTGAAAGCGTGAGAGGGTGCGGCCAATTTCACGGAGGAGCGGCTCGGCATCCGTTACCGACTGTGCTCCACTGATCAACTCGTGAACCGCCTCAGGTGATGAACTTCGAACCAAGGCATCGGCTGCCGCTTTCCTGAGGTCCCCGTTCTTTGGTGTCAGCATGGCGCCGACAAGCAGCTCCGCGTAGCGGGCTCCGTCAACCATGCGAACATCATCCAACAACTTCTGACGCAAAGTCGCGTCCTCGCACCGCGATGTCTCCTCCAGCAGTGCCCTGACCAACTCAGAGCTTGGTTTGGCAATGATCTCTCCGGCGGCCTCGATTTTTCGTATTGGTTCCGAACTCCGCAGGTTCGCTAGTAGTCCTCGCTCCTGTGGTTTGGGAGCTACCGGGACGACTGGAATCCGGCTTTGGACTGCCTGAGTCGTCCGCCCAAACCGCTGGTCGAACGCGGGCTCCGTCTGCGCTCTTCCATCCGTTCCGGAAGAACTCGGGGTAGGACGGGCGTCAAGGGTTCCAATGCTCAGAGATTCTTGACCCGCTTCCGGGTGTTTTCGCCCCCAAGTGCCAATAATCCAGGTGGCAACGAGCAGTAGTGCCAGTAGCGCGCATCCAGCGATGACTGACAAACGCACGTAGCCTCGCGGCTTTGAGGGCCTTGGTGTCTTCTTAGCTTTCAAGCTGCGGCTCCGAATATGCTCATGGATGAGGACGAGTCAGTGACACAAGAGCCGCAACGCCGCTTTCAGCCTCAAGTGGTTCATGAGAGAGAACAGAATTGGAGTCAGTGGACTTCGAACACGGTCCGGGGAGAGGATCGGCACTAGGAATTTGTATCGCGTTATTGTAATCATGAATTGTCTGCCAACAGCTCTCATGGTTAGCGGTGTCTTGTGCTGTTTGCGCCGTACTCCCGGTGGCTAGATCCCTCGGATCGTGTGCACTGTTCACTCTGCTCGCTCCGCTTGGCGTACAAAACTCCGAAATTCCATCCGACCGCCATGTTGGATGATACGCTCTGTCCATTAAAGTTCCCGACCTAACCGTACTTCGGCAATACCGATTCTGACTTCCGCCGGGCCTATCCGTGTACTCGTCGCCCAACCCAAAATTGTAATGTCCTAGCTCATGAACGATCGTTGAATAGGCGTGCCACCAACCTTCCTCCACTGGGGAAATGTCCTTGCCCAGCACGATGTAGCCGAAAATCCACCAGCCGGGTACTGTCTTAGCTTCACTCGCGTCCGTCAGCATGATGTTTGCTAGAACTGCGTCAATGACGTTGAAATTCTTCATTGTCACAGCGCCGAGGCGCACCTGTCCGTCCGTAGCATCGTAGAGGAAGTTTGCGGCACGTTTGAAGTTCACGTCCAAGCTTTCCCATTCTGGTTCGGTGGGTACAATGCCAAGTTTGCACACCACCAGAAGATCCCAAGGCGGCTCGACCGTTGGCCCGCCGAGTAGAAGCGAATACTGGTCAATCGTGCCGTTGTTCCCGTACTCCTGCACCTTTACGTAATAGACACCGGGATTCAGGGCATTCGCCCCTTGGCGGAGTATTCTTGAGAAGTTCCCGGCACCATCATCGTCGTCGGACGTGATGAGCGTCGTTGGACTATTCGGCCCGTACAGGTACATGATTGTATCGCCACCGGAACCGAGCGTTTCGATGACAATCTCGCTCCTTATTGAAAGCGTGAACCGGAACCAATCTTCATTTCCAGCCTGATGAATTGAGTCGGTAATGTTTTGGGTTTGGTTCAGGGTAACGGCTTGTGCGGCAGTGTCATTAGGCTCGTTGGGTGTCGGCGGCCCAATCCGGACGTTCTCCCACCACCAGGCATTGTTGTCCTCGTTGCTCTCGGCCACGCTCTGCGGCCCGTCTATCCAGTAACCGATGAAGTAGTTGCCCACCGCCAAATTGGCCGGCGCCGTCCACGGGAAGCTGATCTCCCCGGACACCGCCCCCGCGCCCAACGCCGCCAGGTCCCGCTCGCCCACCTTGGCCGCCGCCGCCGTGCTCCGCGCATCCTTGTTCACGTAGTAGTAAACCTTCGTCGCCGCCGCCGGAGCCGTCCCCGCGTTCCTCACTCGATGCGTGATCGTAAAGGTGTCCCCGGGCGCCCCAGAGGTCCGGCTGATGTTGTCACTCTCCCTGGTCAGGTCCGCCGGTTGGCCGTCACTCCAACTGGCTCTGAGGGTGTAAGCCGCAATGGTTCCGTTGTTCCCATACTCGATCACTTTGATGTAGTAGGTTCCCGCCGTCAGGCTGCTCCGCGTAATCAGCGAGAAGTCCCCGTTGCCAGTGTCGTCGTCGTAGGCGATCTGCGTGGCGGAACTATTCGGCCCATACAACCACATCTCCGTATCCCCACTGGCCCCGGCGGTCTCCACCCGCACGTTGCTCGCCCCGTTGGCCCCCACCGTGAACTTGAACCAATCCACATTTCCACTCGCATGGATTGAGTCGTTGACTAGCTGAGCCGAAAGCAGCGTGACCGCCTGCTGCGGTGTGTCATTAGGCTCGTTGGGTGTCGGCGGCCCAATCCGGACGTTCTCCCACCACC
>CAYIIH010000139.1:0-2739 GCA_964363225.1 uncultured Verrucomicrobiota bacterium | reverse complement strand
CCGTGCTCCGCGCATCCTTGTTCACGTAGTAGTAAACCTTCGTCGCCGCCGCCGGCCCCGTCCCCCCGTTCCTCACCCGATGCGTGATCGTAAACGTGTCTCCCGGCGCCCCGGATGTCCGGCTGATGTTGTCACTCTCCCTGGTCAGGTCAGGCTTATTCGCACTGACCACAATCTTTACACTCACCGTCGGGCCGAAGTCGACGGATGCGGCGCTGTTCATCCGCCAATTTCCGGTGTAGGTGCCGGGCGCGGCTGGTGCAGTCAACTGCACGCTGAAAGTCGCCTGACCATTGGGCGCGACTGGATTTGCCAACGTCAGATATGTATCGGCCGCACCCATCCGGTCGCTGCCAGCCGCAAAATTCAACGTGTAACCATTCGCTCCGCTCGTCCATGTCGTTGTCCCAGTGTTGCGAAGCGTCCAGGTCTTGGTGAAGATTTGCCCCGGACTCATCACCGTGCCATCGGGAATAGTCTGCGACACGAGGGTCGCACCATCGGTACTGGTGATGGGAATATTGGCCCACCACCACTTGTTGTTGTTTTCGTCGCTCTCGGCCACCAAGCCCGGAGCGTCGATCCAGTAGGCGAAGAAATAGTTGCCCGCAGGCTTGTTGTTCGGGAACACATAGTCAAAGCGCAGCTCCGCCGACGTGGCACCAGCGGCCAAGCCACCCAAATTGACTTCGCCGACTTTGGAAGCGTCGCTGAAATCCTCCGAATCCTTGTGCAAATAAAAATTGACCTTGGTCGCTGCTGAGGCCGCGTTCCCTTGGTTTTTCACCCGCAGTGTCATCGTGAACGTGTCGCCAGGAGAACCCGCCGTTCGACTGATGTTGTCGCTGGATTTGGTCAGATCCGGCTTATTCGCACTGACCACAATCTTTACACTCACCGTCGGGCCGAAGTCGACGGATGCGGCGCTGTTCATCCGCCAATTTCCGGTGTAGGTGCCGGGCGCGGCTGGTGCAGTCAACTGCACGCTGAAAGTCGCCTGACCATTGGGCGCGACTGGATTTGCCAACGTCAGATATGTATCGGCTGCACCCATCCGGTCGCTGCCAGCCGCAAAATTCAACGTGTAACCATTAGCTCCGGTCGTCCATGTCGTTGTCCCAGTGTTGCGAAGCGTCCAGGTCTTTGTGAAGATTTGCCCTGGACTCATCACCGTGCCATCGGGAATAGTCTGCGAGACGAGGGTCGCACCATCGGCGGCGTTGGTGCTTTGAGCGCTTGAGGCGGCGAGCGTGATCATCAAGAGAATCCAAGAGAACGATACATTCGTACGCCACCAAACTCTCGCTTGTTTCAGCACTGTATTCCCGCGCACCGGTGAAGGAGAATAGGTTTTCATTGAGTCGATTTGGTTGAGTTCAAGGGTTTTTTGTTCTGACTGATATGGGCTAAAAGATTCATAGCTTGTTGCGATCCATAACACGCCGTTTGCTGGTCTGAAGATTCGTCATCTCGTTGCGGAAATCCGTCGATTTGGACTCGCCAACAACTCAGCATGATTCATTTCGCGTCGTGGTATGGCCCACCTGAGCCTACTTCCTACTTAGATGCCAGACGCATCATCTGCCTTGCGAGTTCTGCATTTTCAGGCGCTGTATCGCGCTGTTTTCGGCCCAACCGCGCGTCACCCGGAGCTCAGCCGATTCCTGGGCTAATTGAGTTTCGTAGGCGAAATACCACTCGTAGTTCTGCTTTTCGGTTACGTTCCCCGCCGTGTCAGTTGCAGTGACCACGTCGTAAAGGAAGATACCTATTGTGCCTTTCTCCGGTATGTCATCTACGGCTGGGCCGTAAATCTTCAATTCGGTTTCGTTGCGCGGGGGCACGATCCCCTCCACGAATTCCGCGTAGTCACTCCGGTTAATGGGCATCAACTTGCCGGCCACGTTTATTTGCACCACCGAGCCTTGTCCGCGAAAGACGCGCGACAGCTTGTTGTTGATCCGCACGGCAAACTGGAGGCGGTTCGGCTGCGACTTGAGTTGCGGAATGAATTTCTCTTCGACAAAAGTCATCGTCGCGCGCTGATCTTGGGGGGGGCCGAGCAATGCCTCACCAAAATTAGGTTCGGTTGGCGTTATGACATGCTTTTCCTGGCGCACCGCCTTGTAGTTCGCCGGCACAATGGTGATTTCGAGGCCGCCTTTTTCCTGGGACGGCTTGGTTTCCGGCAACGGTGCTATGGTGGGTAGCCTGCATGAGATCAGTGTGGTTGGTTGCGGACCTTGAGGGGGAGTCTCACATCCGGTCATTGCCGCGAGGATAGGGACGGTGAATATAAGGATTGGCAGTTTCATGGTTCTTATTTTCCTATTCTAACATTTGCACAGCTACGCCTGCGCCGGACGCCCGTTCGCGCGAAATATTTCAACGGCGAGCGGAGACTTCTTATTTGGTTTCGATTGCATACGGTTCACTCTTTTTCAGAGTCTCATTCCACGATCACTTGGACACTCTCTCCAAACGCCCCCGGTCCCGTTTCATTCACGGCGCGCATTTTCAGATGCGCCGTCGCGCCGATGGTCAGGCCCTCGATGATTTTGTCTGGTTCAGCGGGCGAGTCGGCCAGGCGGAAATCGGCGTCGGCTCCTGCGACTTGAATCCAGACCTGGTAGTATTCGGCGCGCGGGGCGGGATCGCTTTGCACGCGCACTTTGCCGCCGCCCAAGCAGCAATTCTCATTTTGACATTGCCGACGCCAGCGGGCGGTGAGATTTGAGC
>CAYIIH010000138.1:0-19471 GCA_964363225.1 uncultured Verrucomicrobiota bacterium | reverse complement strand
AAGCTCAAACCCACATTCAGAACCAAAAACTACCCACTCGACTTCCAGAAGACCCCTTCTTTTTTTGTGTTTGGTTTGTTTCCGCAATGTCCACCCCACTACTCCGTGTGGTGGAAAGTGTCTGCAACACTCAAACGATTAGTCCGAGAAGACGTTTGAATCTCTCGTGCAGTTCGGGCTGCGTGCGTAAAGGGACATACCCAAGAACCATCGTGACGGATTTCCGCAGAGTTTAATGATCGTGCTAGCCATTCGGCGGCACGTACGTAAACCGCGTGGGGAGGGCGCATTTGAGAATCCAAAATATTGAGCACTTCGAGAAGATGCCCAGTGACCAGAAAGCTCATTTGAAAGGACGTCATTGTCCCGATCTCAGCGTTGACTGAGTCACACCATTGCTTGCTCCAACTTCCGTCCTCTTGCTGCCGGCGAACAACCTCTTTCAGTTTAGCGGTAAGATACGAATCGAGCTCCTTCCGTGTTTCCTTGTCCAGAACTGAATTTTTGCGCTCGGCATTGCCAATTTGAATCAGCGCCTGAAAAATATGCATGCCAGCACAACTCTCGCTGTTGAGGTTTCGTTGCAAAAGGTACTGAACCAGCCTTGAAAAAGAGGTCCGCTCGCGGAAACGATTTGCCCATTCCTTTTTTTGCGGGAGGTATTTGGCATAAGCCAGCGCTGTCCAGGCAAGTTCCTTTTGATCGAAACTGAAGTTCGCCACGGATTCGGAAAGCAAATCCGCAATCCGGTAGGATCGGGATTTAAGATGAATGGGAGTGTCTAAAGGCAAATTCAATGCGGCAAAAGTGGCCAGACATTGATCCTGGTGCGACTCACCGACGTCGGAGTGAAATACGGGGTCATTCGAAAGCAAGTAGCGCAATCCATTCCGGGTCCGGATAAACGGACTCTTACCAAAGGCTGCAACGGCTGCTTCCTCGTCGGTTAGCGCTTTCAGGGCCAACTCTCCGGAAGTAAAATAAGGCAAGTCGGTCGGTCCCAGTCCGTAGAAAAGCAGGATGTGACAGCATCCTGAAAGCGATTTCATCCCGTCCTTGCCGTCGGGCGCGCTTATCCGGGCGAGCGTGGGAATGTCCTTGTATTTTCGGCCATGGCTTTGTTCCGAAGGCTGCGCTAGATCACCAGCTTGATTCGCATGAGCCGTTGGATCTCTATTCGTGGTCTGCTTCACGGCATCTTGCGACCGCTCGACCTCAGGCGCAATGACTCGTGCTGAAGTTTTGAAGGATTCGAGAGTTATGAACGGATCCGCCTCAACGGTCCGCCTCGTCGTCACCTCTACTCTTTCGAACAGACCCGAGGTTGAAAGGCGACCTAAAGAATCTGCCGTGAGGAGCATCAACTCCGACAGCTTAAACGTACGTTTCGATGAGGCTTCCCATAGCACGCCTTCTTCTTTCAGGAGAACCAAACTCGGCGGATTAGGACGTTCCAAAACTCTTCCCTCCGAAATGAATTCGGCTTTTCGGGCAACGATTGTCTCCTTCTGCACTTCTGTGGGCTGATAAGAGGATGCAATCAACGGCACATCAAAATGAGCAATGAGAACCCCAGGCGCCTGTGGAAGAAAAACTACGAACGAACAAACGTTGCAATCGATCGGGTTAAACGACACGCGAATCGCTCGGCCAACGGGGGAAACCTCAGCCCACCCGAGGTAATAACCTTTGGGAGACGCATAACTCGCGCAGGACCAGAGGCCACACCAAACGAGGAGCAAAAGGAGGACGAATCTTCTCATTGGCCGCCCTCCTTGTTCTTTTTGCGGGTCTCGGCGGCTTTTTTAGGCGCGGCGCGCTGGGCGTCGGTTTTGCTGGCGCGAAGCGCTAGGCCGATCTTCGGCAGCAACTGCGGCTTGTCCGCCAAAGCCAGCTTGGCATTCTCACGGTATTCAGCCACCCAATTGTTCAACGCTTCCAAATTTCCGGCCTGGTCGCTCGTCCCGGCCTGGGCCGTACCCTTGGCGGCTTCCTGAGTTTGATCGGCCTTGGCAAAGGCCTCGATCTTTTCCCGTTCGGTCTTCAGCTTGGTTTCGGTGTATTTGCGCTTGGCCAGCCCGGCCAGGATTTCCGGGTCTTTGAGCGCATTGTCGAACAAGGTCCGGCCCGCTATGATGAACTCAGCGGTGGTGCGGGGCATGGAACCTGTCAAGCCCAGTTTTTCCAGCAAAGCCGGGTTTTGGGTGAAGCGTTTGCGCGCCACTTTGGCCAAAGCCTGGCAGGCCTTTTGGCCCGCTTTGAAGGTCTGTTCAACTTCGGCCGTGGCGGCCTTTTGGCCGCCGGCTTTTTGTGTTTTCTCCTTGCAGGTGTTTTCGGCGGCTTTGAGCAGTTCCTGGCCCTGTTTCAGTTCAGCTTCATCGTAGCCCTGTTCGGCCACGGCGGCCTGGATTTCCGGGTCCAGGAGGCTGTTATCGATCAGGATGCGGGCGGCGTCGAGTTGGTCGGCGATGCTGTGTTTGCGTGAACGCGACATGGAAAGGATTTTTGCGCCTGGTGAAACGGGAAGGCAAGATCGGAAAGTACGTAAAAAGTACGTACTGCTGAGGAGTCGGAAAGAAGAAAACAGAATTAAGCTCAGGCTCGGTTTTGAGTAGAACGTGGTTCGCGGTCCGCCAGCCGGGCGGTTGAGCGAAGCCATGTTCAGCTCTTATTCGGAAGGCATTTCCGAATCGGATTCTTTCCGCCGGATGTGAGCCAGGTGGGAGTTGACCGTGCGTTCGGAGATGCCGAGTCTTTCGGCGATCAATTTGTAACTGAGCCCTTGCTGCTTAAGCTGGAGAACCTCTCGTTCGCGGTTGCCCAGCAGCTCGCTCGGACCCTGAAGCGAGGGGAGAACGATTTCCCAAGTGGATTGCGGCAAGTAAATCTCTCCAGCGAGGACGGTTTCAATGGCATGCAGCATCTGCATGACAGGAGCCGGTTTGATAAGGTAACCGTTGGCTCCTGTTGCGAGGGCTTTTCGCACTTCACCAGGATCAGCACAGGCGGTGTACATGATCACCAGAAGGTCCGGTCGAGTTTTTTTCAAAAGGCGCGTGGTCACGATCCCATCCAAGCGGGGCATCCAGATGTCCATGATCACCAGGTCTGGCGGGTTGTTTGGGATTTTTCGCAGGGCCTCAACGGGGGAGGAGTAGAGGTCCACTGGGCCAAATGACTGCTGCGCGATAAAGACCTGGCGCATGGACTCAAGGATGGAGGGATCGTCGTCCACCACGGCCAAATGCAGTTTATAGCTGAAGGTGGTCATTAGCCGGTCGTGCTTTGTTTGTAGTCCGTGGCCAGTCGGTCTTCGTCCGCATGTCATCGGAAGCCATTCTTGGCAGTAATTGTGAAGGAGATGCCACGCTGGGTGGCATACTGCAAATGCTCCCAGTCGGATGAAGGTTGCCAGGTCTGTTGGAAATCTTGCGCCTCGTCGCGGGAAGGTTCCTACACGATGGAGCAAGGATGTCCCCACTTGCTGGAACTTTGCTCCCGCTTGCAGGAGACTTGCTCCCTCTTCCAAATGATTTGCTCCTGGATGCAAATGGTACAGCGCCAGTCGTAGGAACATCGCTGGCATTTAAAGAATAATCGCTCCATGTTGCAGTGAGATTCCTCCGCGCCACCGCGTTTTTGCTCCCAGGCATGCCAAGGCTGCGCCTAACTCGAGGGGCGATGCTCCGGAATGTGGGGGTAAGGTACTTGCGGCAGAGGAGTTGAGCGGGGGAGCGGAAAACTTGCCCCGGTCAAGGATTTGATTGCCCGAATGGGAGCAAGGCGAAGAGAGAAGGGTCCCAATGTGGAATTTCTTCCACCAAAGAGATTCGCGGCTCCGCGCTCGGACCTGTTCCAAACACATGACAACTCCAATCCTTCACCACCGAGCACAGCAAGAAAAACCTTGCCGCTCAAGGCTGCGGTGAGCTTCTTCCCATCGCAAAGAAAGCTGATCCTCTGCTGTGAACGTGTCAAGCGAGATCGACGAAAGGATAATAGGCAAAAACGCTCTCACGCTCTTTTCTGGCAAAGTGGCCACTTTAGCAAAAGTCGGCTTCCGCGGCCTTCGGCCTTTTTTTGCCGACCAATTGAGATCTTGATTTCCCAGGTAAGGCGCGACCGGAACCGCGTCCGGTTTCTGAAGCTGCGCCGCGCACCGGATTCTGGCCAGCGAAGTCATAACCGGCCGCGATAAACCGCCCGCACGTTTTCCGGCGGCACCTCCGGCTGAAACAGATGGGAAGGACCGAGAATGTATCCCCCGCCGCGTCCCAGTGTCTCGCAATACCGGCGCGCCTCGTTTTGGACCTGTTCCGGTGTCGCGAACGGCAACAGCTTTTGCATGTCCACACCGCCATGAAAACTCAACCGGTCGCCAAAATCGGCTTTGAGCCGTTCCGGAGCCATGTCGGGACCGGTGAGTTGGATCGGGTCAAGCACATCCACGCCCAGTTGGATGAGGTCGGGAATGAACACACGAATCGAGCCGCAGCAATGGAACAAGACCTGTCCGTTCAGAGCGTGGATGCGCTCAATCATCTCTTTCAGGTAGGGCGCGACAAACTCGCGGAACATCGCCAGCGAAATCAAAGGTCCTCGTTGTGTTCCCAGGTCGCTGATGAGCAAATAGAGGTCGATCCGCCCGCCGGTCACTTCCGCTGCGCGCGTGTAATCTTCGAGGTAAAAATCGGTGAACTTGCGGCAGAGGAAATGGACCCAGTCCGTCCGCTCCATCATATCGACAAACATCTCTTCCCAGCCGCGCACCAGCGCCGGGCGCTGCCAGACGTCCGCAAACCCATAAACCAAGGCGCAGTTCTCATGCTGGCGCGCCGCTTCCTTCAGCCCAGCATGATTGAAATTGTCCGGCGTGGGCCATGCAAACGCCTCCAGTTCTGCGAAGCTTTGCGCGCCCGCCAGCGCCCCTTTGACATCTTCGCGCATCGGGCCCCAAGGCGTTTGCTTATAGAGGTAGCGTTCACCCCAGAAATTCTGGAAAACACCGCCGCCCACGGCGCGTTCCGGCGGTTCTTGCGCCTTAAGATGGCGCAGATCAATCTCCAATTGGCGCAGCAACTGTTCCCTGTCCGAGCATCCCCTATCGGCCAAAAGGCGGTTCCACGCCGCGTCTTCCGCCCAAAAATCGCACGGCGTTCGGTCCGGTTGCTGATGGGCTAAAGCGGTTAACACTCTCTCGCGCGAAGTCATTTCAAGTCCGACCTTTCTACAAGTCGCACACTCTTATCACAATCCAAAACAGCGGACGCATCTTCGTCGCCTTCTCGGTCCATAACTTCACGCGACACCTCCAATAGAAACGCCAATTTCAAATTCGTATTTTAAAATTGCTTGATTTGAGAGTGTTGGCAATGCAAAATTGGTGCATGTCGATCGTCTATTACCGGCGCAGCATCGAAACTCGTCTCCAAATCGCGCGGGAGCAGTTCCCGGCGGTCTTGGTCACGGGTGCAAGGCAGGCTGGCAAGTCCACCTTGCTTCGCCAGACTTCGCCTGAATGTCGCTATGTTAGCCTGGATGATCCGGCGCAGCGCGCGTTGGCTCAGAACGATCCGAGATTATTCCTGAGCGCGTATCCGCCACCGGCGATTGTTGACGAGATACAGTATGCGCCCGGATTACTGCCCTACCTTAAGATGTGGATTGACGAGCATCGTCGGTGGCACGGGCAGTATCTGTTGACCGGATCACAAACCTTTCAATTGATGGAAGGCGTTTCGGAGACACTGGCCGGGCGGATCGCGATTCTGCGTTTGTATCCCTTCAACTGGCTGGAGATGCAGAGCATGCCGGGCGCGAACCAGGAATTGGCGAAGGATGATGGGAAGATGGCGGACGAGGTGGTGCGGGGGTTCTACCCTGAATTTTTCGTGAATCCCGCTTTGGACAAGGACTTGTGGTTCAGCTCCTACCTCGCGACCTACCTTGAACGTGATGTGAGGAATATCAAGAGAATCAGTGACCTGGCCCGATTTCAAACGTTCGTCAGCCTTCTGGCCACTCGCGCGGGCAGCCTGCTGAATATGTCCGAATTATCCAAGGAAGTTGGCATTACCCAGCCGACAGCCAAAGACTGGATCACCATTCTGGAATCAACGTCCATCGTTTATCTGCTGAGGCCATATCACCAGAACCTTACCAAGCGCTTGGTGAAGACGCCCAAACTCTATTTCGTGGACACGGGGCTCTTATGTTATCTCCTGGGCATCCATTCAGGCGAGCGGTTGATGAAGGCCGCCGAGCGCGGCCGAGTCTTCGAAAACATGGTTGTCTTGGAAGCCCTAAAACGGTTTTCTGCGCGGAGCACGCCGGTGAAGTTTTTCTTCTATCGGACACCGGCAGGGGTGGAGGTGGACCTTCTCATAGAAATGGAATCCGACTTCTACGCTTTTGAAATCAAGCTGGCCAAGACTATCGACCGACGCATGGCCTCCGGCTTGATCGGCCTCCAACAAACGAAGGCGTTCAAAACGGGCCGCATTCTTTCCCTGCAAGAAACGGCCGTGCCGATCACAGAATCAATCATGGCGACACACTGGCTGGAAGGGCTCGACGTCCTGGAATCTGGAAAATAAGCGGCAAATGAATCAAACTCAAAAAGGATTTGGCTATGATAAAAACCATTTGCCGATGCAGGTTGCTCAGTCTGGTGGTCGCGATTGCTGGGTACGCCAGCGCTGCACCGGGCGCTGAGAGCGGGCCGCCTGCGCCCGTGTTTCCCTTTGTCCTGCCGTGGGACGACGCCTCGCCGGGCGTGACCGACCTCTCCGGTTGGCTGCACAAACCCGCCGGCAAGTTCGGCCGTATCCGCGTCGGCGAGGACGGCCATTTCTACGCGGGCGAGCAGCGCATCCGCTTCTTCGGCGTGAACCTGAGCTTCTCCGGCGGCATGCCCACGAAAACGGACGCCCCGAAAGTCGCCGGCCGCCTGGCCAAGTTCGGCGTTAATATCGTGCGCTTTCATCACCTGGACACTGGCGCGTGGCCTAACGGCATCCGCCTGCGTGACGCTCGGGGCAGCGGCGAACTCGACCCCGAAGCGCTTGATCGGCTGGACAACTTCATAGCCGAGCTGAAGAGCCGCGGCCTTTACGCCAACCTCAATCTGCTCGTCGGCCGGCCCTTCAATGCGGCCGATGGTTTGCCGTCCGAGATCGAGAAGCTCGATTGGAAAGACCGGCACATCATCGGCTTTTTCGATGCGACACAGCTCGAACTGCAGAAGCAATACGCGCGCAGACTGCTCACGCATCGCAATCCTTACACGAAGCTGGCTTACCACGAAGACCCGGGGGTCGCGTTCGTCGAGATCAACAACGAACAAGGCCTGGTTCACGCCTGGCTCGGCGGGCAGATGGACCGTCTGCCGGAAGTGTTTCTGAAGAATCTGCGCCGGCAATGGAATGACCGGCTGAAACTGCGCCACGCCACAACCACCAAATTGCAGGTGGCCTGGAGCGCGGGCACGGAACCGCTGGGTACTGAATTGCTGGCCAATGCGGACTTGGCGCGCCAGTTGGAACGTTGGGATCTGGAGCAACACAGCGGCACGTTCACGGCGAAGGTCGTCGCTGACGCGCCGGCCGCGCTCGGCTCTGCCGTCCCCGCTCCCAAAGCCGTCGAGTTTGAAGTCAGCAAACCGGCGGAGCTGGCCTGGCATCTGCAGTTCATTCAAGCCGGCTTCCCACTGCAAGCAGGCCGGGCTTACACGCTCCGGTTTTGGGCCAAGTCCGGAGCACCGCGCGCGCTGGCCGTCAGCGTGGGCCAGGGTCATGAGCCGTGGCAGAATCTTGGTTTGTCGGCCAACGCCCAGGCTTCGAGCGAGTGGCAGGAATTTAAATACGTTTTCAATGCCTCGCAAAGCGATGAGCGCGCCCGGGTCAGCTTCAGCAACTTCGGCCCGGCCGGCGCGACCGTCACTCTGGCAGGGTTTTCACTGCGGCTTGGCGGAGTCGATGGCTTGAAACCGGGCGAGCGCTTGGAGGAAGCGTCGTTGCCGCTCTTCGAGCGCCAGACATTCGGCGAACGCGCGATCGAGGCGCAGCGCGACTGGATGCGGTTCCTCGCAACTACTGAGGACCACTATTGGCAGGCCATGTATCGGTTTCTGAAGGAGGAGCTGAATGTGAAAGCGCCGGTCACCGGCACCATCGTCGGCTGCAGCCCGCCCAACCTGATGGCGAAGATGGATTGGGTGGACACCCATTCCTATTGGCAGCATCCGCGCTTTCCGCGCCGCCCCTGGGACTCCGTGGACTGGATCGTCGAGAACCGCAGCATGGTCAACGAACGCGGCGGCACGCTCCCCGGACTGGCCTTGAAACGCATCCTGGAAAAACCGCACGCTTGCACGGAATACAATCACCCCGCGCCGAACACTTACAGCAGCGAAGGTTTTCTGCTGCTGGCGGCCTACGCGGCCTTGCAGGACTGGGATGCCGTCTATGTTTACAGTTACGCCCATGCGCGCAATGACGGCTGGGACTCGAAGCGCATCAATAGCTTCTTCGACATTGACCAGCACCCGACGAAAATGGCTGCGCTACCGGCCGCCGCCGCGCTGTTCAGTCGCGGTGACGTGCAGCCCGCCCGGCAACAAATCGTGGCGGAATTGAACCAAGAGCGCGAACTGGACCTTTTGCGGCGCGCGCGCGCCTGGTCGCTCGTCGATGCCGAGCAGGCCGGGGTGCCGCGCGAAGCGGCTTTGATACACCGCGTCGCGCTCGCTACCGAAGGCCGAGCGCTGCCGCCCGGGGTGCTGCGACCGGAGGAAGTAAAGCTGGAAGGGAACCGCTTCATTTCCGACACCGGCGAACTGGTGTGGGACTTGAGCGAAACCAATCGTGGTGTCGTGACGGTCAACACGGCGCGGAGCAAGGCGGTGATTGGTTACGGCGGCGGCAAGAAATTCGTCCTGGGCGATGTGGCAATTGAACCCGGCCAGTCGATGCAGAACGGCTGGTGCGCCGTCACCATCACGGCCATGGACGCGGCCCGCCCTCCCAAGCATCTGCTGGTTACGGCTACCGGTTACGCTGAAAACACCGGCATGATTTGGAAGGATGCCGAGAAATCAAGCGTGGGCCGCGACTGGGGCAAAGCGCCCTCGCGCGTCGAAGGCCTTCCCGCCCGCATTACTCTGCCCTTGCCGGCATCGCAGGTCCAAGCGTGGGCGCTGGACGAACGCGGCCAGCATAGGAAGGAACTTCCTGTGGAAAAAACTCCCGAGGGCAACGCCGTTTTGGCGCTCGGCCCCCAATGGCAGACGCTCTGGTATGAAGTGAGCGTCAAATAGCGTCCAGCGGCTTCTTCCGGAGATCTCATCAGCGTCTTCGAAGGTATCGGCCAGTACAAAGCCGGAAAACTCACTGAACCGCAACTGGCCGATCTGGAATGTTGCGCTTGCCCCGGTCCCGGCTCCTGTTCAGGCATGTTCACGGCCAATTCCATGAATTGCCTCACCGAAGCCATCGGCCTGGCTTTGCCCGGCAGCGGCACCATTCTGGCCACCGACCCGAGGCGCAACGACCTCTGGCGCGCGGCGGCGCGGCGCATCGTTGAAATGGTCCGCGAAGACCTGACGCCCTCCAGAATTGTGACACGCGAGGCCATCGACAACGCCTTTATTCTCGATATGGCCATGGGCGGCAGCACCAACACTGTGCTCCACACGCTGGCCATCGCCCGCGAGGCCGGCCTCAAGTATGACCTTGACCGCATCAACCAGCTTTCGCAGCGCTGCCCGAACATCTGCAAGGTCTCGCCTTCTTCGCCGTACCACGTGGAAGATGTCGATCGTGCCGGCGGCATCAGCGCCATCCTCAAGGAGATCAGCAAAATTCGCGGCCTGCTCCGCGCCGACACGCTCACGGTCACGGGCCGGACGCTCGGTGAAAACATTGCGGCTGCCGAAATCAAGGATCCGCAGTGCATTCGGCCGCTCGACAATGCCTACAGCGCCGAAGGTGGCCTGGCGGTCTTGCGGGGCAATCTTGCGCCCGACGGCGCGGTCATCAAAACCGCCGGTGTCGATCCGAAGATGCTCCGGCACCCGCGGCGCGTGTATCGGCCACGTTTCGCCGGAGGCGGCCGAAGGCGGTCCCATTGGGCTCCTGCGCAACGGCGACATCATCGAGATTGATATTCGGGCACGGAAGCTGGCGGTGAAGCTTTCCGCCACGGAACTGGCAAAGCGCAAGAAAATCTGGCGGACGCCGAAGCCGCGTTTCCGGAGCGGTTGGCTGGCGCGTTACGCGCAAATGGCCACCAGCGCCAGCACCGGCGCGGTGTTGCGGCAGCCGGAGTAAGTGTAGGCTGGGAATTGGATGCAGAGGACTTCACACTCGCCGGCATGACCGAAGAACAACGTCTGATTGAAAAGCTGCAGCGCATCGAAGCGCTTTTCTCTGGTGCCGCCACGCCGGGGGAGCGTGATGCCGCCGCCCAGGCGCGCGAGCGGATTCGCGCCCGGCTGCGCGAACTCCAGCAAACCGATCCGCCGATCGAGTTCACCTTCACCCTGCGCGATCAATGGTCGCGCAAGCTGCTCATTGCTTTGATGCGCCGTTACAATCTCCAGCCCTACCGTTACCCGCGGCAGCGTTACACCACGGTCATGGCGCGAGTGCCGAAACAATTCGTCGATGAAACTCTGTGGCCCGAGTTTCAGGAGTTGAATAAAACGCTGGCCAGCTTTTTGGGCGAAGTCACCGATCGCGTGATTGCCCACAGCATCGAGGCTGACAATTCCGAGGTGGAGATTCGTCCGCAGACAGCGGCGTTGACCTCGGGAGGCAGGGGGGACGGAGGGCGGGAATTTGAGTTGGACTGAAGATTGATCCTGGCACGAGAGTTTCCGGCATCCTATCATCAGAAAAGAAAAACCATGAACATTGTTCGCCATCCCACAATCCGGGCGGGGTGTCTGAGCGCATTTCTTGCCTCAGGCGCGTTTGCCTTGGCCGCTGACAAGCCATCGCCATCCCCGGCTGGCCAAGCCTCCGCCGCGCGAGTCTTCAACATCCGCGACCACGGCGCAACGGGCGACGGTGTCACCCTGGATACTCCGGCCATCAACCGCGCCATGGATGCGGCGGCGGCCGGCGGGGGGCAGGTTCTGTTCCCGCCCGGCCGTTATCTGTCCGGCACGGTTCATCTGCGCAGCCGCGTGACGCTGTTCTTGGACGCCGGCGCCACTTTGGTGGGAACGACCAACCTCACCCAATATCGGCAGCCGACGCCGCCCGACTTCATGCCTGAAGCCAAATGGGGCAAGTGGCACCGCGCGCTCATCCTCGGCGAGAACGTCGAAGACGTTACCATCACCGGCCAGGGTGTGATTGACGGCAACAAAGTCTTCGACCCGACCGGCGAAGAACGGATGCGCGGACCGCACACCATTGTGCTGGTGGACTGCCGCCGCTTTACCCTCCGCGACATCACCATCGTGGACTCCGCGAACTACGCTGTGTTCTTCCAAATCAGCGACGACGTGGATATCCGCAATGTAAAGATTGTCGGCGGCTGGGATGGCGTGCATTGGCGTGGCGCGCCCGATCGCTGGTGCCGCAACGTGAACATTATCGGCTGCCAGTTCTACACCGGTGACGACTCCATCGCGGGCCGCTACTGGGACAACACCGTCATCGCCGATTGCATCGTGAACTCCTCCTGCAACGGTCTCCGCCTCATCGGCCCCGCCACGCGGCTGATCGTGAACAACTGCCTCTTTTACGGCCCCGGCCTGCAGCCGCACCGCACCTCCGGTGAGAAACGGCGCACCAACATGCTCTGCGGCATCATCCTCCAGCCCGGCGCCTGGGACGCCACGCGCGGCCCGCTCGATGAGGTGCTCCTCGCGAACAATACCATGCACAACGTCGCCTCGCCCGTGACGCTCTGGACCAAGCCCGGCAACACGGTTGGCCGCGTCACCGTGAGCGGGCTGAACGCCAGCGGCGTCTATCGCTCCGCGCTCTCCGTCGAAAGCTGGTCCGGCGCACCCATCACCAACGTCATTCTTCGCAATGCGCATATCGAATTCACCGGCGGCGGCACGGCCGAACAAGCGAAGCAGCCTGTCAAAGGCCCCGGCGTGGACGCCCGCCCGCTTCCCGCCTGGGGCGTTTACGCCCGCAACCTGGAACAGCTCACACTCGAAGATGTCCGCCTGAGCTTGGCCAAAGATGACCTTCGACCGGTGGTCTTCGCGGACGGCGTGAAGCGGTTGGACATTGACAACCTCAAATTCACGCGAGTCCCCGGCGTCACAGAGCCGCTGGTCACGACCAATGTTGGGAAGGTGAATCTGCGGGAGACTGGTCTTTCGGGTCTTGATCCGCGCTAGCCTTACCGCTCTTGGTGCGGCTCGCCTGAGCCGTGATTATTCGATAGTCTGGACAGGCCAGTTGGGCTGGTTCATCGGGACGCTTTCGGTCCCGGGCGGGCGGCAAGGATGCCTCCGGCTACGGCAGGCAGGATGCCCGCCGCTACGTTCGCCCATTGATTTGGGTCAAAGACAACGGCCTGGCCTTCCGATGCAATGACAAGTATAAACTTGCGCGCGATGGCAACGGCAAAATTATCCCTCAAGATACTCGCCTGCGAAATTGCCCAGCGGGAAATCTGTTTCGCCGCGGCCCAAACACCGCATCTTTTGGAGGTGGAATTCCTGCCCGTCGGGCATCATGACGAACCCCGGAAGGGGCATCGCGATCTGCAGGCCCGGATTGATGCCGTGCCGGCCGGCCGGTACGACGCCATTCTGGTTGGCTACGGCCTTTGCAGCTTGATGCTGAGCGGCTTGACCGCGGGCCATACCCGATTGGTCGTGCCGCGCGCCCACGACTGCATCACCTTGTTTCTCGGTTCCAAGGAACGGTACAGCCAACTGTTCCAGTCCTGTCCGGGCACCTATTATTTCACGGCCGGCTGGCTGGAATTTCCCCAGCGCAAAACCGTGCGCAGCGCCGGCCTGGACGCCTTGCGGGAAATGACCGATGACATCGGCAGCCAAACGACGCCCTTTGGACTGGGACAGTCCTTTGCCGATCTGCTCGCCAAATACGGGGAGGAAAACGCCCGTTACCTGCTGGAGGTGACCCAGCAATGGGCCGACCATTACGATCGTGGCGCCCTGATTTCCTTCGATTGCACCGCCCAATTGGGACTGCGAGACAGAGTGAAAGACATCTGTGAAAAACGCGGCTGGCAGTTCGATGAACTGGCCGGCGATCTCGGCCTTCTGCAACGCTGGCTGGGCGGCCAGTGGGATGACAGAGAGTTTTTGATTGTGCAGCCTCAACAAAGCGTTTACCCCTCTTACAACGATCAGGTCATCGAAGCGCGTCCGGTGACAGGAGAAAACTCGTAAGCCATGAATAATATAGCCAACCAGGGCGCGTCGCCCGACAGGCCTCCACAAGATTGGACCCGCCGCCAACGCGTCGAAACCACTCTGAATCACCAGGAACCGGACCGCGTGCCCTACGACCTCGGCGGCTCCATTTTGACCGGCATCCATCACGTCGCCTATCGGCGGCTCCGGCGGCACCTTGGCCTGCCCGAAGTCGAAATCCAGCTTGAAGACCCGATTCAGCAACTGGCCCGGGTGCATGATGATGTGAAGGAACGTTTGCAGGTGGATGTGTACGGCCTCAATCCCGGCAAACCGCGCGGGAGGACCTCTCCCGCCTGGAGCGAGGAGGGCTATGACAAGCTGCGCGACGAATGGGGCATCGAGTGGTGGAAACCGCAGGACGGCGGTTTGTACTACGACATGCGGCGGCATCCGCTCGAGGACATTGACACCGTCGAGGAACTGGCCAAATACAAATTTCCCGATCCGCTCGATCCAGGCCGGTACGAGGGTCTGGCCGAGCGCGCGGATGAACTGATGAACCGGCGGCAGGTGGCCTACATTCTGGGCCGCAATGCGCCGGGCATTTTCGAAATTGCGCTCTGGATGCGCGGCTTTGAGAATTTCTTTTGCGACATGGTCGCCAACGAGCCGTTCGCCGAGGCCCTCCTCGACGTCATCTGCGAAATCAAGATGAAATATTGGGAACATGCTTTGGGTCTGCTCGGCAAGAATGTGATGATGATCTCCGAAGCCGACGACCTGGCCAGCCAGAATTGCCTGCTCGTTTCCCCGGATTTGTACCGCAAGCTGATCAAGCCGCGGCACACCCGGCTGTTCGCCTTCATCAAACAGCGCGCCGCCACTCCGGTGAAAATCTTCTATCACTCCTGCGGCGCGGTCTCGGCGCTTATTCCCGATCTGATCGAGTCCGGCATTGACATCCTCAACCCGGTCCAGGTCAGCGCCGCTCAGATGGACACGCGCGAGTTGAAACGGCGGTTCGGCCGGGACATCACGTTTTATGGCGGCGGCGTCGATACGCAGCGCGTTTTGCCGAGGGGCACGCCTGCCGAAGTCCGTGATGAAGTCCGGCGGCGCATCGACGATCTGGCTCCAGGCGGCGGATTCATTTTCAACACCGTGCATAACATTCAGGCTGATGTCCCCCCGGAAAATATCATGGCCATGTGGGAAACGGTCCGCGAATATGGCGTTTATGGTTGAGTTGTCGCCAAGGCTCTCCCGAAGCCTTTTGGATTAAATGGACCAGGAACGTAACGACGCAGGAAGCGCCACGCCGAGCGAGGAGGAGGAATCGAATTCGCCGGCTTCACTCGCCACTCGTCACTCGTCACTGGCCCCCGTTCTCCAAATCACCGGGCTTTCCAAGTCGTTCCCCGGCGTGCAGGCGCTGGACGACATTTCGCTCACGGTCGGCCGGGGCGAGATTCATGCCCTGATCGGCGAAAACGGCGCCGGCAAGAGCACCTTGATGAAAGTGTTGGCCGGGATTCACGCGAAAGACGCCGGCACGATCCTGCTCGATGGGCAGCCGATCTCGCCCGCCACGCCCGCCGAAGCTCTGCGCCTCGGCCTCAGCACCGTGCACCAGGAAATCAGCCTCGCCCCGAATCTGACGGTGGCGGAAAATATTTTCGTCCGGCGCGAGCCGACGCGGTTCCATCTCATTCGCTGGCGCGAGCTGGAACGGCGCACGCGTGAATTGCTGGCCCCGTTCGGAGTCCCGTTGTCACCGAACGCACCCGTCCGCACGCTCAGCCTGGCCCTGCGGCAAATCGTCGAAATCGCCCGCGCGGTTTCCTTCGAGCCGAAAATCCTGATACTCGATGAGCCGACGTCCTCGCTGGAGGCACATGAAGTCGAACGCTTGTTCAAGCTGCTGCGCGAGTTGGCGACGCGCGGCATCAGCATCCTCTATGTGACTCACAAGCTCAAAGAAGTCTTTGCTCTCGCGGATACAGTGACGGTGCTGCGCGATGGCAAACGGGTCGCCACCCAGGCCGTTTCCGCAACGACCATGGACGAAGTGGTGCGGCTGATGGTCGGCCGCGAACTGACCCAGATGTACCCGCCCAAGAGCGCGAAACGCGGCCAGGAATTATTGCGCGTCGAGGGACTGCAACTGGAAGGCTGCTTCCACGACATTTCCTTCACGCTGTACGCCGGTGAAATCCTGGGCCTGGCTGGCCTGGTCGGCGCCGGGCGCTCGGAAATTGCCCAGACCATTTTTGGCTATCGTCCCAAAGACGCGGGAGGCGTCTGGCTGGATGGCCAAGAAGCGACCATTGAATCTCCGGCGGATGCTATCAGGCAGGGCATGGCGTATCTGCCGGAAGACCGCAAAGCGAGCGGTTTGTTCCCGCAAATGTCGGTGCTGGACAATCTCGTTGCGGCCAGCCTGCCGCAGTATTCTCGCGGCGGCCTGCTCTCACAGCGCGCGCTCACGTCCGTCGCCACACAGCGTGTCGAACAATTTCACATCCGCACACCTTCCGCGCGCCAGCGCATTGCGCTCCTGAGCGGCGGCAATCAGCAAAAGGTGCTGCTCGCGCGCTGGCTGGAGACCCGACCGCGCGTGTTGATCGTCGATGAGCCGACGCGCGGCATCGACATCGGCGCGAAAGCGGAAATTCACGCGCTGCTCCGGCGGCTTTGTGACGACGGCATCGGCGTGCTGGTCATTTCCTCCGAGTTGCCTGAGATTCTGGGCCTGTGCGACCGCATTCTGGTCTTGCACGAAGGACGCCTCGCCGGAGAGTTGTTCGCCAATGACGCCTCGGAGGAAGCGGTGATGCGCTTCGCCACCGGGCAGGAAGCCCTTTCAGAATAAACTGCCGTGCGATGAGCCAAACCACCCAGCGCCTCAGCCAGTTTGTCCAGGCTTACCGGGAAGTCGTCATTCTCCTGGTCTTGGGGGTGGCCTGCGCCGGTTTTTATTTCGCCCAGCCGGGCGATATCAATCGTTTCCTCACCATCGACAACTGGCGCGTCATTGCGGTCAATATCTCGACCGACGCGCTCATGGTGGTGGGGATGACGCTGGTCATCATCGCCGGCGGATTTGATTTGTCGATCGGCTCCACGGTGGCGCTGGGCGGGATTATCGCCTGCAAATTGATGGTGGGCGGCGTGCCCATTCTGCTGGCCGTGGTGGCGGGATTGCTGGCCGGCGCTCTGGTCGGCGCGGTCAATGGCTTTATCATCACCAAGGTCGGGGTCAATCCGCTCATCACGACGCTGGGCACGATGATCATCGTGCGCGGCCTCTGCCTGGTGGCCGTGCAAGCGAATCCGGTCACCGGCCTGCCACCCAGCTTTGCAAAACTGGGCGAGACCATGCACCTCACGGCGAGCTTTGATCTGCCCTATTCTGTCTTGCTCATGGTCATGACGGTGATGGCGGCCGATGTGCTGCTGCGGCATGCGCGTTTTTTGCGCCAGGTCTATTACGTGGGCGGCAATGAAGAAGCCGCGCGTTTCTCCGGCATTAACGTTGATCGCGTCCGCAGCTTCACCTATATCCTGACGGGCGTTCTGGCGGCGCTGGCCGGCATCGTCAACGCTTCGCGGTTGATCAGCGCCTCGGCCAACGCCGGGGAACGGGCCGAGTTGCGGGTCATCTCGGCGGTGGTGATTGGCGGGGCGAGCCTGGCAGGCGGCACGGGCACCATCCTGGGCGCTTTCCTGGGCTTGTTGCTGGTCGGCGTGATCGAGAACGGCATGGAAATCCTTCGCGTCAACATTTACATGAAGAACGTGGTGATGGGGACGATCCTGATCCTGGCCGTGACCATCGACCGCATCGACTGGCCGATGCTCAAGCGGATCGGCAGATGGTTTAAGAAATGACGGTCGTGAATAGATAGCTTTCTTTGTTGGCAACTGCCGCCCTAGAGAAACATGAAACTGAACTAACGCCTATGTCCAAAGCTCTGAATCTCCTTCTTGGCCTCGCCACGCTCGTGCTGGCGATTCTTTATTTCTCGTCTCGCAAGCAGCCTGAGGCCACGGCGACATCCGGCGCCGCTCCATCGAAGGCGGCGGCGGACGAAGAATACGTGCTGATTGCCGTCTCCGTGGGCAATGCGTATTGGATTGACGCGCGCGATGGCTTCAACGATGCGGCCAGGAACCTGGGCGTCCAGGCCACATTCACCGGGCCGCAAGGCAGCGATGTGAAACAGCAGGTGGACTTGATCGAGACGGCGATCACGCGCGGCGTCAAAGGTCTCATTGTGGTGCCGGCTGAGCCGGAAGCGGTCATTCCCAGTATCAATCGCGCCATCGCCGCCGGCATCCCGGTCATTACCCAGGACACGGATTCGCCCAAGAGCCGGCGGTACACGTTCATTGGGACCGGCAACTTCGAGGCCGGCCGGCTGGGCGGGGAATTGCTGGCCAAAGAAATTGGCGGCCAAGGAGAAGTGGCGCTCTTGATGATCCCGGGGCAATGGAACCTGGAAGAGCGCCGACGTGGTTACGAAGCCGCGCTGGGGAAACATCCCGAAATCAAGATTGTGGCCGTCGGCAATGACCAGGCGGAGGAAAGCCAAGCGGCCGCCCAGGCCAAGTCAATTCTGCAGGCGCACCCGAACCTGGCGGGCTTCGGTTGCGTGGATGCTTCCGGAGGGGCCGGCGCAGCCGTGGCCGTGCGGGACGCCGGCAAGAAGGGGAAGATCAAGATCATTGCCATGGACCGCAACGAAGCGACGCTCGACTTCGTTCAGCAGGGGTTCATTCAAGCCTCGCTGGCGCAGCGCTCTTACACCATGTCGTATCTCGGTCTCCGGATGCTGCATGATCTCAATCATGGGCGCATCAAGATGGTGGCGGATTGGCGCGCGGCCAAGACCTGCCCCCTGCCGGCGCTGGTTGACACGGGAGCGGTGGTGATCACCCCTGAAAATGTGCAGGCATTTCGGCATGTGAAATAAGCCTGAAAGAAGGGTCAATCCGCCACAGCGCCAGCGCAGACAGAAAGATTCGGGTCAGAAATATTTCTGCCCCCATGTTTCAGTCTTTTTCCGATTGCCTTCTGCAGTTGGGGTCTCGCCGCGTCGGTTCTTTCTTGCTTACTCACTTCGCTTATCAGGTTCAGCGCCCCTTTCAAGTCTTAAACCTCCGCCAAAGCCCGGTTCATCCGTTCGATGGCTTCATCGATCTCGGCGGGGCTGGCAAAACCGATCACCACCGCGTCCAGCAGACCGCATTGCATGGCGAAGCGGATCGACTTCTCGCGGTCTTCGGGCTTGGTGAAATCGCCGTTGCCGATCAGTTTCATGCCGATGATGCCGCGGCCCTTGGCACGCATGGCTTTGACTTCGGTCAGCACCGGGCTGAGGTCGTCGCCGGGTTCATTCCAGTTGCCCGACGGGCCATCGATGTATTTCGCTTGAGGATTGACGCGCACCAGATGCACGTCCACCCAATCCACCTGGGTGGCGCGGGTCAGCGCCGGCAGGCCGTGACAGGAAACGCCCTTGGCCAGGATGATTTTCTTTTCCTGGGCTTCGGCGAACGCATCGAGGAGCCGCTTTTGGTCTTCGTGCCACGAATTCTTGGTCGCGCAATGGATGAGCAGGCTGTCGATATAGTCGGTGTTCAGTTCCTTGCGATAACGGTCCAGCACTTCGAGTGGTTTATCGGGCGAACCCGGCATTTTGGATTGAATGAACAGCTTCTCGCGCGGCAGGCCTTTGATGGCGTCGCGAATCCATTCGTGCGTCTGGTAATCCTGCGCGGTGTCGAGGTAGGTAATGCCCCGGTCGTAGGCGTAACGGACCAATCGGTTGAAGCCTTCTCGGCCCAGGTCGCGCTGCACCTGGCCGCTGTTGCTGCCGGTGCCCATGCCGAGGCGGCTGAGCTTTAACCCGGTTTTGCCCAAGGTCACCCGGTCCACGGCCGTGCGTTTCTGCGCCGTTTCCGCAGCGTGCAACGCCCAAGGCGACAACAAAGCTGCGCCAGCGAGACCGGCGGATTGTCGGATGAACTGGCGCCGGCTAATCTTATTATTTTTGGGTCTTCTGGAAGTCGAGTGGGTAGTTTTTGGTTCTGAATGTGGGTTTGAGC
>CAYIIH010000137.1:4850-19744 GCA_964363225.1 uncultured Verrucomicrobiota bacterium | reverse complement strand
GCCGCCAGCCAAAACCCCCTGCTGAAAAACCTACCCGTTCTATGCAGAATCGGTACTCCGTTCCCCACCAGCAGATGCCGATCCCCAGACCGCCAATGATTTCGTTGCCCACTGGCACGTATTCGGGCATCGCGCCGGCCGCCTTGAGCGAAGCAATGCAATTGCTGTTGTAGTCATACATCCGTTGTTCGAGCTGCTCGAAGAACACCAGATGGGAGCAATCCGCGCCGGCCCTGAATCCTTCGGCGAAAGAGCCGCAAACGGCGAAGAGCGTCAGCAGGGCGGCTATGAAAGGAATCCAACGGCGGAGTGCCGGTCGAAACGACTCGCCCATGCAGGACCGGCGGGACCGAAGACTGGGCGCGCCGCCCGGACCGCGTGGCGTTTCCGCTGGCAAAAATGGCCTCGGTCTCTTGGTCATCAGTGCAACATTGCGCGAAGTTGCCGCCGCGCCAGCAATCCCGCAAGCTCACGGACATGCCGTTCGCCCCAACCCGGTCGCTCGCCACAGCTTCGGGTAGCACCCGCGTCGCGCGGGTCGTCCCAGGGCAAGCTGCATGCTTCCCAGCCCGGCGGTTCGCTAAGCCGTGACAATTCAGCAGCAACCACGGAAGACACGAACCACACGAAAGATACATGAAGGGAAACTTTGAGTAAGGCAGGCGGCTTTGCAGTCACTGTCGAGTGACTCGATCAACGGTATCGGGACTGCGGGCAGAGGCCCGTCTTTTCGTATCCTTTTGTGTGTTTCGTGGTTGCTGCATAGATACGGCTACGGCCCTGCCAGGCGGAAGTAACTGTTTCCGCTCGCCACAGTAAAGGTCATCGAACTCTGGCCGGATCGAAGCTCCCAATGGCCTCTTGAACTGCCATGTTCACTTGAAAGGTGACCGGGACCGCGGAGGCCACGATGGTTGAACCGAGCAACAGGCCAAGCCCCGCCCAAATCGCTGATCTTATTGTGCAGACTTTCATAGGAGATCTTTTGTTAACGTTTGCTTTTCGTCACGGCTTCCCGACAGGAATCACCGTCATCGTGCCTGAATTCCCGGATTTGCCCAGTCTCACAAATGTATGGCCTGAGTGGAACGGAACTTCAGCGCCGCTTCGGTGCGAGAGCGGACATGGAGCTTGTGATAGACGTGCCGGAGATGCCAGCGGACCGTTCCGTCGGTCAGCCCCAAACGATCGGCGATCTCTTTGTTGGGCAGGCCGTTGGCCAACAATTCAAGGATTTCGCGCTCGCGGGGCGAGAGGTCTTCCACTTCGGCCGTGGCCGTGAGCGGTTCCTGGAAGGAGGCGATGACTTTGCGCGCGATTTCCCGCGACATCGGCGCGCCGCCCTGCCGGACCTCGCGGATGGCGGCCAGGAGTTCCTCCGCTGTGCAGCGCTTGAGCAAGTAGCCGCACGCCCACACGCGTAGCGCCTTGAAAATCCGCTCCGTGTCCTCATACACGGTCACCATGATGATCTGGACCGACGGCAGCAATTGCTTGAGTTGGACCGTGCATTCGATGCCCGAGACCCCTGGCAACTGAATGTCCATCAGGACGATTTCGGGCAGGTGTTTGGGAATCACTTTCAGGGCTTCCTCCGCCGTCGCGCACGCGCACACGCAGCAACATTCCGGGTCAGCCTGGACAAATTCCATCAGGCTTTCACGGATGACTTTGTTGTCCTCAACGATGGCAATCCGGGTCATGCGTTCTGACACACCACGCTTTCAGGGATGTTATTCTCGCGCAATTCGAAAAGGTAACCATTCGGCCAAGTTCGTGGATTCCTCCAGCGTGAATTGGATGTCTGCCAGCACGGCCAGTTTCTCGTACGACACGATGATACTGATTGGTATTGTTGAACGAGACCAGTGTCGTCAACACCCCATTGGTCGTCACCTGGAACACCGTCCCAACATCGCTGGTGCCGCCGTATGTGGTCGTGCCGTAGAAGATTGCCATCACTGCCCTGGACCACGCTGCCGGAGGGAGTCCTCGGTCCCAGTTCAAACCCGTAAAGCACCTCCGGCTGCAACGCCTGCGCAGACGCGGTCGTGAACAACAACGAACTCGCAACGAAGGTTTTCAGGTCGGCGATTTTCATAGAGTCATGGCAGCTCGTAAAGAAAGGGAGCCAGTGCGTGAACAGCCTTACTTCGGTTAAGGAACGGAAAGCTGATAGAAACGCGACGGGTTGGTGAGCGCGCCCGCGTCCGTGTAGGAGAAGTTTCCGTTGCTGTCGAAGGACGCGCTCGTCAAGAGCGTCCAGGATGCGATCGGCAACGACAAATCTGCGCTGGCCCAAAGACGATAACCCTCACTGGCTGGCCCGGTTCCGGTGAGCAACAGGCTTCCCCCAGGTTGTCCGGCCACGTTGGAGGGCTGGCAGGTTCCAGTTAGCGCACTGGCCGCGTCGTGCGCTCTTGGAGCCAGCGCACGTCTGGATTGTTGGGCGTCTGAAACTTCATCGCCGGGTTCCACCAACCGCTGTGGGGAGCCATCAAGGGCGGCATCGTGCGCGGGTCCTTCCAACGCCGGAGTTCTGAATGACCATCCGCGAAGGATAACCCGGCCGCTCGGTGATGGTAGAACCCGGGCAGGTCATACCTGAATCCGTGCAACTGGGGCTGGTCCGGCCATCCCTCCATTTTAACTTCGAAGCTTGGATAGTTGATGCTGTCCTCCCGCATATCGAGGAAGACCCATGTGCCGCTCGGACCCGGATCGGTCAAGTCAGAGAACGTTTTGAAAAACCGCCAGGAGGTGAACAAACCGGGCGTGTTTCCTGTTTCGAATCCGCCGACATGCTGGTTTATGGTCATGGAGCGGACCCGCGGGAGTCTGCCGCGGCCAGGCACGTTTATCACCGACCGATCTGCTGGACACTTAAAGATGCCCAGCGCGTTGCCGCAGTAGGGGAAAAGAGGGCTTTTCTTGATGTCCTGCTCAACGTCCCAATTGGAACGGTTGTTTGGATCAAAATCCAAGTGGCCGTTCATCCACAGAGAGGTTTTCTCCGGATGATTTTGATTGATCAAACCCGCGAGAGGGAATCGGTCCTTGTTATCGTCGGCATACATCCGCCAGGCCAAGGCGAGACTGCGATGATTATTCATGCAATAGATACCGTGCGCCTTGAGCTTGGCCTTGTTCAAAGCCGGAAGAAGCATCGAAGCCAGGATCGCGAGGATGGCGATGACGACGAGAAGCTCAATCAGGGTGAACCCACGCAGGGAAGGCCGTCGGCCGGAGACGGTGTTCTGTGGCCTGAATTCAACCGCCGGGCTGATGATGCTTTTTGCTGTGCGCTTTCTCATATGTTTTCGCGTTGCCCTTTAAGGAACAGAAGGCTGATAGAAACGCGACGGGTTGGTGAGCACGCCCGAGTCGGTGTAGGAGAAGTTTCCGTTGCTGTCAAAGGAATTGCTCGTCAAGAGGGTCCAGGATTGCGAACGGCAACGACAAATCTGTGCTGGCCCAAAGACGATTGGCATTGTTGAACGAAACGAGTGTGGTCACCAGCGCAGTCCCGGCAAGAGCAAGCGTCAGGTGCAATGCTCTTCGGTGTGTGATGAGTGGCTTGTTGGAATTCATGAGTTGTTCAATGTAGAAAGCAGCTTAAGGGGATTTGTGGGGCGGCACGGGAGTCTCGCCCCACACTCATCACTTCCTCACTTCAGGACGGCGCGGTAAAACCGGCGGCTCGGAGGGGCGCCGTACGAGTCTTCTAAGAGTGCAGGGTGCTGGTCCCAGACGTCAGAAGGGTCTAGGCCTATGGTGGCCCAGGGCGTCCAGGTATTCAAATCTGCCGTGGTTTGAATCTCGTAGGTCGCGCCCGGCCGTCCCCAAAGGTTGATATAGAGATGCCCTGGATATCCTTTCGCCGCGCTTAGGAAAGGCAGTCTGGTGAAATTGATCTGCCACAGGTCCCAGCCACCTTGCCCGCCACTGCGCGCGAAAGAGCTATAGTAGAGCGTGGTTCCGTCGGCAGAGAGGGCGTGAGGTGTCGCGCGGAAGGTAGGCTCGGCGACCGCGCGGATCCGCACGGGCGTGCCGAAGGGCGACGTGGTGGTGGCCCGCTGGCTGACCCAGACGTTGTAGGTCCCGGCGTTCTGCCGGTCGGACATGAAGAAGAGCAACAGGCCGTCCGGAGAGAGCACGGGAATGCCTTCCTCGTTCGCGGTATTCAGCGGAGATCCGAGGTTGCGTGGCGGCTCCCACGGCGCCGCCGAATTGGTGCGCGTGCTGATCCAGAGATCGCCCAAACCGCCCGATCCTCCAGGTCGAGTTGACGCGAAGACCAAGGTGAGGCTGTCCGCCGAAAGAGCCGGCGTGTAGTCGTGATAGACGCTGTTCAGCGGCGGGCCTGGACTCACCGGCGGCTCGAACGGATCGGTGGTCTGTTGGCGGGTGACCACCCACAGGTCGATGCCACCGACGCCTCCGCCTCGCGCGCTATCGAAGTAGAGCGACAGGCCGTCCGCCGAGATTCTGGGATCGCCGTCCGCGGATGCGCTGTTGACTGGGGAGCCGAGATTGACCGGTGGTCCCCACGGCGAAGACGCTGTCGACCGGGTGGACGTCCAGATGTCGTAGGACCCCGAGCCACCGGGCCTGTTAGAGTCGAAGAACAGCGTGAGGCCGTCCGTACTGATGCTGGAAGCCTGTTCATCCGCCGTGGTGTTCAGCGCGGTCAAGTTTGTCGGCACGCCAAAGCGCAGTTCGAGATCGCCCAGGTTCACGACGTTCGTCGGCAGCACTGAAAGCCAGGCCGTTTCGCTGGTGACTGACCCGCCGTCGTTGCTCACGACCACCGAATACGGGCCGGCATTGGTGAATTGTGCGTTACCCAGGCTGAAGCTGCTGTTCGTTTTGTCGAGGAGGGCCGTGCCGTTGAAGCGCCACTGGTACGTCGGCGGGGGCGAGCCGGTGGCAATGACGCTGAAGGTCACCGTGCTGCCGACATAGGGCGTCTGGTTGGTCGGTTGCTTGGTGATGACTGGCTGGCCGAAGCCGTCTGTTAACGCTGACACGACCACGGCGATCATCGGCAAGATTGTCTTCATTTTCATATTCTCGTTTGCGTTTTCCTGGTTTGTTTCGCTGGACGGGCCTTGGCGCACACACAGATTTCGTTTAGCGCCAAGACCCGCCGCCCGCTCATCCGAGCGAAGCTTTCATCCTGTTCTTCAGGAAGAGCGGTGAATTCTTGCAGCAAATTTTGAAATCTTTGCCGCCTTGGACGGATCGATCCAGACCGAACAAACCCTCACCCCGGCCCTCTCCCTTTCCGAAAGGGAGAGGGAGCAGCTTCGTCCGTCTCGCGTGGTGTTACCGTTCAGTAACCGGTCGGCCGCCCGCGAATTCTTCTCCGTCCCGTCGGCCGGGGAGAGAATTCCCCGAATGATTCGCGCGTTGAACCCCTGAACCGTAGCAGCCGACGTGAGTCGGCTCTGCCTTTTCGGAAATCCAGATGGAGCGGACTCACGTCCGCTGCTACGAGGTTCATGGAAAGGGGCGCGTTCAACTGCATGCGGCGCTCGGATTCTCGGAGCGCGGAATTCATTCCGCTTCAACGTGGAAATATCCCGCCGTGCCCATTCCTGCAAAGCCACCGCCTCAACGTTAGAAGCCCGCTAAACAAGTAGCAGCCGAGGTAACGAGGCTCTGACTTTCTTCTTTTTCCCGAGGAGATTTGAGCCTCGTTACCTCGGCTGCTACAAGCGATCGAGTTGTGCCTTCCCCGCGTCGCGAGAAATGCGGGCTACGGCGGAGCAGCCTGGCCCTTCTCGTCAGCCTCGATTTCCGCAAGCGACGCGCCGCGCCACACGAAAACCGCGTCTTTGCTCACGGACACGATCGTGTTGCCATCCGGCCAAAACGCGACATCGGTGATTCTGAATTTGTGCCCGGTCAGCCCTGCCAATTCCCGCCCCGTGACGACGTCCCACACCTTGACCCTGTTCGGTTGAGTGATGTCTTCGCCCGCAGCCAGACGACGCTCGTCGGGCGACAGCGCGACGCACATCAAACCGGTGAGGTCAGCGTGCATCGTGACCAGAGGACGCTCGGGGGCACTCAGGTTCCAGACGCGCGCGGTCAGGTCCACATCGACCGTCGCTAGGCGCCGACCGTCGCTGAAGAAGGCGACATCCGATACCGGCTCGATGTCACTGACGTAGAGGGTCTGCTTGCGCAAACCCGGCAAGGCCCACAACTCCACCGTGCCATTTAACGGCGCGGTGGCAACGGTGCGCCCGTCCTTTGCGATCGGCAGGCCATGAAGCAAGTGGGTGCTTTCGCTGGTGAAGCGCGCGATTTCGCCGCCACTTGATGCGCTCCACGCAATAATCCTGTGATTCGTGGCGCGGCCAGCAAGTATGCTTCCGTCAGCGGAACAGTTCAAAGCAACCACTTCTGCGCCCTCGAAATTGCTGCCTACCGACTCGCCCTGCATGGTCGCGAGGTCAAAGATGAAAACACGCCCATTCGCGTCTCCCAATGCGACGCGGCGCCCACTTGGGAAGAGGGCCGTCGCCGTGATATTGGTCGAGCCGAGTGGTTGCCTCGCTGATTCCCCCCAGGTGGCCAGATCCCACACGCTAAAATTCTGGTCCGCGAAGATCAGGAAGAGCCACTGGCCATCGGGCGACAACGACCATTGGCGCACGTCGGCGGGAAGATTCTTGTGATCGTCCGCGCGCGCGCCTGGCGTGGCGCTCCAAAACCTGACCGTGCCATCGGCGCTGGCGCTGGCGATCCGTTTCCCGTCCGGCGAGAAAGCCACGCTGAAGATCACGTTCAAATGAGCGTGTAACTCCTTTGGTTCCTGCCAGTCAGCGGTGTCCCATAACTTGAGCGTTTGATCGTAGCTGGCGGTGACGAACAGCTTTCCATCCGGTGAAAAATCACCCCACTCAACAACGCTTCTGTGCGCGACAAAGTTGGTGATCATCCGATGCGACGGCGCATCCCATAGAAAGAGGGCGCCACTTTTACCGCCCGCCGCGAGCGTCCGACCGTCGCGAGAAAACGCAATCGGGTTGACCACTTCCTCGGAGGTGAGAAGGGGCTGTTTGATCATGGCTTTGGCGCCGATGTCCCAAAGCATCACGACGCCGTTCGAACTCGTGGCCACAATGCGTCCGTCCGGAGAGAAGATGGCCCACGCCTCCCAGTTGGGTTGGTGGCTGACGATTGGGAAACTCAGGAGCTCCCGGCCCGTGGTGCGATCCCATCGCCGGAGGAACTGGGGAGTCACCGCCGTGATGGTCTTTTCATCCAATCGAACGCCGCAGATTCTTCCGTTCGTCAAAGGTGATGCGTGGCTGGTCAGGTTCGGCGGGTTCCAATCCCAGAGCCGCAGGCCGCCTTCGCTCCAAGTGCCGGAAGCGAGGAGCCGCCCATCGGGAGAGAACTGTAGTGGAACTGCGCCGATCAATTGCGATTCGGCGTGCGCGACTGCCTGTGTCGTGGCCAGGTCCCAGATCGTGACCCGCCCGCGCCCCTCCCCCGTGGCGAGATATTTGCCGTCTGGAGAGAATGCGACACTCGTCATCTCATGTTTTGTTCCGGGGAGCGCGAAGAGTTCGTCGCTCTTGCTCTCGCGCCAGAGATAACGCCACTCCCAGCCGCGTAGATCGCGGTCGCGCAGATTTCTGGGCAGATGCCGTTCGAGCAGACGCAGCACCTGTCCACGGTTTTTCGCTTCGAGGGCTTTGAAGGCGAGATTCATGTCGGCGGCATAGAGGTTCTGCTCGGCCTGGTGTCGGGCGTGACTGATGCGGAACGCCGCGATGGGCGCGCCAATGGCAACGACTAACAATAGTAACAAAGCCGTCGCAAGTGCGCCTGCCAGGGCCGGCTTGCGCCGGCACCAGCGCCAGAGCTTTTCCGGCGCGCTGACGGGCCGCGCGTGAATCGGTTCGCCGCGCAGGAAACGGCCTAATTCATCAGCGAACTCCTGTGCGGTCGCGTAGCGCTTCTCCGGCTCCTTCTCCAGGCATTTCAGGCAAATCGTTTCCAGATCCCGTGGCACGGCTGGGTTCAGCAATCGCGGCGAGAGCGGTTCCCGGTTGAAGACCTGGTCCAGGGTTTCATTCAATGTCTCGCCCACAAACGGCGGCCGGTCCGTGAGCAAATGGTACAGCATGGCCCCGAGTGAATAGACATCACTACCTCGTCCGACTTTTCCGCGCGGCCCCGCCGCCTGCTCCGGCGGCATGTAGCCGGGCGAGCCGACCACTTGGCCGGTCACAGTCAGTTGAGAGTCTTGGGTTGAGAGTTGAGAGTCGGAACCAAAGCGTTTTGCCAGGCCGAAGTCCGTCACCAGCGGCTCGTCGTTCGAGCCGATGAGCACGTTCGACGGCTTCAGGTCGCGGTGGAGAATGCCGCGTTCATGGGCGTAGTGAATGGCCTCGGCAATCGTCTTCAGATGGCCGGCGGCGTGCCGCACCGGCAGCGGCTTCCCCTTGATGAACTTCGCCAGACTGGGGCCGGCGACATAGTCCATCACCAGGTAGTGCTCGTCCTGGTGCATGCCGACCTCGTGGATGGCGACGATGTTGGGATGCCGCAAACTGGCCGCGGCGGACGCTTCCGCGCGTAATCGCTTCACGGACTCCGGGCTGGCGTGCGCACTCAACAGGAGGGTTTTGACCGCGACGATGCGGTCGAGGCTCCGCTGCCTAGCTCTATAGACGATGCCCATTCCGCCGCGGGCGATCTCCTCCAGCAGTTCATAGTCGCCGAAGTTCCGGGGCAGGTCGCCGCGCGGTGGCCCGGGGCCAGGCGGAGCCAGTGCCGACACGATCTTCAGCCCCTGCACCATGAGGCATTGGGGGCAAAGGCCTTCCTTCGCTCCTTCCGGCAACTCGCCGTTGCATTCGGGACAAACCGGCATAATTCAGTGCGCGCCTTTCAATTCGTTCAATCTATTCTTCAGCAAAAGTGCAAAAATCTTGCGCGCCCACCGC
Source organism: uncultured Verrucomicrobiota bacterium (assembly GCA_964363225.1). GTDB lineage: Bacteria > Verrucomicrobiota > Verrucomicrobiia > Limisphaerales > CAYIIH01 > CAYIIH01. Next base: position 10,772 of record CAYIIH010000137.1, on the reverse strand, counting down.
AATTCAATCCCTTGTAGCAGCCGACGTAAGGAGGCTCTGTTCAATTTCGGATTTCGGATTTCAGATTTCGGATTTGAGGTTAGAGCCTCCTTACGTCGGCTGCTACAAGGAGGGTGCTTAGCGGCTCAACACCTGCACCAGATACCGCAACTCGTCCTCAATCTCGTCGGCGCTGTTCACCGTGTGGGCGATCTCCTCCCGCAGAATTTCACCATAACGCTTCCGCAGACGATGCACGGCGGAGTAAGCGGCCGATTCGGTCAGCCCCAGCCGCGCCGCGACCTCCGCGCCGGAAGGAGCTTGCTGCTCAGCCACCAAAAACAGCTTAAGCATGTCGAACCGCTCCCGGTCTCCGGCGCTTTCATATTCCTCCCGCAATCGCGACAACACGGCCTCCAACAGCGCCTCGACCCAGCGCCGTTCGTAGATCGTTTCGGGCGTCGCCGTGGCGGCGGGTTCGAATCGGTGACGGTCTTCGGCATTGAAATCATCCAAAGAAAGATGGACGCACCCGCCGCCGCGCTTCTGCGCCTGCCCGCGTTCCCGTTCATTGACCAGGAACCGTGTGAGCGCCGTGAGCAGGAACGTGCGGAATTTGCCCTTCGCTGCGTCCGCCGTCTCGATAGAATTCTTTTCCAACAACCGCGCGAAAAACTCCTGAGTCAAATCCTGGGCGTCAGCGGGGGCAAAGCCTCGCCGCTGAATGAAGGCGTAGATCGGTGGCCAATAGCGGCGGCACAGAAATTCCAGCGCCTCGACCGAACCGGCCGCGTTCCTTTGTCCCGCCGCCAGCACCACGCTCCAGCGGGTGGTGACGAACCACTGCGGGTGGACGGACGAGCGGCCGGGGTCGGCATCGGGAACTTGCACGATTGGCTTTTAGCGCAAACGGGCGCAGCTTGGCGAGGACAATCCCGGGCCTGCTCGGACCTTGCCAGTGGAGTTTGACGTGCCGGAGGGGTGAGCCTGTGTTTCCAGTTTTGGGAACGAAAAACTGATCGAAACATCACGGCGTTGGCACCCGGGCCTGCAGCCAAAGCAAATCTGTCAGATCGTCTCCAATGGCCCTGGCGCCGTACTCCTTCGGCTTCGGCGCCCGCCAGCGATGATATTCTGCATGCCCGTCCACGAAGGACAGATTTACGCCGCGGTTGTGGCGGTCGGCGGGCACGTCGTCCCACAGGTTCCCGCCGGCGAAACCAACGGGCAAGACGCCAAACACTCCGCTGTTGATCGTGTGCTCAGAGGAGTCGATGAACGCAAAGGCGTGGGCCGGGTTTGAGACGGCTGTGACCCGGTATTTGACGCCGGCATCGTATTCGGGAATCCCAACCTTCGGCCCGCCCAACCGGCCACTGAGCATGTAACTGCGGTACCGGAGCGACCCCGATGAACCCTGGACTTTCGACGGGTCGGCAGGACAGTGATAAACCGGCACCGACTTGATGTGGCGAAACAGCACCCCGCTTTGGAGGTTGGTCGGCGACAGATCGAGTCGCGCATTTCCGACCACCCATGATCCGGGCAGACTGCGGTCATTGAATCCTGTCACCGTGCTCAGGTTCGGACAGATGAGGTCGTGGTGATCGTCCGCGTAGAGTTGCCAGGCCAGTTGCAGTTGCTTGAGGTTATTCAGGCACGCCGTCGCCTGGCCTTTGGCTTTGGCTTTCGACAAAGCGGGCAAGAGCAAACCCGCCAGGATCGCGATGATGGCGATGACGACCAGCAGTTCGATCAACGTGAAGCCGCCCCCGGCCATGCGGGGGCGCTGGGGTCGGCGGCAGCCAACCCGGCGCGCACCGGGAGCCGGTTGAGGTCTGGCGGTCGTCTTCATGCTCGGCAGAGTGTCGCTCATTTCGGATTGTCCTGCAAAGTCACGGATAACACGGGGCCTTGGCACACACACGGAATTCTCCGCCAAGATCCGCCCTCCGCTCACACGAGCCGAAATGGTCCGCGCCGCCTCTTTGGCTCAAGGCGCGGTAGAAACGGTGGCCTGCCGGAGCCGATGCCGGGTCACTCAACATTACGGTGCCACTGGTGTTCGTGGTGAGCCAAGGCGTCCGGGCGCTACAGTTCGTTGAAACTCCGATCTCGTGAGTCGCGCCTTCGCGCCCGTGCAACTCGAACTGGAATTCGGCGTTCATGGAGTCGGCGGCACCCGCGAGACGGTGAGTCGGAAGAACTTCATTTGGTCGCCAGCCGCGAACAAAGCCTCCACGCGCTGCATTGAGGGATCGCGGCCAGAGGCAACCTGCTCCAGTGTCGGGCTGGTTGTCGTCCAATCGACTAGGTTCGCTGATGTCTGCCAGGACAACTGAATGTCCGACAACACCGCGAGCCGCTCGTATGACACCGCGACCCGTGGCATGGGGCCGGGCGCGCCTTGAATGATCTTGAGCGGACTGGCGTCGGCGCGGGTGAGTTCCAGACCAAAGGCATACTCGGCTAGGTTCGGAATGCCGTCGCCGTCCGGGTCGCCGCTTTCGCCACTGACCGCGACGTTGGCGAGGTCGTTGGTGGAGAATCTTAGCTTCCGCCACGTATCGAACATTGTGCCCTTCGTGCGCGTGATGCGGACGACATACGGGTCGTTATTGCCGCTGCGTGTGTCGATCCAGATGGCCACACCGGGCGCCTGGAAATTCAACGCCGGCACAATGCCTTGGTAATCACTCAGGAAGAATTTCGAACCCTCGGTCGGTGCTTTCCGCAAATCCGTCGAGAAGTCCGAAAGCCGAATGTTTGGCTCCCACGTGTCGCCGCCATCGAAGGACTCGGCCAGATAGAGATCGACGAAGTAGCCTTGGCCGGGGTCATTCCGCTTGTCATAGAACTCGATGGTTACATGTTGTCCGTCGGGCGAGACCGCGATGGCCGGAAGGAAGACGGACCGGCGCGCCGGTGTGTCATTCACCGTCACCGCTGTGCTCCAGGTTTTTCCCTTGTCGATGGATTTCGTGAACAAGATGCGCGGGGCCCGATTGGTACCCACGCCTGTCTGCGCCTGGATGACCAGATACATCACTCCCGCCTGACGGTCAGCGCACGCGGAGTGAAAAGGGGGGCTGGCCGCGATGGAGTCGGAATAGTAGATCCCGGCCAGATTCATGACCACGAGAGGAGGCTCGAAAGTCTCTCCGCCATCCCTCGACAAAACGAGTTCGATTCGATTGTTCGAAGTATTAAAGATGCCTCCATAATAAATGACAGCCAGAGTGCCGTCCGGAAGGTAAAACGCCTGCGCACCGAAGCCATCCAGAGCACCGATGGCTTTAGGCTGCGACCATGTTTCACCCGCATCATCGCTGTAGATGACGTAACACCCGAATAACTGGTAGCTGCCGTTTGCCAGGTTTACGCGGTGAAAGGCTAGAGCGAGCCGGTCGGCCGTGAGCGAGCCGGGAAAGGTATTGATCGCGATCCACTCCTTGTCCGAATAGTAGGCGGCATTCCCGGGCGCAGCGAAGCGTGGTGGCCCAAGCGTTTTGCTGGCGTCCACGGATTTGTTGATCGTCAATGCCGAGACGTAGCCACCGCCAGTTTTGTTTGAGAAAGTAAGCGAGGCCACGAAAAGATTCCCTTGCAGGTCAATCGCCGCCACGTTATCAGCCGCGAACGGATACTCTCCTCCATTGAGCTTCGTCAGCCCGGGTATCAAGGCGCGCGTCCAAGTCAGACCACCGTCAGCACTAACCGCATAGCCGCAAGCCAGCGGCTCAACGATGGTCCCATGTCCGTCCTGAAATGTCGCGATCAGCAGGTTGGGGTCTAGGTAGCTCCGCGCAATGTGTGGCTCGGCCTGGTGTGGGCGTGTGACGGGCAGTGCGGGCAGATCCTCGCCCACTCGAATGTTGGCGCTGAGCTTTGGGTCCAAGGGCACGGGTGGAATGACCGTGAGTGTGGCCACCCGGCTGGTAACTGAACCGACCGAATTGGTGACCACAAGAAAGTAACTTCCCGCGTTCACCGGCTGGGCATTGGTGATGCTAAGGACATTCGTGGTCGCCCACGGGATGGCATTTGACTGGAAGAACCATACGTAATTCAAAGGCGCTGTCCCTTGGGCCACCGCGCGAAAGGTGGCGCTGAATCCCTGATTGGCCGTTTGGTTCGCAGGTTGGACAGTAAGGCTCGGCTGACCGAGGCTGTTCAGCGTCGCCGCCATGAACACGGCACTGATCAGAAGTTTGGCGTTGGTTTTCATATTCGTAACTCTGCTTGTTGGGTGACTGAACTTTGTTCGAGGTTAAGGAACTGAAAGCTGATAGAAACGCGACGGGCTGGTGGCCGCGCCCGCGTCCGTGTAGGAGAAGTTTCCGTTGCTGTCGAAGGAAGCGCTCGTCAAGAGGGTCCAGGATGTGATCGGCAACGACAAATCTGTCCTGGCCCAAAGACGATAACTTCCATTGGCTGGCCCGGTGCCGGTGAGCAACACGCTTCCGCTTGGCTGTCTGGCCACGTTGGTGAACGCCGAGATGATCAGCCGAAAAATCGTGCCCCCGCCGCCAGGTCCGCCCTCTGAGGTCGTGCCGTAGAAATAGCCGTCACGGCCAAGCACCAGTCCGGCCCGCGGATACGCGCCATCGGCGCCGGTGAACGAGACCAGTGAGGTCAAGACCCCGTTGGTCGTCACTCGGAACACCGTCCCATATCCTGCTTCGTTCGTATTGACGTAGGTGCTTCCACCATGAGAGGTCGTGCCGTAGAAATTCCCATCGCTGCCCAACAGTAATTTCGCCTGCGGATACGCGCCGTTGGCGCCGTTGAACGAAACCAACGAGGTCAACAACCCGCTGGTGGTCACCTTGAACACCGTTCCCAAACCGCTGCTGCCGCCACCCACGGTTGTGCCGTAGAAATGGCCGTCATTGCCCACCACCAGTCCGGCCCAAGGATTCGCGCCATTGGTACCGTTGAACGGAACCAGCGAAGTCAACACTCCGTTGGTCGTCACCTGGAATACCGTCCCCAACTCGCTGCTGCCGCCCTCAGCAGTCGTGCCGTAAAAATGGCCGTCACGGCCCAACACCAGTCCGGCCCTCGGATACGCGCCATTGGTACCAGTGAATGAGAGCAGCGTGGTCAATACGCCGTTGGTGGTCACCTGGAACACCGTCCCACGAGGCAGCTGCTTCCAGTGGAAGAAGCCAGCGGTCGTACCGTAGAAATGGCCGTCACTGCCCAACACCAGTGCGGACGGATCAGGCCATTGGCGAAGTTGAACGAGACCAGCGTGGTCAATACCCCGTTCGTGGTCACTTGGAACACCGTCGCCCCTTCATAATAGTATTTCCAGACCGAGTAGCCGGCGGTCGTGCCGTAGAAATTGCCGTCACGGCCCAACACCAGTCCGGCCTGCGGATAGGCCCCATCGGCACCGGGGAACGATACCAGCGAGGTCAACACCCCATTGGTTGTCACTTGGAACACCGTCCCATACTCGCCGCTGCCGCCACTCCTGGTCGTGCCGTAGAAGTGGCCATCACTGCCCAACACCAATTCATTCGGGCTCGCGCCATTGTCCACGTTGAACGAGACCAGCATGGTCAACACCCCGTTGCTCGTCACCTGGAATACCGTCCCCCAACCTTTGCTGCCGCCCTCGTAGGTCGTGCCGTAGAAATGGCCGTCATCGCCTAATACCAGTCCAGCCAGCGGAAGCGCGCCGTTGGTTCCGGCGAACGAGATCAGCGTGGTCAATACCCCGTTGGCCGTCACCTTGAACATCGTCCCCCTGTCGCTGCTGCCACCATACGCAGTCGTGCCGTAGAAATTTCCGTCATTGCCCAACGCCAGTTCGGCCTGCGGATACCTGCCATTCGTGCCGTTGAACGAGACCCGTGAGGTCAACACCCCGTTGGTCGTTACCCGGAACACCGTCCCATAACCGCTGCTGCCGCCACTCCCGGTCGTGCCGTA
>CAYIIH010000137.1:0-4750 GCA_964363225.1 uncultured Verrucomicrobiota bacterium | reverse complement strand
GGAACACCGTCCCATAACCGCTGCTGCCGCCACTCCCGGTCGTGCCGTAGAAATGGCCGTCTCTACCTTGGACCAGGCTGGCGGCTGGATTTCTCAGTCCCAGTTGAAACGCGTAAAGCACCTCCGGTTGCAATGCCTGCGCCGAGGCGGTCATGAACAGCAACGCACTGGCAATCAGTATTTTCAGTTTTGTAGTTTTCATAAAGTTTTTTGCAGACGCTCGAAGAGTTGTTCAGACCAACGCCTTCCATTCTCAAGTCACATAAATTCATCTGGAGGGCTGCCAGAGACGGAAGAAGCGGGTAGTGCCGACGGTGTTGGTGGCGCGGAGAAAGTTGCCGTCCGAGTAGGGAATGGAGTCGGCGACGGTCCAGCCATTGGTGTCGGCCACCTGGCTGGCCGTTTGGAGGACGAGGCCGGCGGCATCGGCGGGCCACGTGACAATAGCACGGTTATTGGGGCCACGGGCCACGTTCAGGGAAGTAGGCGGCGGAACGGCGATGCCTCGGACGGCGTCGTGGGCGAGAGCGGCCATGACGGCCGTGCCGCGTGTGTTGGGGTGCAGGGCATCTGGGAACCACTCCGCGTGACCGGCAAGTCCAATGTGGTAGTCGATCAATGCGAGGTTGAACTGCGCGGCGAGAGAGCGCACCGCGGGGGCGATGTTGGTGGCGACGCCGCCGGCTTCGGCTGGATACTCGCTGCCGTAAATCGGTGGAGGGGTGCAGAGGATCACGCGGGGTTGGCTGGGGAGCGTTTGGAAGCTGACGATGAACTCCTCATAATCGGACATGAAATTCGCTCCGTAAACCCAGTTATTCGTCAACGTGTCGTTGGTTCCGAGCTGGATGATGACGACATCCGGGCCCCAGTTGCGGCTCAGGGTGTATTCCGATGTAGTCCAGTAGGGGAAGTCGCCATTCTTGAGGAGTGTGCGGCCGCCGACGCCGTAGTTGCGCACGACAAAGTTGGTGCCGAGCAACCATTGCAGGCGGGCGGGATATTTTTCGAGGCTCGAGAGCTCGTAGCCAGCGGTAATGCTGTCGCCGACGCACGCGATCTTGAGCGGCGCAGCGGTCGCGGAGGCGGCCAGAATTGTCATCACGGCGAAAGCGAGAGCGAGGGCAACCCTCCTTCCCGGCATGGTCAGGCCCAACCTCACAGCCATCTTTCGGAACTGTGTTTTCATATTCATTTCTCTGCTTTTCTGTTTGCGGAAGTGAACGGGTCCCGGCGCACACACAGAGTTTCCGCCAAAACCGGGTGCTCGCTCTCCCGAGCGAAGCTTTCACTCCTTACTGGGAAAGAATTCCGGGAAAGTTGCGGAGAATCTTCACACCTCAGAGGTTCTTTCAAAACCCAACCAAACGCCGCGTGAGGACACGCGGCCTACAGGAATCCGGGCCAAAATCGCATTTGTAGGCCCGCTGCCCTCAGCGGGCGGGGGTTTTGAAAGAGCGTCCTCGGTTAAATCGCGTTTGGGCAGCTTGGACCATCGCAACTCTGTTTCCCGCTTCTTGGCCAATCAAAAGCGGTGTCAGCCCCATTCCCCGCCAGCCCCGTGAGATAGAGGTTTGTGACGGTCTTGGCGAAAGTCGGCTGTTATCTCACGGGGCCAGCCACCGCAGTCCAAGACGCTGGCGCGTTGACGGGCAGGCCTCGAACTACCGCGAGGTTTTGAACTGCGGTGGGTGAGGGGTGAGATTCCACGAGCCGCGAAGACTCGCGAATGGTGTCCCTGAACCGGCGGCGAGGGTAGGGGGGTGGGGGGCGCGGGCCGGCGGGGGGCCCACGGAGTGACGCGCCCTACCTGGAGGTTCATGGGTGAGGGCACACACCGCTTTGCGTGCGGAGTCGCCGAGCCTGTCGCGTCGTGAAAGCCGGAAACGAACTGGCCGCTGGCTTGGACGGGAATTCGAGTGCTTACTGAGTTCAGATCATGGGGAAACGACACCGAAAGGCCGCGCAGCAGCTTGGCGTTGTTCTTCAGCCTCGATATCAGCAAACGAAGGCGCGCGCCATAGGAAGACCGCGTCTTTGCTGACGGACACAATCGTGTTGCCATCTGGCCAGAACGCCACATCAATGATCGCCTCCTTGTGTCCGGGCAGCACCGCTACTTCCTGCTCGGATGCCAAATCCCAAACTTTCACCTTCTTGACCTGCCCTAAATCATCACCCGCAGCTAGACGACGCTCGTTGGGAGCGAGTGCGATGGAACGCAAGCCGGTTTGGTCGGAGAACATCGTCGCCGAAGCACGTTGCGCCGCGATGTCCCAGATCTTCGCGGTGCGGTCAAAGCTGCAGATAGCCACTCGTTTGCCGTCCCGGAAAAAGGCCGCGCCCATGACATACAGCCTTTCATTCGTTAAGGTCGTCATTGTGCGCTGGCGGGTCAGATCCCAAATCTCCGTGATGCCGTCGAGAAACGGTGTGACCAGAACGGCGCCGTCCGGCGAGAGAGGCAGGCGATCCGACTCGATCCTGTCGCGAATCGTAAAGTTCGCGACCTCGCGCTTCGTCGCGATGTCCCACGCCTTTATCCGATGGTCGATGGATTCGGCGACGAGGATTTTGCCGTCAGCCGAACACGCCAGCTTGGATACCGGCCGCTCGAAGCCGCTCAGTTCCACTATTTCGCGAAGCGTGCTTGCGTCAACAAGCCGAACCTTCCCCTCAACGGTCCCCAAGGCGGCTACGTGCCCACCCGGCAGAAGCGTCGTGGCCATGATGTTGGTCGAGCCGAGCGGCAACCGTTCGGACTCTTGCCACGGTCGCATTCTCAAATCCCCTCGACTGAAACTGTGATCGGCGAAGACCAGAAAAAGCCACTGGCCATCCGGTGACAGTGACCAGATTTTCAAATCCGAAGGGAATTTCTTGAACGTGGTCTCGGCGCGTTTCGGAGCGGGATCCCAGAATTTGATTGTCCCATCGGCACTCGCGCTGGCCAGGATCTTTCCATTGGGCGCGAAAGCAACCGAATACACTTCGCCCAAATGGCCGCGGAACGTCGTGAGTTGCACCCGAGTGGACACGTCCCATAGTTTGATCGTGTGATCGAAGCTCCCAGTGGCGAGGATTTTTCCGTCCGGGGAGAAGGCACCAGTCGCTACAACGTTTTGGTGCCCGATGAGGCTTCCGGCGTCTCGCTGCCGGGCCACATCCCAGAGTTTGACTGTGCCATCGTTGCCACCCGAAGCCAGCGTAGCCCCGTCGGGGGAGAAGGCCAGCGGAGTCGGGCGTGAGTCGTGTCCGCTCAGCGGGGCAATCCGGGTTTTCGTGCCCAAGTCCCACAAGTTTACAAGCTTGTCGAACGAGCCAGCCCACGACCGGCCATCCGGTGAGAAGACAGCCAGTTCATCCTTTCCCTGTTGAACGACATAGCTGTCAGTCTCGTGGCCATTCAGTATGTTCCATTGCTTCAATCGTTGCTGGCTTACGTCAATGGCTGTGGCAATTCCATCGTTTAGACTGAGACCGTGAACGTCGCCAACCGCCAAAGGCGGACCAACCTCCTGCAACGTCGGAGCTTTCCAGCGACGGACGCCGTGGCTCGCGCCAACGCTGATGAGCCATTGACCATCGGCAGAAAATCGCAGGTAAAGGGGGATGCCAGGACTCTTGCAGGAAGCCGTTTCGCGCCGGTTCTCCACCCCCCAGAGTTTGATCTGACCGCGATAGTCGCCGCTGGCCAGCCATTCGCCATTGGACGAAAAGGCGATGCTACGGATGTCGGTATCGTGGCGTCCGAGCGTGAGAAGCTCGTCGCTCTGGCATTGCGCCCAAAGGTAACGCCACTCCCAGCCGCGAAGGTCCCGTTCGATTTCGGATTTCGGATTTCGGATTTCGGACCTTGGTTTGGGCCGGTGTCGATTCAACAGTTGGAGCGCGAGGCCGAGATTGGGTCGCCCCAATGCATCTTGGGCGAGTTTCATGTCCTTCGCGTAGGATTGGGCTTCGGCGCGGAGGCGCTCGCGGCGTTCCGCAGCCGCGTTTTGCTCCGCGCGCCGCCATTGCCAGAGTATTCCCGTCAGGCCCAGAGCGAAGACGAGGTGGAGCAGGATCACCGTCGTAGCCAGCGCCGGCTTGCGCCGGCACCAGCGCCAAACCTTTTCCGGCGCGCTTACGGGCCGCGCTTGAATTGGTTCACCGTGCAGGAAGCGGCTCAATTCGGCGGCAAGTTCTTCGGCTGAGGCGTACCGTTTGCGGGGTTCCTTCTCCAAACATTTCAGACAGATCGTCTCCAAATCGCGGCCCACTTCAGGATTGAAAACCGATGGCCGGCGCGGCTCCTGTTCCAACACCTGCCGAATCGTCTCCAGTGAGGTGCCGCCAGCGAACGGCGGCGTGCCCGTCAGCGTTTCGTACAAGATCGCGCCCAGGGGCCATACACGTCAGCGGCCGTCGTGACCGCTTTGGTGTCCCCACGCACTTGTTCCGGGGACATGTAGGCCGGTGTGCCCAGCACCGCGTTGGTCATCGTGAGGGTGCTGTCCTTTTGGAGAAACTTGGCCAGGCCAAAGTCGGTCAAGTGCGGCTCGCCTTGCGAGTCGAGAAGAATGTTGCCCGGCTTGAGATCGCGATGAAGCACGCCGCGTTGATGCGCGAAATGCACCGCCCGCGCGATGGTAACGAGGAGGCGGGCGCATTCGTGAACCGAGAGGGGAATTTGTTCTTGCTTGCCCTCACGCTGATTCTCCAGGTAGGGCGCGTCACACCCTGCCCGCCCCAAAACGCTTTAGGAATA
>CAYIIH010000136.1:0-19837 GCA_964363225.1 uncultured Verrucomicrobiota bacterium | reverse complement strand
TCCGCCTTCGTCAAGCCTCCGGCTCTGCCGGAGGTCGCTGACTGGCCACGAGAATTCGTGTGCGGTTATTCTGTCAAAGCAAAACCAGCCGCCTCCCGCCGGCCCATCTCAGTTTGGGCAATAGGAGCGCGGGCGCCTACGTCCGCCGGCGATGGGTGGACCGCTGCGCTCGCGGATGTGAGCATCAGCGCTCCCTCTGCGAACGACAATAAGGAGTGGCCAAAAACTGTGATGCGCTGCGCGCCCGCTCAGTCGATGAGGGAATCCTTGCGCGGTGGCGGCCAATTATGGTTCACTCGCCGCGTGCCACGTTCAAATAGCTTTCTGCCAATCAGTGCGCTTATTTCCAAGGTTGCCGGCTGGATTTGTTTGCTCTCCTTTTTTGCCGTCTTGATCCTTTTTTGCCTGGGCTACAGGTCAGAGATTGGGCCTCTGGCCATCGCCTTGTTTGTTTCGCTGGTCCTTTGCTTTCGAGGCCATGCCTATCTCAAAGGATTTGTTTTCACGGTCTGGGTTTTTGTGTTTGTGACGGCTTCCATGTTTTACCCGGCGGCCTTTGGAACCTGGTTCGGCTTCGACTTGAAGTACCTGATTGTTCCATTGATCCAAATCATCATGTTCGGCATGGGCACGACTCTGAATGAAAAAGATTTTGGGCGGGTGCTGACCATGCCGTGGCCGGTGTTTATTGGGCTGCTCCTCCAATTCACCGTCATGCCGCTGGCGGGCTATGGCATCGCAAAAGCATTTGGCTTTCCTCCGGAAATCGCCGTCGGCGTCATTTTGATCGGCTCGGTCTCCAGCGGGGTTGCTTCCAATGTCATGGCCTACCTGGCCAATGGCAATGTGGCGCTCTCGGTGACCGTGACCGCTTGCTCCACGATCATGGCCCCCTTCATGACGCCGTTTCTGATGAAGGTCCTGGCCGGCAAACTGGTGCCGATCAATTTCATGGCCATGATGCTGGAGATACTGCACATGGTCATCGTGCCGATTGTCGCCGGACTGATTGCCAACAAAATCCTCTACAGCTCCCGCCCGGCCTTCAACCGGGCGAAATCGTTGGCCATCATGGCAGTGGCCAGCCTTGGTTTGTCCCTCGTGCCGCTGTTGATGAACCTGGCTTTTCTAGGGCGGTTGGCGACACTCAGGAACGGGATGATCATTGGGTGCGCTTTGATCGGCGTAGTGGCTTTGGCCAAGCTGCTGATCAGTGTCACCCTGAAGCGGCCGGAAAACTGGATGGACAAGGCGCTGCCCGTCCTTTCGATGGCCGGCATCTGTTTCATTATCGCCATCATCACCGCCCGCTCGCGCAACCAGCTTTTGACCGTCGGCCTGGCGCTGATTGGGGCGGCCATCCTTCATAACTCGATTGGTTATCTGGGCGGTTATTGGCTCTCCAAACTGGCCAGGCTCGATGAAAGCGCCTGCCGCACGATTGCTTTTGAAGTCGGCTTGCAGAACGGCGGCATGGCCACCGGGCTGGCCATGGGCGTGCTCAACAGCCCCAGTGCTGCGCTTGCGCCCGCCATCTTTGGGCCGTGGATGAACATTTCCGGATCGGTGCTGGCCACCTGGTGGCATCGCAAACCGGTTCCCACCGCCGTCAGCCAAACCAGCCCCGCACAGGCGGGCTAGACAAATGGAGTGCATGATGAAACGACGCGATTTGATGAAAGGCTTGGGACTGGGAGCCGCCGCCGGCGCTCTCGGTTTTTTCGGAAGAACCGATGAAGCCACCGCTCAAACCTACTCGAAAGCGACCAAGGGCCTCGCGCCTTTGAAGATCACCAAGGTCAAGGCCATTCTGACCAATCCGCAAGGACAACGGCTCGTCGTGGTGAAGGTGGAAACCAGCGAACCGGGCCTTTATGGGTTGGGCTGCGCGACCTTCAACCAGCGTCCCCTGGCGGTGGCGACGGCGGTCGATGAATACCTGCATCCCTTTGCGCAAGGACGAGATGCCGACAATATCGAGGACGTATGGCAGACCGCCTACACGAGTTCGTACTGGCGGAACGGTCCGGTTTTGAACAACGCGCTCAGCGGCCTCGACCAGGCGCTCTGGGATATCAAGGGCAAACGGGCCAATATGCCGGTGTATCAGTTGCTGGGCGGCAAATGCCGCTTCGCCGCCGATTGCTATGCGCATTCGAGCGGCCGCGACCTGGCGGAATTGGAAGACAGCGTGCGCAAGAATATGGAGCGCGGTTTCCGGCATGTCCGCATTCAACTGGGCGGCTACGGCTCGCCGCACCTGTCCAGCCAGGCCCACTTCAAGGAAGAAGGATTTGGGTTGTCCTCGGACAGTCACATGGATGCGCGGCCTTATTTGAAGGCGACACCGAAAATGTTCGAGCACATCCGCAGCAAATGCGGCGACGACGTCGAGTTGTTGCATGACGTGCATGAAAGAGTGGAGCCAATCGACGCCATCAACCTTTTGAAAGAGCTCGAGAAGTACAAGCCGTTTTTCATCGAAGACCCCTTTGCGCCGGAGCAGAACGGCTATTTTAGAATGCTGCGGCAGCAAACCTCCGTGCCGGTGGCGATGGGTGAGTTGTTCAATAGTCCGCATGAGTGGGTGGGCCTGATCTCGGAGAGGCTGATCGATTTCATCCGCGTGCATATCTCGCAGGTGGGCGGCTTGAGCGTGGCCCGGAAAATAGCGGCGCTGGCCGAGTGGTTCGGGGTGCGCAGCGCCTGGCATGGACCGGGCGATGTTTCTCCCGTCGGCCACGCCGCCAACGTTCACCTGGACTTGGCGATTCCCAATTTTGGCATTCAGGAGTCGGTCATCTTCCGGCAATCGACTCAGGACGTTTTTCCTGGGTGCCCGACGATCAAGAACGGTTACATGTCCGTGAACGAAGCACCGGGCTGGGGCGTGGAGATCAACGAGGAGTTGGCCAAAAAATTTCCGCTCCCGCAAGACCCCGGCTATTGGAAACCGGTCCGAAGACGAGATGGCACCTCGGTGCGGCCTTAACCCGAATTTCCCGCTCGTCGCTTGGAACACCGCAGGCTGTAGCCGCATCCTGGAGGTTGCGCTCTGTCGCCTGGGCCGTGCGCATGATCTCAACCTGAAGGTTGGGGCTACAACACTCGGCCTTCATCGACTTTGAAGGAAATCGTTTTCATGGGCCGCAGGATAAGACGAGCGTGCCACAATGGCAATACTCGACTCAGGCGGCCTTGGTCAGCCGCCGCCGCGCCAGCCAGTCGTTGAACTGGTCCAGCAGCACGGCGAGAATGACCACCGCGCCGATGATGATCTGGCTGTAGTTCTGATCGATGCCGAGGATGACGCCGCTGCTGCTGATCATCTGGATGATGAGCGCGCCAAGCAACGCGCCGAGCGCCGAGCCTTTGCTGCCGGAGAGGCTCGCGCCGCCCACGACGGCAGCGGCGATCACGTTCAGTTCGTAGCCTTGGCCGTCGCCTGACGAGGCCGAGCCGTGGTCACCGACTGTGAGCAAAACGGAGATTCCCGCGGTGAGGCCGGAGAAGACATAGACGCTGAGCTTCACCCGCTCGACGCGGATGCCGCTGTAACGGCTGGCCAGTCCGTTGCCTCCGACGGCACAGAGGCCGGCAGTGCATACTTTGCGAAGTGTGCACGATTGCTCCCCGACCCCACGCCTCTGTACGCCACGTGTCCTGTCACCGGCCGCCGAGGGTCGACCTCAGCGGGAAGCCAGCGGCCCCGCCGGTTTGCTCCAGGGCCCGCAATTTGAAGCGGCTCCTGCTCAGGGACCGTCCGTCCATGTGGGCACTGGCTGCACGGGGGCGCGGCTGGTGGCTGATGAGCTGCAAAAGGAATGTGCATACTTTGCAAAGTGTGCACTTGTTAGTTTCCACTCCTTCAATTCGACTCACGAGGTTCGCGCACGCTGGTAAACCCTGGTGGGCAACACGGCCAGGCTGGCCGGCGGCCAATCCGACGCTTCCGAAAAGTGTCAAACCTCCAAAGTGGGAGTCTGGTGACCACCGCACCTGCTTGCAGGAGAGTCTGAAGTTTGCGGCAGTCGCCAGACCGCCGCTACGCTGGCTTCGCCATCGCCTACCTCGCCTTGCTCGTCGTGCGCTGCGAGAGCCACAGCACGTCGCGGTTGTTCGGCGAGGGGACGTTTAGCGGCAAGAGGCCGCCGAACCGCATCGCAGGCATCGTGCGCCGATCGGTCCAACGGTGGAACTCCATGTGACCGTCGGCAAACGAAATGCCCACCGCCCCTTGATGGTAGCTTCCCGGGTAGTCCACGATCACTGCCGGCGCCAAGTTGTCCGGTTCGACCATCGCCAACGCGAAGCAGGGATCGTTGATGCTGTCCGGGTGCTCGTCCATCAGCACCCAGCACTGGCCCGGCGCTGGCCGGACGATGTCGGAGAGTTTCTGGAAGGTGCGATACCGTGGGGTGGGCAGCCAGAAGTCCGGGCCTTGTCTCCCCATGGCGCTGCTCATCGAGTAACTGCGCACGCGTGGGTAGAACCGCCCGCCGACGCGCACCCCGCTTTGGTCCTCCGGGCAGCGATAAAGCTCCGGCCGCTTCGTGTATGGGCCCAGCGGAGTGTAGCGTGCATCGACGAGATTGAGCGTGTTGGTGTTGTCAGGATTGTTCGAGTAATAATCCATCGAGCCGCGCACCCAAGCGTTGGTGCCAGTAAGGATGGACTGACCATCCAGGTTCGGTACAACACGGCCTTGATTGTCCTCCGCGTACATCAACCAGCCGAGCGTGAGCTGGCGCAAATTGTTCAGGCAGCCGAAGCCGCGGCCGGTCGCCTTGTGGTAACCAAGCGCCGGCAACCGAACCAAGGCCAGCAGTGCGATCACGGCCACGACAACGATCAGCTCATTCAAAGTGAAGCCGCCGCTGTTGGCGATCCCGCGACACCAACCGCCGCTCTTGCCATCTTTGCGAAGAACCATACTCTGTTTTTTGACTTGAACTCGAGGGCCGGCTCTTGTTTAACAAACGCAGGGCATGAAAACAAGATGAAAATCTGGCGCCGCATGAAAGCACATCAGTTTCGTCTCCTTCGCGCTGGGCTGGCTGCGACCGTCCTGCTCGGCCTCACACTGTCGGCCCGCAGCGCCAACCTGGAGACCATTTCGGCGGCGGCCCCTTCGCTCGTGTCCCTCAGTGGCGGCGGCGATTCCGTACCGTTCGCGGTCACGCCCGACGGGCGCTTCGTGGTGTTCCTCAGCCGCGCCAGTAACCTCACAGCGAACGATAGCAACGGCGCGACCCTTGACGTGTTCCGGCGGGACCTGACTGCGCGCAGGACGGCGCTCGTCAGCGTGAACGCCGCGGGCAACCGCAGCGCAAATGGCGACTCCAGCCTCGCCTCCGTCTCAGCGGATGGCCGGTGGGTTGCGTTCGAGAGCAAAGCGGACGACCTCGTCGCCAATGATCAGAACCGGTCGAGTGACGTCTTCGTGCGCGACTTGGCCAACAGCGCCACGACGCTGGTGAGTGTGGACGCCACGGGCACTGGGAGCGGCTTGGGAGCGTCCTCGAATCCCTTCCTCACGCCGGATGGCCGCTTCGTGGTCTTCGAGAGCCTGGCGGTGAACCTCGCTTCCAGCAACCCGCTGAATGACACGAACGCCGCGACAGATGTCTTCGTGCGCGATCTTCAAACCGGCACGACCACGCTCGTTAGCCGGCACCGCACCTTGCCGATGGCCGCCAACGGCGCTTCCAGCTCGCCCGTCCTCACGCCGGATGGCCGGTTCGTCGCGTTCTTCAGCACGGCCGCGAATCTCGTTCCCGGTCTCGACGGCGCCGCGTTTCCAGGAAACGTCTTCGTGCGCGACCTGCGGCTCGGCACGACCGTTTGGGTCAGCACCAACGCCGCGCAGTTCAAGGCTTCGCTCGGTTCACCGACGACACTTTACTCCTTCAGTCCCGTGATGAGCGATGACGGCCGCTACGTCGCGTTCAAGACGGGCTTCGCCAGCAGCAACCGCGCGCTGGTCCTGCGCTACGACTCGCAGACGAAAGCCACGGACCTGGTCAGCACGAACGCCACCGGCAATAGCCTCGGCCTGAGCGACACAACCGGGCCGATGATGAGCGCCGACGGGCGGTTCGTTGCTTACGCCGCGGGCCCGAGCGTGTTCCTGTGGGATGCACAAACGAAGGCCGGCACGCTCGTCACCGTGAACGCCGACGGCAACGCTGCGGCCAGTGGCAGCTCCAGCGCGCCGGCGATCAGCGCCGACGGCCGCGTCGTCGCCTTCGTGAGCAACGGCACCAACCTCGTCACAGGCGGGACCAGCGGCGGGTTCCAGGTGTACGTCCGTGACGTGCAGACCGGCGTCACGAAGCTCGCCAGCATTCGCCCGGACGGCACGCCCACAAGCGATGCCGATGCGGCCATCCCCATCCTCAGCGCCGACGGCCGCGTGGTGGTCTTCCAGAGCCTCGATGACACCCTCGTGCCCGGCGACGGCAACCAAGCTTACGACGTGTTCGCACGGGACATCGTGAGCGACACCACCGAGTTGGTTTCGCAGCGCGACGCGAACCTGCCCTCGCTCACCGCGACCGGGGAGAGCTGGGCCGGCGCGAACGCGGTCAGTGGTGATGGACGCTTCGTGGCTTTCGCAAGCCAGGCGGCGGACCTCGTGCCGAACGACCGCAACCACTTGTCCGACGTCTTCGTGCGCGATCTGCAAAGCGGCGCAAACACGCTCGTGAGCGCGAACGCCGAAAACTCCCGCTCCGGCAACGGCATTTCGCTGAACCCTGCGATCAGCGCCAACGGCCTGCGCGTGGCGTTCGTCAGTTTCGCCGACAACCTGGCCGCGCAGCCCGCCGGCGTGACCGACGGCAATCAAGTGGAAGACGTCTTCGTGCGCGACTTGCCCACGGGCACAACCCGATTGCTGAGCCTCGATGCCACCGGGCTGGCGAGCGGCAACGGAGCTTCGACCGCTCCCTCGATCAGCGCCGATGGCCGGCTCGCGGCTTTCCAGAGTCGAGCCACAAACCTCGTCGCCAACGACGCCAACAAGCTCGCCGATGTGTTCGTGCGCGATCTCAGCAGTGACACTACGACGCTCGCGAGCGTGAACGCCGCCGGCACGGGCAGCGGAAATGGAGCTTCGGAACTGCCCGCCCTTTCGCCGGACGCGCGCTGGGTGGTGTTTCAGAGCCGGGCGACCGATCTCGTCGATCCGCCCGTGGCGGCGGGCGGCCTTGGCATCTATGCGCGCGATCTCTCAACCCAGACCATTCGGCGCTTGCTGCACGGGGCCTTCGACTCCGCGGCTGCGGCGAGGGGACCGGTCATCAGCGCCGACGGCCGCTGGGTGGCGGTGAATTGGATTCTGAGCACGATCTACCTGCATGACTTGCGGACTGGGCAGAACTCCAACCTCTGCTCGAACTGCCGCAATCCCGCCCTCAGCGCGGATGGCCGCTACGTGGCCCACGAGCGGCTCGAACCGGGCGGCAAGACAGACGTGTACGTCGAAGACATGACCACGGGAAACGGCACCCTCGTCAGCGTCAACCAAAGTGGGACCAGCGGCGGCAACGCGAATTCAACCGCACCCGTGATCAGCGGCGATGGGCGTTACGTCGTGTTCAAGAGCAAGGCCATCGACCTGGTGGCCAACGACACCAACGGCTGGGCGGACGTTTTCGTGCGCGACATGGTCGGCGGAACCACACTGCTGGTCAGTGCCAACCTCCAAACGACAGCATCCGCGAACTTCCTTTCCTCGGAGCCGTTCCTGGGCGCCGATGGCCGCACGGTGAGCTTCGCCAGCTTCGCCTCCGACCTCGTCGCCGGTGATTTCAACAACACCAAAGACGTCTTCGTGCTCCGCCTCGGCTCGGGCGACTCCGACGGCGATGGCCTGCCCGACGATTGGGAGGTGACTTACTTCAACGACCTCGCACACGACGGCTCGACGGACTCCGACGGCGACGGCGCGAGCGATGCAGCCGAATACAATGCCGGCACCAACCCAACCAAAGACGCCTCCGTCCTGCGCGCGCTTACGGTCACCTCTGCCGGCACGGAGCAGACGACCGTCCTCTGGTTGGCCGTGCCCGGCAAAACCTACCGCGTGCAATCCAAAGACGACCTCAACGCCGCGAACTGGACCGACCTGCCGGGAGAAGTGACAGCCAGCGGCGACCAAGGCTCCGCCGTCGATCCGGGGGGAGCCAAGAGCCAGCGCTATTACCGCGTGAGGCTGGTGCCGTGAGCGTACAGGTAAAGGGGTCAAACCATACCATCCTGGCCGGACGTGATTCACAAGTTGCGGCCAAATCGCCCCGCGCTTACCTTGCGGTGAGAATGAAAAAGGCTTTTCAAACATGGTTGCCCGGCATTGCGGCCGGGCTGATCGCTCTGTTTTTGGCTGGTTGCCATCTGCACCGGGAATCACTTTCGCACAACGGCCAGGCCGCCGAAGTGAAGCTCCGGCTCACCCAGGAGACACCCGAGATCAAAGGAACGTGGCGGAGCAAGGGCGATCCACTCCTGGCTTCCGTTCGTGGCCAATCGGCCTGGCTGGCTTTGACTCTGGAAGAACCGGCAGCCGGCTCAACCTTCATGACCACCATTCCGAGAAGCGAGGTGCGCGGTCTGTCCGTGGCCACAACCGATCCGGGCAGAAAGCCGTCGGTGTGGTTTGCCATCGAACGCGACGCCGGGGCCTTGAAATTTCTCGGCCAGCGGGAAGGGAACGAGGCCTCGGGCACTTTCATTTTCGAGACGAACGCCGGTTTCGTGGAGCAGGCCAATGCATTGCTCGCGCGAGCGCCGTCCTCGAAAGAATGGCTGGAGGCTGTGTTCCACAACGTCACTTTGGCGGATTTGCGTGAAATCAAACAAGCAGGCTATTGGACCACGCTGGCGGAGGTCACGCGTTTGCGCCGGAACGGAGTCACCGGCCAATATGTCAACTCCCTGACCCGGGCGGGATATCATTTTACCTTCGATGAATTGACCAGCCTGCGGCGCTCGGGCATTGCATCCGAGTATGCCGCGGAATTGAAAAAGGCCGGATTCAGACTCTCGAGTGAGGCGATCATCAAACTGCGGCGCTCGGGCGTGCCGGCAGAATACATCGCCGCCGTGAAAACGGCTGGCTACAGCTTCTCCTGCGATGACATCGTTAAACTGCGCCGAGCCGGCGTGCCGGCTGAGTACCTGGCGGCACTGCCAGTGCCGGGACGCGCCAGTTTGTCCGCCGATGTCATTATCGATCTGCGCCGGCGCGGGGTGCCACCCGAGACTGTTCAGAAACTTCGTTAAAAGCCTTGCTGGCAGTAAAAAGGACCTCGGCTGGGCGTGCCAACCGGCGGCCGCTCCGTGCTGCTCTGCGCGCCTCTCCGTCGCACGGGCCAAAAAGCGTTCTCAAGCTGCGGAAATTCTTCCCTTCACGGTAGGGCGAGACTCAGTCGAGCCGTGACTTCCTGGCGGAGGCGATTCCACGGCTCGACGGAGTCTCGCCCTACCGCCTTTTGGCTGCGGCTTCGCCTCATTGGGCCAGTTACTCTTTCGCTTTGGCCAGCAGCCATTGGACGGCTGCCTCGCAAGCTTGCGGCTGCTCTCCATGGAAAAGCGTGAGCGATTTGGCCGCGCCGGCTGCTGCATAGAATTCTTTGACGAGGCGCGGAGCCTGGTCACCTTCACCGGCCAGCCAGAGCTTGGCGGGCGCGCCGAGCGCGATCATGCCGGGCAGGTCGCCGTACTTGGCGCCGCCGGGAAGGAACTTCACGTCCTGGATGTCCAGCACCTTGCCGAAGCGGAAGCCGCCAGTGTCGATCGCCGCGCGGTCTATGGCGTCGCGCGCCACCGCGCAAGCGGCGGCCACCCACGGGCCGGCGTCTTCCAGTCCAACGACGCACAGTTCGTCGGGCTTGCGCGCACTGTCGCGAATGAGCTTCACGACGGAGAGGATGTCATGCACGCGCTGCGCGAAGAGCGTGGGGTTGTAGCCAAAGGTGTAGGCGGCGGCCTCACGCGGGTTCTTGACGCGGCGGGTGTGCGCGACGGGCTGGCCGCCGGCCAGGAACTCGCCTTGATAGAAAAGGTCCGAGCCCACCACGGCAACGCCCCCCTCGAGCAGCTTTTGAATCTCGGCCCTGGGCTGCCAACCCCCGTTCGCTCCGTCTGTGAACAACCCGGCTTTGCCTTTCCCGGACACCCAAATGACGGTGCGGCGATTCCATTGCTTCGGCTGAAGATAGACGCCCGGCAGTTCCTCGCCGAACGTTGCATTGCGCAACAGGCCGGTCATTTCAAGGTAGGTGCCGCGATCGGTAGTGGTTTTGGTGTCAGGTCCGCCGTCGCCGGCTTCCGACAGATTCCTTCCGATGAGCACGTCGATGGCGCCGGCCAGAGTCTTGCGAAATGCCTCGGGCGACTTCTCGGCCTCGCGCAGTTGCTGCTCAGCGTCCTCGGTCAGCCGGCGCAGCAGCTTGCGTTCGAGCTCGGGGCCGCTCTCCGGTTTGGGATGCTGATCATCCCAGACAGACATCTCAGCGTTGCTCAGGCGTTTGTAGTCTTCCTCGACGATCGGTTCTTTCAGGCCGAGCTTGAGATGCTGGTTGAGCCAACTGTAGCAGGCGGCGCGGCTGACGTAATTGTAGTTGTGGCCGAAATGGAGCAACGGCTTGAGCATGACGTTGTCGGGCGCGCCGAGCATCTGGAAATGCTGCTTCAGCTCGGGAAATCCTTTGGCCGGCATTTCCTTCGTCCAATCGTCGGCGGCGGTCATACCGAGCGGTTTCGGCGCAAAGAGCGCGGCGAACTCGATGTTTCCCGTTTCCACGCGCAGGAGGCAGGCGTTTTCGCACGTGCAGCCGCCTTGCATCGCCGTCGAGACCATCACGGCCGGAAAGGCCACTTTCACTCGAGGATCGAGCGCGCTCAGGATAAACGTTTGCGTGCCGCCGCCGCTCGCGCCCGTGCAGGCGATGCGCTCGGGATCAACGTCCGGCAGGCCCAGGAGAAAATCGAGCGAACGAATGGAATTCAGGGTTTGCAACCCCATGACACTTTGGAGATGCGCTTCAGCCTGCGGGCTGAACAAACCCCAGTTTTCGGCGGTGTTCATCTCGGGGCGCTGTTTGGAGAAGCCATGCGCCAGCGACTGCGGAATTTGCACGCTGTCGGCATAGCCGATCATGTCGTAGTGGAAGACGACACAACCCATGCGGGCGAGCTGAACGCAGCGGGCCTGGAGCACGCTCCGGCCGCCTTCTTCGAAGCGTTCGGCGCCTTGCACGATCTCGCGGCGCACGCCTTCGACTCCTTGGTCCATGAAGCGTCCCTGGTTCCAGTGGCCATGCGGGCAAAGCACTCCGGGCAGCTTGCCGCTCTTCCCTTTGGGACGATACAGATTGCCGGTGACAAAAAAGCCGGGGACGCTTTCGAAATAAACTTTTTCCACGGTGTAATCGCCGCGGTCGATTGTGCCGTGGATCACCGGATTCAGCGGTGTTTTGGAGGGCATCGGCCACAGCCCGAGCGAAACGAGCAACTGCCGGCGAACCCGTTCGGCGCGCCAGGCCCAATCTTCAGGAGATTTGGGAACGTGAAAGGGAAAGTAGCCGTCCAGGTCTTTGAGCGGCTGGAGCCGGGCGTCGTTGGGAAGTGTCCCCTGCGGCAAAACCCGAGGTCCCTCGGCGACGGCGCGTTGAGCGCCAGGACCAAAAGCAAGCGCGGCCGCTATGGCGCAGAGAAGGATGAAGGGCTTGACCCGGAAGACGGTTGCAGAAAATGGCGTAGTCGTATGATTGGTCATGGCGCGATTCTAAGAGTTTGCAGGATTTTGGCAAGTTTTGCGGGTTGGGCCCCCAATCCTGCTGTCATTCTTGAATCAGCGAAGGCACCGCGCAACGGAGCCGCGACCGAACTAAAAGGTGGAGGTCAAAAAGATGAGGTCAAAAAGATGCTTTGGACGGATGGCAGTGCCAAGACAGACGGTTCTTTTTGTCTTTTCATTCCGGAACGCGGAACTTATTTAATGCCGGTCTTGAGTTTCGAGCCATTTGCCGAACAACAGAAAAAGCAGCAAACTCTGATCGTCCTTAACATGAACTTTGTGGCAGCCGAAGTCCGGAGGCTCATTTTTTGCGCGCGGGGAGTCAGAGCTTCCTTGCGCCGGCTGATACGCTGCAACAGCTCGGGGGGTGGCGGGACTCCACCCATGAACCTCGTAGCTGCGGACGTGAGTCCGCGCATTCTTGGCTCGCCCGAAATCAGCGCCGACTCACGTCAGCGGCCACGGTTCAAGGGGACAAGGCACAAACAACGAGTTCGGGGGGGCCACACCCTGGGCCTTTTCCTCGTTGGATTGTCATGTAGTCCAGTCACAGTGAAATCAGACGCCGACGCGAAGCCATCTCCAGACAGGCCCCAGGCCATCGCGAACGCCGCCGGTGTGTCAAATGTCGAGCGCCCCTACGGCATCGAAAAGCGAGTGCCCTGGACCACCTCCCGGATCACCGGTTCTCCGGATGCGCCGTCGCCTTACGAGGTGAAGCGTGTTGTTCCGAAACTCCAATTCTATCAGCCGGTCGATCTCTGCAATGCTCCGGGTTCAGATCGCCTTTACGTCGCGGAACAAAGCGGAAAGATTTATTCCTTCAAAAACGCGCCGGAGTGCGATCACCCCGATCTTTTCATTGACCTGGCCAAAGAAGAACAGGGCTTGGATGCGGTCTATGGGATGACTTTCCACCCTCACTATGAAAAGAACCGCCACGTCTTTATATGTTACGTTCTGAAATCGGGCCTTGCCGACGGCTCGAGGGTGTCGCGCTTTACCGTCCTGCCAACCGATCCGCCGCGGGTGGATCCGGCCGGCGAAAGCATCGTTATCACCTGGCTTTCGGGCGGGCACAACGGCGGCTGCCTCAAGTTTGGTCCGGAGGGCGACCTTTACATTTCGACGGGCGATGGCACCGGGCCGAATCCGCCCGACGGATTGGATACCGGCCAGGACTTGAGCGATCTGCTTTCTTCGATTCTTCGCATCGACGTGGATCATCCCGACCTAGGGAAAAAGTACGCGGTGCCGGCGGACAATCCCTTTCTCAATGTGAGCGGAGCGCGTCCTGAGAATTGGGCGTATGGCTTGCGCAATCCCTGGAAAATGAGCTTCGACAAGAAGACGGGCGATTTATGGGTGGCCGACGTCGGCTGGGAATTGTGGGAGATGGTTTATAAAGTCGAGCGCGGCGGCAATTATGGCTGGAGCGTGGTGGAAGGCCGCCAACCCGCCCGGCCGGAAGCCCAGCACGGGCCGACTCCCATTCTGCCGCCCTTCATCGACCATCCCCATTCCGAAGCCGCTTCCATCACCGGCGGCTATGTTTATTATGGCCAACGGCTCAAGGACCTCGCCGGCGCCTACCTTTATGGCGATTGGGTCACCGGCAAGGTCTGGGCCATGCGACACGATGGAACCCGCGTCACCTGGCAGCAGGAGTTGGTGGACAGCTCGCTGCAAGTTGTCTCTTTTGGCGAAGATAACTCGGGTGAACCGTACATTCTCGATTACGGCGGCGGGCTCTACCAACTCGCGCCCAACCCGGCGCTCGCGAAAAACTCCGATTTTCCCCGCCGGCTCAGTGAAACGGGTCTTTTTTCTTCCGTCGCTCACCATCTGCCGACGCCGGGCGTGATTCCCTATTCCATCAACGCCGAGCCTTGGGCCGACCATGCCACGGCCGAGCGCTTCGTGGCGTTGCCTGGGACCGCTCATGTTGAACTCACCAAAGAGAAATGGACTTTTCCAAAAGATGCCGTGCTGGCCAAGACCCTCTCTCTGGAAATGGACCACGGCCACCCGGCCAGCCGTCGCCGGCTGGAAACCCAAATCCTCCACTTCGACGGCACTGAATGGCGCGCTTACACCTATCAATGGAACGAGGCCCAAACGGACGCCGCTCTCGTGGATGGCGCAGGTTTGGATCAGTCCTTGGCCATCGTTGATGGCCAAGCTCCCGGCGGACGCCGCACCCAGACCTGGCATTTCCCCAGCCGCGCAGAGTGTATGCGCTGCCACAATCCCTGGACCGGCGTCGTGCTCGGCTTTGCTCTGCCTCAGTTGAACAAAAACCATCGTTACGCGACCGTCGGCAGCGCCAATGAACATTCCGGAGGAAAGGGAATCGTCGATCACCAACTCCGCGCTCTGGCGCACATTGATATCTTGAGCCAAGACCTGGAAATGCGGCCTGCGCCGAAACTGGCCGACCCCTACGACACGACCGCCGGCGTGAATGAACGAGCCCGCGCCTATCTCCATGTGAATTGTTCGCATTGCCACCGCGAAAATGCCGGCGGGTCCGTCCCGTCCCAAATGCTCTATGATCTGCCCTTGAAGAAAACCGGCATGGTTGGAGCGGCGCCGACACAAGGCGCTTTCGGCATACCCGGCGCGCACGTGGTGTCGCCCGGCGAGCCGTTCCGCTCGGTGCTTTTTTACCGCCTCTCCACGCTGGGCCAGGGACACATGCCCCGGCTTGGTTCGAGCGATGTCGATGTCGCCGGCGCCAACCTCCTGCATGACTGGATTCAACAATTGCCCAAGGAGCGCGCTCAGGAACCCGCCGGCGAGAGCGCCGCCGCCAGACTGAACGCGGAGATCGAGGCCGCCCTAAAACAGGTCCGCTCCGGCGTCGGATTGCCGCCGGAAACGCGCGCCTCCGCTATGGATCGCTTGTTGGAGTCCACCCTCCGCGCTTTGGCTCTTGTCCATGAAGCGGATCGGAACTCTCTCCCGCCTGCCGTGCTCAAGGAAATCGCGGACAAGGCCGGCGTCCATCCCAACGTGCTGGTGCGGGACCTATTCGATCGGTTTCTGCCGGAAGAAAAGCGGCTCAAGAAACTCGGCCCAGCCATCAAGCCGGAGGAAATCCTGACCCTGAAAGGCGCGGCCGGGAACGGGAAAAGAATCTTTCAGCAGGAGGGCGGGCCGCAATGCAGCCGGTGCCACCGCGTCCAGGGCGAAGGCCGTGAGTTCGGACCCGACCTAAGCCAAATCGGCCGGAAGTACCAACGCTTTCAACTGCTCGAACACATCGTCAAACCATCGCTGTCGATCGACCCCAATTACATGACTTATATGGCCGAAACCAGGGACGAGCTGGTTTATAGCGGGTTTCTTTTGAAGAAAACGGCTGACGAAGTTTGGCTAAAAGATGCCAGCGACAAAGAAATCCGGCTGCCGGCCCGCGAGTTGAAATTGCTGCAACCGCAACAAGTCTCCACCATGCCGGAAGGCCTGCTTCAGGGCCTGACCGCTCAAGCCGTAGCCGATCTTCTCGAGTACCTGGCTTCGCTGCAGTAACAGTCCAGCGGGGGTCTTTGCTTTGTTTTCGACCTTGCACTTTGCCTGGAGAACTTTTGAACTCTCCCCGGCGAATGTCGCAAATGTTGAAATCGTCCGGGGCGATGGGGATGGCCACCTTTCTCAGCCGCGTGCTCGGAATGGTGCGCGAAGTTCTGTACGCCCGTTTCATGGGGGATGGCCCGGTGGCCGGCGCTTTCAAAATGGCGTTCATGATTCCCAACTTGTTCCGGCGCCTGTTGGGCGAGGGCGCTTTGACCGCCGCTTTTATTCCCATTTTCAAAGAGAAGGAACGGACGGCAGGCGAAGCGGAGATGTGGCGTGCCGCCAACGCGGTCATCTCCGGGTTGATCGTGGCGGCCTGCGGCATCATCGGCCTGGTGTTTCTGGGGATCACGCTGATTCTCGCTCTGCAATCGCCTTCGGCTGAATACACGGCTTCGCCCGGGGTGGCCAAGGCCTTGGAAAACATCGCCGGCTCGAACTTCCTGAACTCTGGATGGCCCAGCGACGAGACCCGGCTGATGTTGCGCCTGTTGCGGCTCATGTTTCCTTACATGCTGATGGTCTGCCTGGCCGCCGTGTTCATGGGGATGCTGAATGCCCGGGGGCATTTTTTCGTTCCGGCCATGGGCGCCGCCGTTCTGAATGGCCTTCTGATCATCACGGTTTTATTCTTTGCGCCGCGTTTTGGCCAGACGCTGGACCGGCAGATTCTTGCGCTGGCTATTGGCGTCTTGGTGGCCGGAGCGGCGCAGGCCGCTTATCAATTGCCCGCGTTATGGCGGGAAGGATTTCGCTACCATTGGGTTTCACCCTGGAAGAACGAGACTGTCCGGCAGGTCGTGCAAAAAATGATTCCGGGAATGCTGGGCGTCGCGGCGTTTCAACTGAACGTGCTCGTGACCCAGAGCATCGCCTTCTCGGTGGACTCCCAGATCGTCGCGTCCTTTGATTACGCGGTGCGCCTGATGGAATTGCCCCAAGGCGTTTTTGGCATTTCGCTGGCGACTTATCTGCTGCCCACCCTCGCCGGTCTGGCGGCGGAAAAGAAATATCCCGAATTCCGCGCCACGCTGCGGCAGGCCCTTGGATACCTCGCCTTTGCCAATTTGATTGCTTCGGCGTTGTTAATGGTCTTGGCTGAGCCAATCGTCCGGCTGCTGTTTGAGCGGGGCGAGTTTGACCGGTTTTCCACGGAGCGGGCCGCTTTTGCGCTGGCGTGTCTGGCCCCCGGTTTGATTCTCTTTTCGGCGGTCAATATTTTGGCGCGGGCCTTTTACGCGCTGGGCGACACCAAAACCCCGATGATCATCAGCAGCGTCTGTCTGGGTTTAAACATTGTTTTTGCCGTATGGCTCATTCACGCCTTCGCTCAGGAAGGCAAGGGCCAGGGCGGCATGGGCATCGCCAACACCATGAGCGCGGCGTTCAATGTCTGGCTGCTTTTCTACGCGTTGCGCCGCAAACTCTCGCGCCTGGACCTGGCGGGTCTGAAGCACAGCTTCTTTGCGATGTTGGGCGCCGCTATTTTGGCCGGCGAACTTGCCTGGCTGGGAAGCCTGGAATGGGAACGATGGATGGGCCACGCCAGGTTGCTGCCGAAGCTCGGCGCGGTGCTGGTCCCGATGGCGCTTGCCTGTTTGATTTACTGGCTGGTGTTGCTCTGGCTGAAGGTCCCGCAAGCGCAAGAGTTTTGGCAGTTGCTCCGGCAGCGGATACGCAAGGTCAGGCGGTGAGTCGTGGGATCAACGGATCGATGTCAGCCGCGAGGGTTTGGCGGCGTTGGGAGTGGAGGCTGATCGGTTGGCGGCAGAGCCGAAGAGAATGCCGGAAAAGAAGGTGTTGGCGCGGTGGCTGCGGCAGCGGACGACGGTCGGTCGGCAGTGGATTGGCGAGCGACTGTGGATCGGGGAGGAATCGGGGGTGTCGCGAGCGGAGCAAATGGGCAAAGCAAGCGAAGACAAAGAAATGGAGAGGCTGAAGGAGCGATTGCTGGAAACCTTCGGCCACGAGGGAGGAAACCGACAATGAGGGGAGCCATGAATAAATGCCACAGGACACGGCGTGAACCTGCTTTTCGCACCGCATTCGAAGGGATTAGCAGCAAGACAAAGATTGTCATCGGAAATTCGAGGCCGTATAGTGTGAACGTGAGTCAAGTTTTTGGCACTTACCGCAACGGCGCGGTCGTCCCCGATGAACCGGTGGACTGGCCGGAAGGAATGCACGTCAAGATCGTCTGTGAAGCAGGCGCACCTGGTGCCACGGGAGATGTCTGTCTCGACGGCTCACTCTGGGAGGACTCGCCCGAAGGCATCCAGAGGTGGCGCGATTGGTTTAATTCGCTGGAGCCGGTGTTCACTGGTGAGGAGTTGGAGCATTTTGAAGCGGAGCTGCGCTCGGCCCGCGAGGCGCAAAAGGTACTGCTCCGGCGGTGGGAGGACAGAATCGGCCATCTCCGCAAGTGACGCGTTACCTTCTTGACAGCGGCATCGCCAGCGACCTCATCAATCGGCGTGGCTTGGTGCCCGCGCGTGTCAGGGAGGCGCGATTGCGAGGCGACCGCGTGGGCCTTGGCACCCCCGTCCTGGGCGAGTTGATCGCCGGCATCCAGAATTCGAACGACCCTCAGCGTCATCTGACCGTGATGTGGCGAAACCTCGGCCAGCTTGCCCTTTGGACGTTCGATAAGGCCGCCGCTATTGAGTTTGGAAGAGCGCATGCGGAGTTGCGACGGGCCGGTCGCACCATGCAAATGCCCGATCTCCAAATCGCCGCCATCGCCCGGAGTCTGGGCAACTGCGTGATCGTGTCGAAAGACAGTGATCTGCGCGCGGTGCCGGGACTGACGGTAGAGGATTGGTCGAAACCGTAGCAGTTGAAGTCGCCTCGGATCATCTTGTTCGCTCGTTCGCTTGCCGCTCGTTCGCTTGCCGGGAGTTGGCAATTCGTGTCCACAAGCCCTAGCTTGAGTCTATGAAGACGACATTGAGCGTATCTTTTCCATCCCGTTATGCAGCCAAAATCCGCCGGCTGCGCAAGACCGGTCGCTACCAAAGCAACGGCGAAGTTGTCCGCGCAGCACTGGATCAACTTGAGAAGAGTGAGTGGGACCCCAACGCCTACCCGCCAGGCAGCCTCGCGCATCTTTATACTCCGGCCCGAAATCGGGAGGAACTCGAATTGAACAAGGTCAGTACCCTCAGAGTTGACCAAGAGGATTAAGCAGCAATGGGACATTTGACGGCTGGACTTTCCTGGCCGAGGTGAGCATCCCGCAGTGTTGGTTTCGCACCCGGATCGCTGTAATCGAATATCCCGGGGCTGCTTACCACGCCATGGCCCGTGGAAATCAGGGAAGGGCGATCTACTCGGATGACCTGGACCGCAAGCGGTGGTCAGGCACGCTGGGCGAGGCGTGTCAGAAACCCGGTTGGTGGATTCATGCTTAAGAAAATGCTGGAGAAGAAGGTGTTGGCGTGGGGGCTGCAGCAGCGGACCAAGGTCGGTCGGTGGTGGATGGGCGAGCGACTGTGGATGGGGGGGAATCGGCGGTGTCGCGAGCGGTGCATACGGTCAAAGCAAGCCGAGACAAAGAACTGGAGAGGCTGAAGGGGCGATTGCTGGAAACCGTGCCTATCCGGTTGACTCCCAAGACTACCACCGGACGTGGCTTGGCTGCCCCATGGAACACCGCCGGTGGCGGTCGCGACTGGACTTTGGAAGTCAACCTGATAGGCATGCTTGAAACCTTCAGCCACGAGGGAGGAAAGCGACAATGAGAGGAGCCATGAATAAATGCCACATGACACGGCCTGACCCGGCTTTTACGAAAAGTAGCAAGTCGGCAATAACTTACTTGTGCTTCCGAGCAGCAAGATCCTCGATGGACACGATGTGCAAGGCATCAATCTTGGCGGAATGATCCTTTTCGTCGAGCACCACCACGACGTTCTTGCCCACGGCAATAAAGTCGTGGTGGGGCACTTCGATGTGGATAGAGAACGGGTTGCCCCGTCGCCCCCCACCCAAACCGGACAGGCGGTTTTCCCGCATCCGGCTTTCCAGTTCGTGGCTCCCGATGGACTGGCTCAGGCACTCGACTCAAGGCGTTCAGAAGAGTCGCACCAGCCGCGCAGGCTTCCGCCCCGCTCACCTGTTTCACAGGCGGCCCACTGTCAAATCGGCGTTCGGCTCCAGGCCCGGTTTTCCGGTGCGTCCGTGCGCAAAGCCTTGCGGCACTACACGGACCCTTTTGGGATGAAGCCTTCACGGCGACCAACACCACGTCCCTGCCCCCCTTCGCTCCACGGTCGTTACCCGCTTCGTCGCTACTACGAGGGCTCTGACCCCGAC
The DNA here is from genome assembly GCA_964363225.1 of uncultured Verrucomicrobiota bacterium. GTDB lineage: Bacteria > Verrucomicrobiota > Verrucomicrobiia > Limisphaerales > CAYIIH01 > CAYIIH01. Next base: position 141 of record CAYIIH010000136.1, on the reverse strand, counting down.
CGGCCCTTCCGCCACCGGCCGTGGTTCCCTGATTCACGTCACTCGAACTTCCGACCATTCCATCTCCAACCATCAGCGGTTCTCCGCCAGACGCGTTCCACTCCCTCAACGCTGGCGGCACTATTTTGTTCGGGCTTCGCC
>CAYIIH010000135.1:0-19884 GCA_964363225.1 uncultured Verrucomicrobiota bacterium | reverse complement strand
AAGTGATGATCACTTCACCTTCAATAGCTTGGCTCACGCCAAGCATTGGCCCTGTTTGGTGGGAGCATGCCCGCTGGCGACTCCGGAGTTGGACTGTCTTGGAGAACGCGCCGCGGGATGGCTCGGAGAGTCCGGCACCGTCCAAATTCATCTTGAATTGCTCTCGGTCATGATCAAGCTGGCAAGCAATTTGAGCCACACCATGACGATGGACGAAGTTACGAGGGGCGACATTCCTGTCGCTCCTTGGACTTTGTTGGCATTGAACAACACTCCTGCCGCCCAGCGAAAATACCGATACGGCGACAGGAATGTCGCCACTCCTAAACCGTATCCAGGCCCTTGGAATTGGGGAGCGCGACCGTCCCGGTCGCACCAGTCGGCGTCCCGCCGACTGGTTCCGCTGCGGCAACCGTGCCAAAACAGCGTTTTGTTTCGGCGGCGGAGTGTTTTCGGCGGGACGCCGAAAACTGCGGGCGCGACGCCCGCGCTCCCCCTTTTAACAGCAAAGATACGGCTAAGCAGATGAACACCAGTGCGTCGCTTATTCTTTGTTTCCTGCTCGGAGCGGCCTTGACGCTGGCGGGAGCCGCCGCCGAGGCGCCCCGCTCCAGCGAGTCCGTCCGACCCAACATCCTCTGGATTACCGCCGAGGATCTCAGCCCCAATCTCGGTTGCTACGGCGACGCCTACGCGCGCACGCCGCAGCTCGACGCGCTCGCGCGGCAGAGCGTGCGTTACAGCCGCGCTTTTGCCACCGCGCCCGTCTGCTCGCCTGCCCGGTCGTGCCTCATCACCGGCCTGTATGCGACGTCGCTTGGCACGCAGCGGCTGCGTTCGCAATTCCCGGTCCCGCAACAGGTGCGCGGATTCGCTGCTTTGCTGCGCGAAGCCGGCTATTTCTGCTCGAACAACGTCAAGACCGACTACAACCTGCGCGACGAACCGGCGTTCATCCGCGAGTGCTGGGATGAATGTTCGGCGCAGGCGCACTGGCGCGGCCGCCGCCCCGGCCAGCCCTTTTTTGCCGTGTTCAACCTTATGACGACGCATCAATCGCGCGTGAGCGTGTGGCCGCAGGAGCAGCTTGAGAAGGAAGTCGGCGCGCAGCTCGCGCCCGAGGAGCGCCACGACCCGGCGAAAGCCCCGCTGCCACCCTATTATCCGGACACGCCAGAGGCCCGGCGCGCTTGGGCGCGCTATCACGACTGCATCACCGCGATGGACAAAGAGGTCGGGCAACTTCTGCGGCAACTGGCCCAGGACGGCCTGGCCGGAGAGACCATCGTGTTTTTCTATGGCGACAACGGCATGGGGCTGCCGCGAGGAAAACGTTGTTTGTTCGACACGGGCTTGCAGATACCGCTGCTCGTCCGGTTCCCGGAGAAGTTTCGCTCTCTGGCACCCGGCGCGCCCGGTGGCACCACGGACCGGCTGGTGAGTTTTGTCGATTTCGCCCCCACCGTGCTGGGTTTGTGCGGCGTAAACGCTCCCAACCACATGCAAGGAGCGGCGTTCCTGGGGCCGTCCGCCGGCCCGCCGCGCGAGTTCGTCTTTGGCGCGCGCGACCGCGTGGACGAAGCGTTCGATCTGTCGCGCTCGGTGCGGGACGGCCGGTTCCTTTACATTCGCAACTTCATGCCGCATCTCTCGTGGATGCCGCCGGAGCGTTACTCCGACGCGTCCACGTTCCGGCGCGAACTCAAGCGCCTGGCCGGCGCAGGCAAACTGAGCGCCGGCCCGCTCGCCTACGCCGCCCCGCGCAAATCGCTGGAGGAACTTTACGACAGCGATGCTGACCCGCACCAAATCCGCAATCTGGCCGCCTCTCCGGCGCACGAAGCAACGTTGGTCAGAATGCGGCGCGTCTTGCGCGAGTGGCTGCTCAAAACGCGGGACGCGGGTTTCCTGGCCGAGCCGCAAATGTGGGAACGCCTCCGCGCCGGTGGGACGCCGCTCAAGATCGCCGCGGACGCCAAACAGTATCCGCTGGCTCGCTTGCTCGACGCGGCCGAGCTCGTGGGCGGGGCGAAAGCTGTGCCGGAACAGATGAAGCTCCTGCGTGATCCGGACGACGGACTCCGCTACTGGGCGGCGGTCGGTTTGCACGCGGCGGGCCGGGACGCCGCATCGGCGCGAGACCGCCTCCGGCAGGCATTGACGGATGCGTCCGCCGTCGTGCGCATCGAAGCAGCAGCCGCCCTGGCTGAATTGGGCGAAACGGGGGACAGTTTGCCGGTCCTGGAAAGGGCCCTGCGCGCTCCGGAGCCTGAAGTCGTTCTGCACGCCGCGCGCGCGCTCGAGCTGATGGGTGATCGCGCTCGCCCTGTTTTGCCCGCCATACGCGAAGTCCTCGCCCAAGTCCGGCCAAACGAGAAGACCGGCGGCGATCTGTTCATGTTCATCGGCTTTAGCCTCGAATCGGCGATGGCGCAGCTCACGACCAGCCAGCCGGAGCGCGCTGGACCGCCACAAGACAAGCCATGAAGAAAGCATGGACCGGACGACCGCGCGCGGGGTGCGGCTCGACCGCGCCTGACTGCTCTGAATCTTTTGCGGCTCGCGAGCGGCAGGGCTAACGTAAAATGTGATTGGTGGCAGTCAGGGTAAGGCTTTGCACACGGTGGAAATTCACGGTCGAAGTCCACCCGAGGACGATTTCATTCATCAATCGCTGAGAGCGGAGTCACGCGACCTGGCACAAACGTGTCGAACCGTGTCACCGCCGACCGCAAGCCAAATGAGTTCGAGGCGCTGATCGAAGCGACCTAGGCCATGTTGGGTTCAAGCTGGCGATACGAAACGGAACGATCGGTCGCGCTGCCGGAGAAACTCAAACCAGCGGACACATCCACGCCGTTCAAAACAAGCCGGAACTCTGGATCGGCGTCCGCCGGTATGAGCGCCCATCATCCGAGACCGCCTCCGGACTGGAAGCTCTGCGGCCCGCCCGCCCCGCGCGTTTTGAAAGGTGGCTTGTGAACGGACCTGTCATGAAGCATACTCGCGCGTCTGCACATGAATGTCGCCCCGCTCAAGCTGCACGCTGCTGCCCTGTTGATTACGACCTCGGTGCTCACGGTCTCAGCGGGGAACTGGCCGGCATGGCGCGGGCCGGGTGGAAACGGGATTTGCCGAGAGAAGGAGCTGCCCTTGCACTGGAGCACGAACCAGAATGTGCGTTGGCGGGTGCCCCTGCCGGATCGGGGCAATTCGACTCCGGCGGTCTGGGGGAACCGTGTGTTTGTCACTCAGGCTGTCCCCAAGGAGAGCCGCCGAACGTTGATGTGTTTCGATCGGCGCGACGGGAAGCTGCTTTGGCAGGAAGGACCACACTGGACGGAAGGGAACCCGACACACGACGACAATCCCCACTGCACGCCGTCGCCGGTCACGGATGGCCGGCGCGTGCTCGCGTGGTTCGGATCGGCGGGCCTCTGTTGCTACGACGTCGATGGACACGCACTGTGGCGGCGCGACCTGGGCCGGCCATCGCATCAATGGGGCTACGCTGCGTCGCCGGTGCTTCACGACGAGCTCTGCTTTCTGAACTTCGGACCCGGGCCGCGCAGCTTCCTCATCGCGCTCGACAAGCGGACGGGGAAGACGGTGTGGCAGCGTGACGCTCCATCCATCAGCGCCGAGGCGAAGTAGGAGGATTTCGGGGGCGAAGCAAAATATGGCGACCGGCCCGGCGCACCCAAGGTTTCCGAACTGGCCGATTCCTGGGCCACGCCACTGGTGGTGCGGGCGGGCGGACGCGACGAGTTGGTCGTGGCGTTCCCGCTGCGGCTCGCGGCGTTCGCACTCAAGACTGGCGACTTGCGGTGGACCTGCGAGGGGCCGAACATTGGCGCTTACAGCTCGCCCTTCTTCGGCGACGGGATCGTGGTTTTGAACGCCAGCGGCCTTCGCAACACCCTCATCGCCGTGCGCCCCGGCGGTCGCGGCGACGTGACGGCCACGCATCGGCTGTGGGTGCAGAATCCGGGATTTAACAAGACGTGCCTTGGCGCCGGGGTGATTGCCCGCGGGCACATTTACCAGGTGAACATGCAGGGCTTCGCCCAATGCCTCGAGCTCAAAACCGGGCAGACTGTTTGGGAAGAGCGGCTCACCGGCACGGGGGCAAGGAATTCGTCCTGGTCTGCGCCGGTGTTGGCGGGCGACCGGCTTTACGTGCCGAATCAGAACGCCGATGTGTTCGTGCTGCGAGCGGGCGCAAAGTTTGAATGTCTGGCGACCAACTCGATCGGCGGCGAACCGATGAACGCCTCGCTGGCGATCTCGGGCGGCGACATTTTCATTCGCACGGACAGGCGCCTCTGGTGTGTCGCAGAAGGGAAGAAGCCGTGAGGCATGAAGTTGCTCGATCATGCAGCAGCGAAGGCGGAGGGCGCGCCCGGTCCCGGTCGGGCGTGGTGCCACTTCGTGTAAACAGCCATGAAATCGCACCTCCTCCAGCTCGAAATCTCCGGCCCCATCGCCCTCTGGGCACACCCGGACACCATGCCCAACCCCGTCTCCTACGTCGCGTCTACGTGCAGCGCCGCCAAGGGCATCTTCGAGGCGATCCTGCGCTGGAACTCGGTGGGTAGCGCGGGCGACTTGCCCGCCCCGGTCGGCGACCCGCCGAACGGAACAGTCGGAATTCAATACTTCCTCCGGCGAGTCGCCAGACGGAACGGGCGAGTCGCCTGTGCTCCCCACGCCTTCAACTATCCCCTCTCCGAATCGGGATGCCGCGACGGCACCGCCCGGTGCGCGACCGAGAATCACGCCATGCCGGTTTTTCTGGAGCCAATGACGGCCACTTGGCCAGGCCTCAAACCTTGATTGTGGCCCAGCCCATCTGCGGCACCGTGCGGACGAAGTGCCCCGGCAGTTCACGAGCCAGCCGCCGGTCAATGCACTCGTCCAGCAGGAGTTTCACTTCCGCGGGCCGCAGCGACCATTTGTTCGGTGGCCGTTTCGAGAAAGGCGATCACCTGCTCCCGCTTTACGGTGGGAAACCCTTCGAGAAAATCGTCAATCGCATCGCCGGCTTCGAGGTAATCGAGCAGCGTTTGCACGGGCACGCGCGTCCCGGCAAAACAAGGTGTGCCACCCATGACCTCCGGGTCCGCCGAGATGATTTTCCGTTTCATGCGACCATCATCGGCCATTCTCTTGCGATTTCAAGCCGCTAAAATGAACTGCCCTGACCATCCACCTCAGCCGACGAGGCGGCGTCGCCTCCTTCGTCCGTCCCGAAATGAAGGTCGAGCGCGTCAGCTACCCCATCATGGCGTCCTCGGTGCTGTCTTCTGGGAGCCGCGGAGGTGTTACCTCATCAAGCAAATCGCTGTCCTCCGCCACACCGTCGGCCCGTTCCGCGATGCCACCGCGCCTGGCCCGAGCGGAGACCTCGTGCCGCCATACAGGAACCCGATGATAACCGCGAAAGAACGCGAACAATGCAAAGAACAGCCGCCCTGTGTTCCTTCTTGGTGCTTGCTGCCCTGCAATCTGTACGAATCCTCGCGCGCGCCGCGAGGATTTTCTGGCGTGGCGCAGGAGCGCCGACATTCTTGTCGGCCCGAATCGCGCGCCGGCGCCAAAGCCTGCCTGCCGGGGCGGCGCAAGCAGGCCGACAAGAATGCCTGCCTGTCGAACGGCAGACAGGTCGGCGCTCCCTTTGGCTGCGGCTTTGCCGCGCGGCGCTCTCTTGCGGCCATTCCGCCAAAGCCTCACGCCATCCCGGCTTTCCTGGAAATGGTGTTCGACCAACCGCTAGCAATCTGCGCAAATTGAACAGGCCATGAAGTTCTACGCGCATACAACCAAGACTGCGGACGGAAAACCGGACCTTGAAGAAAGTCACTGGCAGCCGCTGGCAACGCATCTGAATAACGTCGCCGGAGCGGCGTGCAAAATGGCCGCTTTCTTCCAGGCATCGGATCATGCCCGACTCGCTGGCTTGCTCCATGACCTCGGCGAAGCTCAAGCGGAATTCCAGAGCTACCTGCGTGATCCGAAGAAGAAAGTGGTTCACGCCAGCCACGGTGCGGCGCTCGCGCTTGGTGATGCCGAGGACAAGAATTGGAAGCGCAACTGGCCCGTCGCCTTTGCCATCAACGGCCACCATGCGGGCCACCGCGACAAGAAAACCGTGCCGTTCGTTGCGAAAGACGCAGAACTCGTGTTCAAAGATGACGACCCAAGGCGGGGGCTTTATCGCTTGGTGTCGTCGTCACTCTACGAAGGAATTCCACACGGCGCCGGGCTCGACGTCTCCGGCAAACTCGGCCACTTCGAATACTGCCTGTGAAACCGCCTTACTCCTTGAACATCTCCGCCAGCCGCGCCAGCACGTCGGATTGCGTGGCACTGTCCAGGGTTCCCAGCACATGCAGCAAACGCGCCTTGTCCACTGCCCGGAGATGGTCCAGTGCGATTTGCCCCGCTACGCTTTCAAACTGGCAGGGCACCCGGAACGGCGCGGAGAACCCACCCTCCGTCAGCGGCGCCACGATCACCGTGCGCAGCCGGGCGCTCATTCCGTTGGGCGACACCACCAAGCACGGGCGCGTCTTCTGCATCTCCGAACCCGTGGTGGGGTCCAGCCGCACCCGCCAGACCTCAAACCGTTTCACGCGGTTTCCCCTCCGGCCACTTCCAGCCGTGGTCCTGCCATTTGTCGGGCATCTCGCGGAAGTCCCGCAACTCCTCGTAGTCCCGGTCAATCGCCTCCTGGGGGATGCCTTGAATCGCCTCGTCCCAGCCCGCGCGTGGCGCCGGTTGCGCGGGCGCGACCACCAGCGTCTTGTCCCGCACCGTCAGGCTGACTTCCTCGCCCAAGCCGCAGGCGTCCAGCAAGGCCTTCGGGATTCGCAGCCCAAAGCCGTCACCCATTTGCTCAATATGCGCTTGCATGGCCCCAAGATACCCAGACTCTGCTCCGCCGACAACCACTTTTCCTGATATGCTCTCAGAACCCATTTGTCTCCGTGTCAAAGGCCCGTTCCGCGACGGCACCGCTCCTGGCCCAAGCGGAGACTCTGTGCCGCAATACCGGAATCCGATGATAGCCGCGAAAGAACGCAAACGACGCAAAGAGCAGCCGCCCTGTGTTCCTTCTTGGTGCTTCCTGCCCTGCAATCTGTGCGAATCCTCACGCGCCGCGAGGATTTTCTGGCGTGGCGCAGGAGCGCCGACATTCCTGTCGGCCCGAATCGCGCCAGCGCCAAAGCCTGCCTGCCGGGGCGGCGCAGACAGGCCGACAAGAATGCCTGCCTGTCGAACGGCAGACAGGTCGGCGCTCCTTTGGCTGCGGCTTTGCCGCGCCGCGCTCTCTTGCGGTCATTCCGCCAAAGCCTGCCGCCATCCCGGCTTTTCGGGAAATGGTGTTCGACCAACCGTAGAACGCGAGAAATGAAAGCCTGAACTGAACATGAAGTTCTACGCGCATACGGCTGAAGACCAAGATGGCAATCGTTTGCCGAAGGCCGCGTGGCAATTGCTCAAGGACCATCTGCGCCAAGTGGCAGAGCTGGCGAAAGGCTTTGCCTCTCCGTTGGCGCTTGGAACCGAAGCAACGCTTGCTGGCTTATTGCATGACTTGGGGAAATACGCCGATCGCTTTCAGGCCCGCCTCGATGACAACTCGATTCACGGCATCAACCACTGGGCTGCGGGAGCCGCTCGTGCTGCTGAATTACGCCTCCACAATAGCGCTTTTGCCGTGGACGGGCATCACACCGGAATGCCAGCGAGGGATGGCGATGGCCTGAAACAAACCATTGCCCGGATGCGTTCGGACGCGGAGCGGGAAAGCTTCTGCAAATGTGTTGAGCCTCTGTCCGAACTCCTGCGGCGATTAGCGGCGGATGGCATCTGCCTACCGGACATTCCGGTCCGAACTCCGGGTGATCCTTTCTCTGAAGCCCTGCGCACCCGCCTGCTTTTCTCCTGCCTCGTTGATGCCGACTTCCGCGACACGGAAAACCACTTCGATCCAGGAGCCGCAAGTCTTCGACAGGCTCCCCAGCTTCAGCCCGTCCGCGCCTTGGAAATCCTCCGTCGTCATCTGGCCGGCCTGTCCGGTGACGGCGACGTGAACCAGCGACGCCGCAAGCTGCTCGACGATTGTCTGGCCGCTGCGACTCAAACTCCCGGCCTGTTTACGCTCACGGCGCCGACTGGCAGCGGCAAGACGCTCAGTTCGCTGGCCTTTGCCCTCCAACACATCGTCCACCACAACGCCTCGTTGCCCGTAGACGATGCATGCCGGTTCCGCCGGGTGATCGTCGTCATTCCGTTTACCAGCATCATCGAGCAAACGGCGGGCGTGTATCGCAAACTCTTCGAGCCGGAGTTCGGCCCGGACTACGTGTTGGAACATCACAGCGCCGTCGCTCCCCGCGAACGCCCCGAGGACAAGGGCAAGGACGCCGAAGCGGAAAGCCTCCGTCGCGCCCGGTTGGCGGCGGAAAACTGGGCGTCACCGCTCGTCGTCACCACCAGCGTCCGGTTCTTTGAAAGCCTGTTCAGCAACCGCCCGTCCGCCTGCCGCAAGCTCCACAACATCGGCCGTTCCGTCGTGCTGTTTGATGAAGTGCAGACGCTGCCGTCCGATCTCGTGCCATCGCTCCTGTCCGCCGTGAAGCTGCTGACGCGCGACTACGGGGTGACCGCTGTGTTCATGACCGCGACGCAGCCCGCCTTCGCCGCCGCCGAAGCCGCCCTGCCTTACGGTTGGAATCCGACGCCCATTGCCTCGGATGAATCTGCCCTCGCCGAAGCCCTGCGGCGCACGCGGATCGAACTGCCTGGCTTGGACCAAAAACCATCTTGGGAAAACATCGCCGGTCGCATGGCTGCCGAACCCCAAGCCCTGTGCGTCGTCAACACCACCGCCGACGCGCGAAATCTGTTCAAGTTACTCCGCGACCGCTCGCCCGATGGCCTGTGCCACTTGTCGTCGCGTTTGTGTCCGCAGCATCGTCGCGAGAAGTTGGAAACCATCCGCCAACGGCTGCGCGATGGAATGTCCTGCCGGCTGGTTTCAACACAGTTGATCGAGGCCGGTGTGGACGTGGACTTCCCCATCGCCTTTCGCGCCCTCGGTCCGCTCGATTCCATCATCCAAACGGCCGGGCGCTGCAATCGCGAAGGGAAGTCCGCCAAGCCGCGTCCCGTGATCGTCTTCCGACCTGAGCACGACGGGATGATCGATCACCGTCGGATTAATCCATACCAAATAGCAACGAAAGTGACACAAAGCTTTCTGGACCGCCATCCGGACGCTGCCGACCGCTTGCATCTGCCAGAATTTTACGCCGCTTATTTCCGGGAACTCTACGGCTTGCTTGGCCCGCAGTTGGTGAAGAAAGACAAAGTCTTTGCCGCCAGCGAAGCGCTCGACTTCCCCAAGGCCGCCGAAGAATGCTCCCTCATCGGCGACGAAACCCACGCCGTCCTCGTGAAGTGGAAGGACAAAGTCGGAAAGAATCGCGGAGAGGACCTTGCCAAGAAACTTCAGGATCAGAAACACCTGACCGCCGCCGAGTGCCGCGAAGCCCAGCGATTCTCCGTGAACCTCTACCAGCATGAATTCCTCGAAGCCCAGAGGAAGGACCGAGGCTACATCTATCAGCCCGCGAAGGATTGGGATTTCTGGGTGTGGAACTCGGACTACGACGAAGACCTTGGACTCGGGCATGTGGAGGGGATGGTATGGTGATCGGCTCATCCGGCTGGAATGAAAAGGCCGACCGAGCTTTCACCCGGCCGGCCATTCATAACCGGCAACTCAATGTTTCAATCCGCGCCGACTTCGGCGAATGCGCAAAATATACGGTTGACAAGAGCATCCAAGCAACTATTGTGTGCGTTATTGAATTGCCTGTTATAGAAATGAAAAGCACTGAGATACTTGAAGCGCTGAGTCGGCACAAAGAAAAGTACCGAAACTCTGTTTCTGCGTGGTTTGCTGGTGTTCGCCTCGCGCCTCGATTGCATCCGTGGGATGGACAGGAGCTTTCTTTTCAAACCAAGGCTTGGCTCGACTTGTTGGCAGACACGGGAAACCAAGCTCAAGGAGTCGCTCGCTCTCTTTTCGCAATGGGCTGCAAAAAATCCCCGCTGCATACCAATTTGCCAACGGCAAAGCATGTCTTCGTTTATTCACGAAACAAAGAGTCCCTGAACTAATTATGAATGTCCACCTCCGCACCTGGGGCGACCTCGCCTGCTTCACCCGGCCCGAAATGAAGGTCGAGCGCGTGAGCTACCCCGTCATCACGCCCAGCGCCGCGCGCGGCCTGCTCGAAGCCATCCTCTACAAACCGCAATTCCGCTGGCGCATCCGGCGCATCGCGGTCAAGCGGCCCGTCCGGTTCCTCGCCTTCCGCCGCAACGAGGTGAAGTCGCGTCTCTCGCCGCGCAACCCAGTGCCGCTGCTGGCCGACGAGGATCGCACCCAGCGCAATACGCTCGCCCTTCGCGATGTGGAATACGTCATCGAAGCCTCGATGCACCTAACTCCGCTGGCCGGTCTGCCCCGACGCAAACCCGCGGACGACGACGAGGATCGCGGCGAGGACTCGCCCGTGAAGTATCTCGCCATGTTCCAGCGCCGCGCCGAGAAGGGCCAGTGTTTCGCCCAGCCATGCTTCGGCTGCCGCGAATTCCCCGCCCACTTCGAACTGGCCGACGAAGCCGCCATGCGCGTTCCACCGGAAATCAACCGCGACACCGATCTCGGCCTGATGCTCTACGATGTTTTTCATCTTGATGTCGCCAAGGATCAGCCGCCCGGCAAGATTGAGAAACCCCAGCCGCGCGTGACCTTCTTCAAAGCCGCGCTCAAGGACGGCGTAGTCGCGGTGCCGGAGTGGAACGAAGTGAAAGCCCAACTCGGAGGTGCGCAATGATTCCATTTCCAGTAGCAGCGGACGTGAGTCCGCTCACTCTAAGCACCGGTGGATCAGAGCCGACTCACGTCGGCTGCTACGGACGAAAGGAGAACCGCCCATGATGCTCCAGGCCCTCCTCGCTTACGCCGAACGCGAAAATCTCGGCGACGCGGATTTTGAAACCGTCGGCGTCCGCTGGCTCATTCCTCTGCACCGTAACGGACAACTGGCTGGTGACCCAATCCCGCTGGCGGAGAATCCAAACGAAAAGAAGCCAAGACCCAAGGCGATGTCTCGGCCGTTCACCTCACCCAACGAGTTGAACCAAGGCACCAAGTCGCACTTCCTTTGCGACACGCTGGAGCGGGCGACGCTGTTCCTTGATCCGAAGACTCCTGACAAAGCCGAAGGGCGGCGAACTCAACACAGTTATTTCCAGTCGCTCTTGGAAAAGGCGGCTCAGGCCAAGCCTGATGAAGCCGTCCGCCTGAATGCCGTGGTCAGGTTCCTGCGGGACTCCACCGCAACTGTGAAACTTCACGCTGCGCTGACCGAAGCCAAGGCGAAGCCCACAGACAACACCACGTTCTCAGTCGAAGGCGTCAACCTGCTCGACTCATCACTATTGAAAACCTTCTGGCGTGAGCGTCGCCAGAAACAGTCCGCTGCGGGGGGAGAACGAGAGCGGCGTATCTGCATCGCCACCGGCGAACTTGCCGAAACGCTCTACACAACGGAGAAGATCAAAGGAGTTCCCGGCGGGCTTGCCACCGGCACGAACCTCATCAGCTTCGATAAGGACTCGTTTTGCTCCTTCGGCTTGGAGCAGGCGCAAAATGCCGCGCTGTCAGCTTCGGCGGAGTTGAACATCCGATCCGCCCTCAACACCCTCATCGGCAAGAGTCGCAGCCAGGGGCTCGTCTTCAACGACACGGTCCACCTGCATTGGACGCGAAAGCCGGTTAAACACGACCCCTATGACCTGCTCATCACCGCCGACCCAGAGGCGCTTTCTGCACTGCTCAAGTCGGTGAAGGAAGGCAGGCGCTACGTCAGACTCGAAGCCAACGCCTATTACGCCATGAGCCTCTCTGGCAACGGTGCCCGCATCGTCGTGCGCGACTGGCTGGAAAGCACCGTGCCCGAAATCGAGCGCAACATCGCTCATTGGTTCGCCGACCTCGCCATCGCCGAACCGGACGGCAGCGGCGTGAAGCACGACTTCAAGTTCGGCGCGCTGCTCTACGGCATGGTGCGGGCCGAATTGTCGGAGATGTCGCCCGTCTTGCCGACGCAACTGCTTCACGGCGCGCTCCGGGGCCGCAGCGTCCCGCTCACGCAAGCTGCTCTCGCCGCCGCCGTCCGGCGCCAGCAACTCGACCAGGACAACAAACTCAATCCCGCGCGCCTCGCCCTCATCAAGGCGTGCCTCCTCCGCTCACCGAATCTCTCAACACTCAACACTCAACCATCAACTGCATCTATGACTGAATGTCTCAATCCCGACTCCCGCGACTCTGCATACCTGTGTGGTCGCCTCTTCGCGGTCTTTGACCGCCTCCAATACCTCGCCCTTGGCGGCGTCAACGCCGGCGTGGTCGAACGCTACTATGCCAGCGCCAGCGTCACCCCAGCGCTGGTCATGGGCCGCCTCTTCCGCAACGCCCAGTTTCACTTGGCCAAGGCGGATGGCGGCGTTGCCACGAATGCCGGCAAGGATTTTGAAGCCATCACTTGCGCGTTGGGTGACACGTTTCCCGCCACGCTTGATCTCGAAGGCCAGGGCCGTTTCGCCCTCGGTTATTACCACCAGAAAGCCGACTACCGGCGCCGCACGGCGGAGCGGAAAGAACAACAAGCCGCGGAAGCCACCAAATAAATCACTCAACACTCAACCAACTGACATATATGAACCATCGTTACGACTTCGTTTATCTCTACGACTGCAAAGACGGCAACCCGAACGGCGACCCCGATGCCGCCAACTCCCCGCGCATTGACCCGCAGGACATGCACGGCCTCATCTCCGACGTGTGCCTGAAGCGCAAGGTCAGGAACTTCGTGCTTGCCGTTGGAGGCGATGGTCGGGACATTTTTGTCCAAACCAAGTCTCCACTCAATCCAAGGATCGCCGACGCCTGCAAGGAAGCGAACTTGCCAGACTACAAGAAGGCCGATGGCAAGTGGGACACCGATAAGGCGAAAGGGCGCATGCAGAAAGATATTCGCACGATTCAGCAAAAGCTCTGTGCGCGTTACTACGATGTCCGCACTTTTGGGGCCGTTATGTCCACTGGTCCGAACGCCGGGCAGATACGAGGGCCTGTTCAGATCACGTTTTCGCGCAGCATTGACGCCATTCTCCCGCTTGATCTGTGCATCACTCGCGTAACGGACACGGATAAGGAGGAAGGTGAAATGGGTCGCAAAAATCTCATCCCCTACGGCCTTTATCGCTGCCACGGTTTCATCAGCGCGCATCTCGCCCGTGAGACCGGTTTCAACGAGGACGACTTGGGCGTTTTCCTCAAAGCTCTTTGTGGACGTGCGGGGCTAAGTGAGCAGCACGGACCCAGCATGTTCGACAACGATCATTCAGCTTCCCGTGGCACCATGTCCCCGCAGAAGCTCGTTGTCTTCAAGCACCAGTCCATGCTCGGCAATGCCCCCGCGCACAAGCTCTTTGAGCGCGTCACCGCCAAGCGCAAAGGCGGAGTAGCGGTGGCCCGCGCCATGTCCGACTACGACGTTGTCGTGGACAAATCGGGCCTGCCCTCCGGCGTGGAAGTGCTCGAACTCCTGTGACCCCAATCGCAACTCCAAAATCGCAACCCGCCACCAGTTGCGTGGAAGCGGGCGTGGACTTCTCGTTCCGCTCGGCGTTCCGCGACCTGTCTGCGCCTGCTTGCGCGCCCCGCGCAGGCCAGTGCCCTGCGCGGGCAGGAAGCTGGGGGCTGGTGAACCTGCTGCAAACCGCCAGACGCGCCAGCCGTTCCGTGGATCGCAGATTGGAGATCGCAGATTTCAAACGCCGTGCGGCCCTGTGGATCGCAGATTGGAGATTGCAGATTTCAGAGGCCGTGCAGCCAGGCGGGATTGTGGATTTGAGATCGCAGATGTCAGACAGCGTTCAGATTTGGGCCAGCCGGTTGGATCCGGGGAAGTTGCCCGTAAAACCCGTCCGCCCGGGAAGCGGACTATGGGCGTGGATCGGGAACGACGACTGCTTCCTCTTTCGTAAAGCCATGAGCGCCACGACCCAGACACTCATCGAGGAAATCAAGACCGCCCCGGAAAGCGTCCAGCAGGAGGTCTTTGACTTCCTCATTTTCCTGAAAGCCCGGCTAAACGCGCCAGCGGAAGGAGCCGAGAACCTGCTGCCGCTGGCCCAAACCGCGTGGGCCGCCGGCTGGAACACCCCGGAGGAGGACGAGGCATGGCGCGATTTGTAAAAGGCGACGTGGTCGTCGTGCCCTTCCCGTTCAGCGACCTGCCCATGAAGCTGCCTATGAACCTCCAGGTAGGGCGCGTCACTCCGTGCGCGCCGCAAGATCGAGCCTGGCCCCCCCGACGGCATGCACGGAGTGACGCGCCCGACCGCCCGGAACGAGTTCAGGGGCGCAAAGCGCGTCGAAATGTCGGGGGGTTCTCTCCAGCGCCAAAGTCCGGCCGGCCCTCGTCCTGGCTTCCTTGACGAGGGGCGAACTGATCCTTTGCCAGATCACCAGTCAGGCTGCGCTGGTTCCTGGCCTCGAATGGCTATCGCTGCAACCGGAATGACAGGTTCCGCACTGCAAAAGGCAGCTACCAACATAGAAATCTGTGTCATCGATCTAGAAAGAATTACTACCGGCAAAGAATAGGCTTCTACTGTAAATCTATCTCATTCTACGGATTGTGAAATAGTCTTTACCATTCAGCTAAAGCCTTCAACTATAATTGCAATAATATTTTCTATGCTAGAAAGCACAGTTACCGGCTCTGAAAGCAATGCTACCGGCTCTGAAAGCATCGTTACCAACTATGAAATAACAGCTACCGAGCGGGCATTCCAAGTTCCGCCTCGCGCTACGCATCTTCCGCCGTCGTGGGTTCCGGGTTCCGGCCTCGCGGCTTTGAGATTTGAGATTTCAGATCGTTCAGCCAGAAAGGAGCAGTTCAACCACAGAGAACGCAGAGAACCCAAAGAAAAGCAGGCACTTGGGAGAACAGACGCGATCATCTGTCGGGTGAGGACCCGCTTTCGCTCAAGTTCCCTGCTTTGCGATCCTTGCGATCTTTGCGGTTATTCAACAGCCGTTTATAGGTTCAGCGGCATTTTGCCTTTCCCCATCCTTTCCCTGTGTTCCGGGAGGTTTGCCAGTGGCGACGGTTTTCGCCATCCGGCACCCGGAGCGCGGGGCCTTCAACGCAGCGAATCGAAGTTATGCCGGACTGGAGTCCGGCCTTTCCTTCGGTCCTGCCATTCAAAACCCAAACACAAAGACCAAACATGAGCAACAACACAAACCCCAGCAATCCAACTCCTGAACCGGCACCGCCCAAGGCCCCGGTGGAACGGTCCGAGCAGGACCAGAAGATGGCCAATGACATCACCGAAGCGGGCCAGATGTTCGCGAAGATTGCAGGCAGCGAGGAAATCCGCACATTGCTGGCGGTCCGCGGTTACGCCGCGGCCGAGCTGGCCGAAGGCAAGGCCCAGCACACGGCGGCGGATGCGGGCTTCAGCGCCCGCCAGACGGCCATATCGCGCCAGCGCAGCGCCAGTGAGGCGGTCGGCGCGCTCGAACCCAAGGTGCGCGAAACCTTCGCCGATTTCCGCGAGACGGTGACGACAGTGCTGGCGAAGCCGGATTGGACGGCGTTGGGCGCGACCGGGCGGGTGCCGGGCGACACGCAGAAGTTCATCACCGCCGCCCGCAATGCTTACAAGGCCGCCAAAACCGCGCCCTATGCCGCAGAAATGGCCAAGTATGGCTATCCCGCCGCGACGCTGGACGCGGACCTGGCTATGGTGGACGCATTCGAGTCGGCCGACAGCGCGCACGAGACCGCCGCGGGCGCCGCCGTTCAGGCCACGAAAGAGCGCAACACCGCGTTTGCCGCGCTGGACAAGTGGCTGAAGAAGTTCAAGCCCATCGCGTGGCTCGCCCTCAAATCGAAGCCCGGCCTGGTGACGGAACTGAAACTGTAGCCGGCAAGCCCCCACCGGGCCGGGCGCCGGTGGGTAGCGCGGCGCCTCTGGCCCGCTGGGGCGGTGGAAGTGCCGTCCGCTGGGATCGGAGTTCTGTGAACGCAATGGAAAGTCTGAGATCGCCAATCGAACACGGGGAGGAGCGGGAGCCGTTGCCGCTCTCGCTCCTCAACGACTTCCTTTACTGTCCGCGCCAGCCCGTGACACGGGCCAAATGCAGGCTGGCAGGCGTCAGCAGTTTGATTTATAGACAAAACGTATGAGCACCAAAGAAATTCTCCTGGAAGTGGCGGAAAAACTGCCGCCGGACGCCACGCTCGTGGACGCCATCAGCGAACTGGAATTCCGTCAGGCGGTGGAGCAGGGCCTGGCGGAATTGGACCGAGGCGAGGGCATCCCGATCGAGGACGTTAAATCGAAGATCGCTGAATGGGCTGGAAAATAATCATTGCGCCCTCCGCGCGGGCCGATCTCGAGAGCATCGTGCGCTTCATCGCCCTCCAGAACGCGGACGCGGCCGCCCGCGTGGGGTACGAATTGATCGTGCGCGCCGAGGGCCTGGCCCAGTTCCCGGAAATGGGCCGGGTCGTGCCGGAGTTCAAGCGCCCCGACCTCCGGGAAGTCGTCTGCCGTTCCTATCGCATCATCCACCGCTTGCGCCGCGACCGGGAGCAAATCGAAATCGTCCGGTTCTGGCACGCCGCACGCGGGTTCCCGCAGGTTCCCGCAGGAGAGTGAACGATGTCCAACGATGCGCTGCCCCTCTCGCTCCTCAACGACTACCTTTACTGTCCGCGCCGGGCGGCGTTGAAGGTCGTCGAGGGATGGCGCGAGGCCAACGTGCACACCGCGCGCGGCGACATCGTCCACGAGCACGCGGACCTGCCCGGCTATGAAGTCGCCAAAGGTGTGACGTTGCTTCGCGCCTTGCCGGTGTTCTCGGAACGCCTCGGCTTGAACGGCAAGTGCGATGTCGTGGAAGTCGAACTCCGTTCGCCTTCCACGAATTTGAAATCTCAGATCTCAGATCTCAAATCGGGCGGCATCGCCGCCTTGCGCCCCGTCGAATTCAAACTCGGCAAGCGTCGCCAGTGGGAAAACGACGACGTACAGCTCTGCGCCCAGGCGTTGTGTCTGGAGGAAATGTTCCACCTCTCCATCCCACGCGGCGCCGTCTTCCATGCCGACAGCAAGCGCCGCCGCGAAGTCGAGTTCACGCTGGAACTGCGCCAGCGCACCGAAGCCGCCGTCGCCGAACTTCATGCGCTGCTGCGCGAATCTCAAATTTCAGATCTCAAATCTCAAATTGCACCGCTGCCTGCAGCGGTCTTCAAGCCCGCCTGCGAAGAATGCTCGCTGTTTGAAATCTGCCTGCCCAAGGCCACGGCTGCGGACAGCCGGGCCGCGCAACTGGCCCGCCGGCTGTTTGAAATCTGAAATCTCAAATTTCAAATCCCAACCAACCTCAACCCCCAACCAACCGATGACCTACGAACGTTTTGAAGACCTGCCCGTGTGGCAGAAAGCCGCCGAACTCTACGAAACCACCGAAGACCTGCTGGAAAATGAGGCTTTCCGCGCCAGCCGCGGGTTTCGCGATCAACTGGACCGCGCCGCGCTGTCCGTCTCCAACAACATCGCCGAGGGTTTCGAGCGGGGCACAACGAATGAACTGCTCCAGTTCATCTACATCGCGCGCGGCTCGGCGGGCGAAGTGCGCTCCATGCTCTGCCTCAAGGAGCGGCGCGCCCGCAAGGCCGCCTGGCGGGCGGATTTGAAATCTCAAATCTCAAATCCACCGCGGAGTCCTGCTCGCGCCAGTTGCGCGGCTGGGCCGACTCGCTGCAAAACTCAGAAATCAAGGGCCAGCGCCACTTGAACGAAACGGTGCGGCAGCAAACCGAACAGCAAAAGAAAGCCGCCGCCATGCAAAAGCAACTCCTGCGCAACCTCCCGCCGGGCCATCCGCTCCGCCGCGATGCCGAAGAGCGCGGCCTCCTCTGAAATCTCAAATCTGAAATGTCAAATTACAAATGCCGGAGATCATCCAAAACACGCTCTACCTGACGACCAACGGCACGTTCGTCAACCGCGACCATTTGACGTTGCAGGTGGAAGTGCCGGTTTATCCGGCCGACCTGCCCCCCGAGGACCGCACGAGGGACAAGGCCTCGGACTGGCGCAAGGTTTCCATCCCCATTCATCATCTCGAATCCCTCTGCGCCTTCGGCCAGGTCACGATCACGCCGCCCGCGCTGGATTTGTGCTGGGAACACGGCGTGGCCGTGCATTTCCTCAGCGAGTGGGGTTATTTGCAGGCGCGCCTGACCGGCGTGGCGGACACCAGCGTCACCCTGCGACGCGCCCAATTCCGCGCCGCGGATGATCCGGCCAGGTGCGCCGCCCTCGCCCGGCAAATCATCGCCGGCAAACTGCAGAACAGCCGCAACTCCTTGCTGCGCGGCGCGCGCGAATCTGAAATTTCAAATCTCAAATCTCAAATTGAAGAGGCCGCCGGCGCGCTGGCCCGCCAGATTCAAGACCTCGGGCGCTGGACGCCTGAGGAATTGCGCGAGCCCGGCGCGCTCGATCAATTGCGCGGGGCTGAAGGCATGGGCGCCGTCACCTATTTCGGCGTGTTCAGCTTTCTCCTCAAACAACAGCGCGACCAGTTCACCTTCACCACCCGCAGCCGCCGCCCGCCGCGCGACCGCATCAACTGCCTGCTCAGTTTCCTTTACGCCCTGGTGCGCCACGATTGCATCGCCGCGCTCACCAGCAGCGGCCTCGATCCCTTTGTTGGTTTCCTGCACGCCGAACGGCCCAACCGCCCCGCGTTGGCTCTCGATCTGATGGAGGAATTCCGCCCGTGGCTGGCCGACCGGCTGGCCATCACCCTCATCAACCGCCAGCAGATTGGCCCGGATGACTTCCGCACCCGCGAGGGCGGAGCGGTCGAATTCACCGAGGCCGGCCGCAAACTCGTCATCAAGGCCTATCAGGAACGCAAGCAGGAGAACCTGACCCATCCGCTCCTGGAGCAAAACCTTCGCTTGGCGCAAATGCCCTTCATCCAGGCGCGCCTGCTGGCGCGGCATCTGCGCGGCGACATCGCGGATTACGTGCCGCTGGTACCGAAGTAGCTGCCGATTGAACGATTCAACGATGTAACGCATTTAACGAATCCCATGCTCGTCCTGGTCACTTACGATGTTTCCACGGTAGAAAAGGCCGGCCGGCGGCGCCTCCGGCGCGTCGCTCAAGCTTGCGAAGATTATGGCACCCGCGTGCAAAAATCGGTCTTCGAGTGCCAGGTCGGCCAGAAGGAATGGGTACTATTGCGCGCTCGATTGCTTCAGGAGATCAAGGACGACGAGGACTCACTCCGTTTCTATTTCCTCGACGAGAAAGCCGTTCTGCGCACGGAACACCACGGCGTGAACAAACCGGTGGACTTGACTGAGCCGCTCATCCTGTGAATCTCGAATCACCAATTCCAAATCTGAAATCGTCGTTGCGCAGTCCGCGAACCCCAAGCGCCGGCCAAAAGCCGGGGTTTTCGCGCTCGGTCGCAAACGTAATGGCAGTAAAGACTTCCAATCGTTCTTTGACAAATCAGCGTTCCTGTGTGCGGGAGAGCTTGGCAGGTCAGCGGAAACGCCTTACAAAGTCGTTGTGGCTCAGCCGGAAGGCAAGGCCGTAGTCGCCCCGCTCACGTGAGCGGGGCGCGGATTGAAACTCACAGGTGAAGGTCTCGGTCTCATTTTTGAATGTGTCGCCCCGCTCACGTGA
>CAYIIH010000134.1:0-19903 GCA_964363225.1 uncultured Verrucomicrobiota bacterium | reverse complement strand
CCGTGCGCGCCGCAAGATCGAGCCTGGCCACCCGGACGGCATGCACGGAGTGACGCGCCCTACCGCCCTGAACGGGTTTAGCGGCGCAAGGCGCGAAGACTTGCCTCGGGGCATTCTCTCTCCGACCGGTTGCATCGCCTATGGTTAGCCGGCTTTCTGCATTTTGGCTGCAGCCACAGGCAGGTCCGACCGGCACAGGTATTGCCAGGCGGCAATGCCCGCCGCCAGCGAAATGCCGGCGCATGCCAGGTAGGGCAGCGACGGATGAAATTGAAAGACGCAGCCGGCAAAAATCGGCCCCAGAATGCGCGCCAGACTGCCGGCACTTTGCGCGACGCCAATCGTGGCGCCTTGCTCGTGCGCCGGTGTCAGCATGGAGAGCAAGCCGAAGAGCGGCGGGCGCGTGAGTCCGGAACCGATGGACAACAAAGCCAGCACTCCCAGCAAGGCCAGCCACGGTCGCCCGTCCGCGTGCAGCAATACCCGCCAGGACAGCACGATGTGTCCCTGAATGAAGGGAATCGGAGCCAGGCTCACCGCCACCAGCAACAGGCTCAGCGCAATGAGTTTTTGTTCTCCGAACTTTTTCACCAGCCGTCCGATGGGCCCTCCCTGGATGAATGCTCCCACGATGCCGCAATAGGCGAATAAAATGGCGATGGTCTTGGCATCGTCCGCCCGCCGGGTGTCGAGCTGGAAATTCTGCTGGACCATCAGCCCCAGCGTTGTTTCAAAGCACGCGAAACAAAATGTGGCCAGAAAAAACACGACAATGAGAAATCCGACCGCCGGCTGGCTCAGGGTGTGCGCCCATTGTTCGAAATGCGGCCGTGGCGCCACGTGCTCGGAAGTGGGCTTCCAGCTCTCCGGCAATATGGCCAAAGCCAGGATAAAATTCCCCGCGCACAGCACGCTGGCCACCCATCCAGGCCCTGTGTGGCCGAACCATTTGATACTGAAGCCGGCCAGGGCCGGTCCAAATATGAAGCCCAGTCCAAAGGCCATCCCGATTAAGCCCATCTTCTTGGAGCGCTCGGCCGCCGGAGTGACATCAGCGATGTAAGCTTGCGCCACGGTGATGTTCGCGCCGCAAATTCCCGCCAACATCCGCGACCCCAACAACACCAGCAAAGCGGTGGTTCCAGTCAAACTCGAACCGATGGCGAAGACCACATAAGAGGCGGCGGCTCCCGCCGTGCTCACGAGCAAGACCGGCCGCCGGCCAATGCGATCGGACAGCCGCCCCCACGCCGGCGCGAAGAGGAACTGCATGGCGGAAAAGGAGGCCATGATGACGCCGATCATCAAGCCGCTGGCCCCAAAGTCCCGGCTGTAAATCGGCAGCAGCGGCAACACGATCCCGAATCCGATCAGATCGATGAAAACCGTGAGAAAAATAATGAGCAAGGAGGGCTTCTTCATGATGAATTCACGCTAACAAGCCTGCAAAACCGTTACCCAGCGCTGGGAAATGACAAATCATGCGGGGAGTGTAGTGGAGAGCTTCCGCCAGTCAAGCAACGCACCGCCAGCAACGCACCTCGCCCTGCCTGCCGGCAGGCAAGTCGGCGTTCCCGTTCGGAGGACGAGCCGCGGAAAGGAAAACTTCCGCCACAGAGGACTTTTATCTCTTGACCGCGCGGGCTTGGTAGGGGCCAGGCGGCATCATCTCACGCCTCCAATCCTGGCGAGCGGCCAATAGCGGAATGAAGCACGCCCCATGATGTTCTTGGCCGGAACACACCCCCACGTTCGGCTGTCCACGCTGTCGGCTGAATTATCGCCCAAGACAAAATAGTGACCGTCCGGAACAGTCAGGATTTCTGCGCTCGAAGTCAAAAAGCGCGCACCGGGCACAGCAACGTAGTGAATCTCCCCGGCCTGATTTTTAAGAGCAACGGGTGCGTCATTGACGTAGAGCTTGCCGCCTGCAATGCGCAAGCGGTCGCCCGGCAAGCCGGCGACACGCTTAATGTAGATGCCGCCCGCTCGAAGCGACGCGATGCCGTCCGTCTTTAACACGATGATGTCGCCTCGCCGGGGGTGCCGCAGCAGAAAAGTGAATCTCTCCATGATGAAATGGTCCCCACGGGAGATGGCGGGCGTCATCGACCCGGCCTGCACCGAGAAAGGATGAAGGAGGCCGAGTAGTCGCAGTGAGATGAGAACCGCTCCGACCACAACTACGACGCGAATAATGACTCTGCGGCGTGGCCTTTTGGCCGGCCTTTGACCCTCAGACTGAAGTAATGACTCGGAAGTACTCATGCGTGCGCTGGCGCCAACGACAAAGCTCACCGACAGCCGCCTCCAACCCAAAAACGCCAGCAGACAATCCGGCGCTCGACACCCGGGGCGCATCGGCTCGCGCCGCGGCTGGCGGCTGTTCGGTGTTAGGCCGCGACCAACTCATTGTGTCCCCGTCCACGACCAATTCCCCGTCGTCCGCATGTCACGACTGTACGCCGGTTTCCCTGGCCAACTGTGCATCACGATGATACTCGCCGAGCCGTCCGGATTTCTCGTGAGGCGCTGAATATCGGAATAGCGAGCATCCTGAAATCTGAACCACGCCTCCTTGAACTCAAGCTTCCGAAGTGCGTCCCAATACATTCTGCGAAGCACAAAACGCGCGTTACCGTACAAGAACTCCGCGTCAGGGCGGGAAAGTCCCTGCACTGTTACTTTGGGTGGAACTGGCTGCCGACTCGGACCTGATGGCAGCGAAAAGGAAACCAGTAGCAACAATCCCACGCTTGCAGCGGCAAACCAAATGACTGAGCGACGCACGCGCATAAGCGGCCTAACATTTACGTGCCCGACAGGTTTGTCGTCATATTGGTGTGGAAGGAAGGGTGGAGAATGTTTAAGGATTTGTCCAGGGAGCATTTTGACAGCAGCGGACCTCAAATCTTGCCAAACTGTGACAAACCCTTAGGCTGAAACCGTTATGCGCCCATTCAATGTCATCTTCCTGTTGCTGCTGACCCTTATTCTTTCCCCCAGCCTAGCCCAGACGCAGAAATTCGCCACCCATTTTACGGAACGGAACCCGGCCGTCCCAGCCGCGCTGCTGCAGGAGCCAAAGACCGAAGCCTGGACAGAGGCCGACCGCGGCCCGGTGGAAGGCCTGCAAATCTATGCGCACGAAAGATCCGGAGCCGTCTGGCTGGGGAGCCAGCAAGGCGCAGCCCGGTTTGATCGGCGCGCCGCGCATCGTTGGGACCGCTGGCAGTATTTCGCCGGCCGGCGCTGGCTGCTTGACAACGACATTCTCAATATCTGGGTGGATGAAACCGGTTCACACAAGAAGGTCTGGATTCGAACACGGTTGGGCGTGTCGCTCCTCGAATGGCGGCCGATGGACCTCGCGCAAAAGGCCCAGCTCTTCGAGGAGCGAATCGAACAGCGCCACGTCCGGCATGGCATGGTCGCCGATTCGTCCCTGCGCGTCGCCGGCGATCTCACCACCCATGTCAAATCATCCAGCGACAATGACGGCCTTTGGACGGCCATGTATCTGGGGGCGGAAGCGTACCGCTATGCCGTCACGAAAAGCCCGGACGCGCGCGAGAAGGCGCGCCGTTCTGTCCGGTTGCTGATGCGGCTGGAGGAAATCACCGGGATTCCCGGCTTTCCGGCTCGATCCTTCCTCTCGCGGGAAGAACCCCCTCCAGGGAGCGGAGAGTGGCATCTGACGCCGGATGGCCAATGGCTTTGGAAGGGCGACACCAGTTCGGACGAAATCGTCGGCCACTATTTTGGATACGCGCTCTACTATGATTTGGTGGCCACGCCCGAAGAGAAGAGGGAGATCAGCCCGGTCGTGGCCCGGATCACCGATCATTTGATCCGGAATGATTACGATTTAATCGACCTGGACGGCCAACCGACTCGCTGGGGCCAATGGTCGGAGCGGTATTTCCAGACTGAAGAAGGGAAGTATGAATCGGCTTTGCGCTCCCTGGAGCTGCTTTCCTTCCTGAAAACCGCCTTTCATATTACGGGCGAGCGCAAGTACCAAGAAGCATACCTCGACAGGATTCAGCGCGGTTACGCCGGGCAGATGCGGCTGTATCGGCGCTGGCCCGGCGGCGGGGAAATAAACTTTTCGGATGACGAACTCGCCTACCTTTCCTACCAGCCGCTGCTCCAGTACGAAAAGGATTCCAAGCTGCGCCGGATTTATCTGGACGGATTGCGGTTCACCTGGAGCCAGGTCCGGTCCGATATGAATCCCCTGTGGAATTATATTTCAGCGGCCAGCGGCGCCGGCCGGATGACGCGTCAAATCCAGGAAGAATCCCGGCGCACGCTGGAACGAATTCCCATGGACCTGATCGAATGGGCGGTGCGCAATTCCCATCGGCTTGATATCAAGTTGCTGGCGGAGAAGGACCGCTTTGACAGGACCCAGTTGGCGGAAGTGCTCGCGCCCGATGAGCGCCCGGTCAGCAAGTGGAATGGCAATCCGTATCGCCCTGATGGAGGGGGCGCGGGCCATTCGGAAGATGACGGCGCGTTTTTTCTCCTGCCTTACTGGATGGGCCGTTATCAGGGCTGGGTGAAGTGAGGTCGAAACCGGCTTTTCCGCTCGCCCCTATCCTGCTGCAACAGCTTTGTCATGACGCGCTGGCTGAACCTCCTGACGAACCTTTTTCCGCTTTGGGTACTCCTGGCCGGCTTGCTGGCTTTGATTCATCCGCCGCTCTTCACCTGGTTTGGCAGCCGCGAGATCGTTTGGGGTCTGGCGGTCATCATGCTCGGAATGGGGATCACCTTGAGCGTGGATGATTTCAAAGGCGTCCTGAAAATGCCGCGGGCTGTGGCAGCCGGTTTTGCTGCGCAATATTTCATCATGCCGTTTTTGGGCTGGTCGATTGCCTATGCGCTCCAACTGCCCACGCCGTTTGCAGTGGGCCTCATCCTGGTGGCATGCTGTCCTGGTGGCACCGCTTCCAACGTGGTCACCTATATCGCCCGGGCTCACGTGGCGCTCTCAGTTCTGATGACGATGTGTTCCACCTTTGGGGCCATCGTCATGACGCCGCTTTTGACCAAGTGGCTGGCGGGGACTCTCGTGCCGGTGGATGCTTGGGCGCTCTTCCTCAGCACGGTGCAAGTGGTGTTGCTGCCGGTTTTGGCCGGACTCGCTCTGCATCATTTTTCCCCGCGACTGGTGAAAGCAGTGCTGCCGATTGCGCCCCTGGTTTCTGTAGTGACGATTGCTTTGATTTGCGCGAGCGTGGTCGGGCAAAGCGCCGAGGCGGTCAAAAAGTCCGGCGGACTGCTGCTCCTAGCGGTCTTCTTGCTGCATGCCGGCGGGTTTTACCTCGGCTACGCGTTCGCGCGTCTTCTGGGTTACGATCAGATAATCTGCCGCACCATTTCGATCGAGGTGGGCATGCAGAATTCCGGCCTGGGAGTGGTGCTGGCGAAAAAGCATTTTGGCGATCCGTTAACGGCGGTGCCGTGCGCCATCTCGGCCACGTTTCATTCTGTGATTGGGAGTTTTCTGGCCGGGATATGGCGATCAAGGCCCCCGAAGAAACAGACCTTTTCTTGAATATCGAACTGGTCGGGGCGGTGAGATTTGAACTCACGACCTTCTGAACCCCATTCAGACGCGCTACCAAGCTACGCTACGCCCCGACCGAGGCCAGGCAGAAACCCAGGCTCGATGGTCATAGTAGGAAGAGACCGGTCGAATTCAACTCCTTTTGCAGGAAATAAAATGCCCTCAAAACGCTCCAGGTTACCCTGAAAAATTGCGCCTCGCCGAAATGGGCTGGAAGTAGTCAGGGCGCACTCCGTCCATGGCCAACTACTCCGGCAGAGCCGGAGGTTTTCCTGCCGGACTAAGCCTCCCCGGTCCTGGCCAGTTTTATAACGATGACTGTCAAATCATCGGCTTGAGGCAGGCCCTGCGTGAAATGGCTGACAGCGTCATAAAGAGACTGCACGATTTTCGGTGCGGGCTGGTCGCGGTGGTCGCACATCACCTTCAGAACGCGGTCGATGCCGAAAAAGGTTTCATCGGGCGCCAGCGCTTCTTCAAAGCCATCCGTGAGCAGGAGAACGATTTCACCTGGCTCCAACTGCATGGGCGCGGAGGCCGTGTATTGGCTGTCCGGCTTGAGGCCCAGCGGCATGCCGGTGCGTTTGAGGGACGCCTTCACCTGTCCGGCAGGATTCAAGATATAACCCGCCGTATGGCCGGCGTTGGCATAGGTCAAAACCTTCGATTGGGCATCCACCTTGGCCAGTAACAAGGTGACAAACCGTTCGTAGCCCACATCCTCAGCCAGAACCACGTTGGCCCGGGTCAGAATTTCGCCGGGATCATCGCGATTCTTGGCCAGGATGCGCAGATAGGCGCGGGTTTCGGCCATGAGCAGCGCCGGACCGACGCCGTGCCCGGTCACATCGCCGATCACCGCGCCGAGGCAATCCTGCCGCATGGGCAGATAATCGAAGTAATCACCGCCCGTGGCTTCCGCCGGACAGGAAGCGCCGGCGATGTCCAATCCCGGCAGGGCCGGCGCCGATTTGGGGAAGAGATGCTGTTGAATGTCGTGCGCGATGCGGAACTGTTCCTGGTTTTCGCGCAGGACTTGTTCCGCTTTCTTTCGATCCGTAATATCGCGGATGAAGCCGACAAACCAGCGCTGGCCCTGCAGTTCCATGTCGCTGAAGGCAACTTCAATCGGAATTTCGCGGCCATTCTTGCAGAGGCCAATCGTCTCGTAGGCCCGCCAATTCAAGTGTCTGACCCCCGTGGTCAAGTATTGCCTCAGACTCTCTCGGTGCACGGCCCGGAGGCGCTCGGGCTGCAAAAGGGCGAGCGGACAATTGATGACTTCCGGCGGCGTGTAGCCGAAAACTTTTTCAACGGCCGGGTTGGCGAAATGAATCTTGCTCTCCGTATCAATCAGAATCACGGCATCGGTTGCTGTTTCCCACAGGAGCCGGTAGCGCAACTCGCTTTCACGCAAGGCTTCCGTGGCCTTTCTTTTCGCGGCTCGGTTGGAGGCTTCGCGCAATTCGCGGTCCACCGCCGGAATCAGCCGGGGCAGGTTGCCTTTCATGACGTAATCATGAGCGCCCGCTTTCATGGCCGCCACCGCCGTGTCCTCGCCGATACCGCCCGAGACAATGATGAACGGCACGTCAAGACGGTGCGCTTGCAGAATCTTCAACGCCTCGAGGGCGCTGAAGTTCGGCAGATTGTAGTCGGCCAGGATGATATCCCAGGACTTGTTTTCCAGCGCGGCGTGCAACTGATCGGCTGTTTCCACGCGTTCGCAAAGCGGATCATAATCGCCGTTGCGCAGGTGGCAGACCAAGACCTGGGCGTCAAATTCCGCATCCTCAACAATCAAAACCCTCAAGGGTGTTTTCATAACGGCCTCGGATCATGGCACAACCTTAGACCAGAGGCCAGCGCGACTCAACTTAAAGTGTCTGCCATCTGCAATCCGGCGCAGCGTGGCGCCCTTCGGCGGGCGAGTGAGCCATGACGGTTCCGTTGCTGCTGAGCTTCCGGAACGGTCGAGTTCGACTTGCCTCGCGGCAGGAGAATCGGCCGCGACTGATTCGGGGCGTTCTCCGGTCCCCACTCTCAACTCGGCCAGCACCAGATCATTTTGGATTGGGGCCCGTATTGGGATGCAATTGCGCGAACAACGTCTGGACGTCGGCCAGAAACCGCCGGGCTTCTTCATGGGTCGGCGGCGGATCGAAATCGCCGGGGTAACGTTCGGCAAAGTATTCTTCCGTGACGGCGGAAGCCGTTGGCAGGAACCAGCTTACGTCGGCACCTCTTTGAATGGCGGCTCGGGCCAGGCTGGCCACATCGTGGGTCTTGACCAGGTTCCAACCTCGGGCAATCAGCCAGCTCTTCAGCGCCTTTTCCGCCGCCTGCTGCAGCCACGTCAGAGCATAGGGGACTTCACCGGCGTCGAGATCCGACTTGGCCTTGGCCAAATCGCGCCGCGCGTACGCAAGCCAGTCAGCCGGGTTCTGGGCGTCACCGCGCATAGACGCGAATGCCCGCTGTGGCAACCTCCTGGTACACGCCGGTCGGCCGGCGGCAGCGCTGTTCCCACTCTGTCGGCGTGAGCACGATGATGTCGTGGGGAAGGAAATAAGGCAGCCGAGCCAGACACAATCTGGCTGCGGTAGCAGGACGGGGACAATCCGGTTTGGGCGAACGAATGATCAAAAAGTCCACGTCGCTGTGCCGCGTAGGACAGCCGCGTGCGCAGGAGCCGAAAACCCAGATTACTTCCGCGCCGAAGTCACGAATGAGCGCCTCGATGGCGGCGTCGAACGCCTCCGCCGCGTCGCGGTGAGGCGGCAGCGCAATGAGCTCGTGCCAGCGGGCGGTCGCATGAGTTGATGACGCAGCCAGTGTTGCGTTCATGGGTTTAATGTGCCAAACGTCGCGCGAGACGGCGAGCAAAACAATCTATGCTTTCTAATTTCTGATTTGTGCCCGTCGTTACCCGCAGCTATCCGCCAAATCAGGATTTGAATCGGCCTTCGGCAATGGCTTGAATTCAGCCTTTCCCATGCATGTCTCCATTGGCTTCCGGTTCTTTGCCCCTGGCTTCCGAAACCGAGAATCCAGGCAATCTCCCACGCCGAGATGGCCGACACATAAACAAACTCGCCCGCCGCGGCAATGCCCTTCCTGGCCGCGGGGCTCAGCCGATCCGAGGCGACGGCCAGCCAAAGCAAGGTGCAAGCATCCAGAAGGATCATCGGTTTTCCTCCGGCCAGGCCTCCTCCGGCACCCCGGCGACGGGATCCTCCAGGAATTTCCCGGCCAGTCGCGGATCGGTGCGAAAATGATCGACTTGACCCGCGCTGGCGGGGATCAGTCGGGCGACCGGTTTGCCGTTGCGGCAGATAATCACGTTTTCGCCCTTTTCTTCGACGGCAGCCAGCAAGGTCGAGAGCGTTGTCTTGGCCTCATGCGTGTTCACGGTAATCATGAACTAAGTTTAGCTAAGTGCGGAAGAGTGTCAAATCTCCCCTCCGACTAGGGCGCGAAGTTATCTAATCTCCATAAATGGCAAGAGATTCTTTTCGGAGTTTTCTGAGGCGCAGAGCCAAACCCGCATGTATGCAGTTGAAAGAGGGGAGCGCGGCCGTCTCGGCTGCTGTCCTTGGCGTCTCGCCGAGGACCTCTGCGCCGGATGACCCGTCACCAAATAGTGAACCGAGCTGCAGCGCGTGAACTGGTCAGCGGGACGCTGACCAGAGCACGCGAGACGCGCGCGCTCCCCAATCCAGACTGAACACATGCCGGCTAAGGCCATCGGAATGTCCTTGCAGGCTAGCAAAATGTGAGTACAGTTTTTGGCGCACCCTTGAGCAACAAATGCAAAGCAGATTGAGAACCGAACCATGAATTACTGCCTGAACGCGGGTTTAAGTTTGTTTGCCAGCGCCGGCCTTTGTTTCTTCAACGCGGCGGCCGGGAATGTGCCAAAGTCCAGCGAAGCCGCTGTTCCCAAGCCTCCCTTGCCCGTCATCCGCACTCTTCAATTGGAGCCGGCCTCGCTGATTTTGGAGGATGGCCGTGATGCGCGGCGCGTCCTGGTCTGGGGCGAAACGGCCTCCGGCGAGAAGATCGATCTGACGTCGGAAGCCATTTTGAAATCGGCCTCCCCCTCGGTTGCAACGACTTCCGATGGATACGTTCAACCCAAGGGCAAAGGCGAAGGCGAAGTCACGGTCTCCGCGGCCGGCCTGGAAGCGCGGTTGCCCGTCAAAGTCCTCAACGCCGAAATGCCGCCGGTGCGCTTTGTGCGCGATGTCTTGCCTCTCCTGAGCAAGTCCGGCTGCAACGCCGGCACGTGCCATGGCTCGGCCAAAGGCAAGAACGGCTTCAAACTGTCGCTGCGGGGATACGACCCCGACTTTGATTACCAAGCGCTCATCAATGATATTTCGGGCCGCCGCTTCAACCGCGTCAATGTGGAGGAAAGCCTCCTGTTGCTGAAACCGACCGCCGAGGTGCCTCACGAGGGCCGGCAAGCGATCAAGCCCGGCTCGCGGGAGCATCAGCTTCTTCGACAATGGATCGCGGAAGGCACCCGGCCTGAAGAGACGGCCATCGGCCGCGCCAACAAACTGGAGGTGTTGCCCTCCGAAGTCACGTTGAGTTTGCCCGGGATGAACCAACAAATCCTCGTCCTCGCCCATTACCCGGATGGCAGCGTTCGGGAGGTGACCCGCGAAGCGGTCATCACGAGCAGCAATGGCGACGTCGCTGACATTAAGAACGGCTTGGTCATCAGCAAGCGGCGCGGGGAAGCTGCGGTCTTGGTTCGATACGAAGGGAATTATGCCGCCAAAGGAATCACCGTCATGGGCGACCGGACCGGCTTCGCTTGGGCGGACGTGCCGGAATACAACTACATTGACCAGCACGTCAATGCCAAGTTGAAGAAGATGAAAATCGTGCCGTCGGACCTTTGCACGGATGCAGAATTCATCCGGCGTGTTTCTCTCGATCTGACCGGGCTTCCGCCAAAACCGGAAAGAGTGCGCGCCTTCCTGGCAGACGCCGCTCCGAGCAAGGAGAAACGCGATCGGCTCATCGACGAGCTGCTCGGCAGTAAAGATTACGTGGAATATTGGGCCAACAAATGGGCCGACCTGCTGCAATGCAACAGCGAGAGCCTCGGCCAAAAGGGCGTCTGGGTCTTTCGGAATTGGATTCAGCGCTCCGTCGAGCAAAACAAACCTTATGACAAGTTTGTCCGCGAGTTGCTGACCGCCCAGGGCAGCGCCTATCAAAACCCGGCCGTGAATTATTACCGCGTGCTGCGCGAGCCCGGTAAAATCACCGAGGACGTCAGCCAGACTTTCTTGGGCACGCGCTTCAACTGCAACAAGTGCCATGACCATCCCTTCGAGCGGTGGACGCAAAACCAATATTATGAATTTGGCGCTTACTTTGCCCAGATCGCCATCAAACGCGGGACCATCGGCAAGGAAGTCATTCGGAACTTCACCGGCGACCAAACGACGGTCAGCGGCGATGAAATTGTCTATCGCAACTATGACGGCGGCGAAGTCAAGCACCTGAAGACCGGGCACGTCATGAATCCCCACGTGCCGTTCGGCCAGGCCAAAGAAACCGCTTCGGATCAGGACCGCCGGGAGGCCCTGGTGGACTGGCTGGTTTCCAAGGAGAACCCTTTGTTTGCCAAATCGCGGGCCAATCGCGTTTGGAGTTATTTCTTTGGCCGCGGCATCATCGATCCGGTGGATGACATCCGCGCCGGCAATCCGCCCAGCAACCCGGCTTTGCTGGAGGCGTTGACGCGGGATTTTGTGGAGAGCGGATTCGACACCCGGAAGCTCCTGCGCGCCATCTGCCAGTCGCGCACCTACCAGCTCTCCATCTCCAAAAACAAGTGGAACGAAGATGATGCGATCAATTTCTCGCATGCCCTGCCGCGGCGGCTGAGCGCCGAGCAAATGGTCGATGCCGTGGCAGTGGCCACGGGCCATCGTGCGAAGTTTGGCCCTTTGCCTGCCGGCACGCGGGCCGTGGAACTGCCGGATGGAATGGTTTCGGGCGATGATTTCCTTTCTCTCTTCGGCCGGCCCAAGCGCCAGTCCGCCTGCGAATGCGAACGATCCAGCAACCTTTCTCTCTCCCACGCCATCAACCTGATCAACGGCGATACTATCGGCGAAGCGGTCATGGAACCGGACGGCCGGATCAAGAAGTTGGTGGATGCCGAAAAGGATGACAAGAAAGTGATCGAAGAGATTTACCTCTCCTGCTTGAGCCGGCCTCCCACCGAAAAGGAAATGACGCTGGTTGATTTTTCGGCCGGCGCTTCACGCCTGGAAACGGCCCAGGATTTAACCTGGGCCTTGCTCAACAGCCCGGCCTTTTTGTTTAACCGCTAAGTGGTCATGCTCAATCGAAAACCCATCAGAGTTAAGGAGTAAATCTATGTTATCCATACCTGGAAAACCCGGCAGCACTTGCGACGGTTTTAGTCGCCGCGAATTCCTGCGTGTCGGCGGCGCCGGACTATTCGGTCTGACGCTGGGCGATGTCCTCCGGCTCCAAGCCTTGGCCAACGAAACACCGGATGCCTCCAAGCCCAAGAATGGCTGGGGCCAAGCCCAGTCGGTGATACTCCTCTTTCTGCAAGGCGGCCCCAGCCATATTGACATCTGGGACCCGAAGCCGGATGCGCCCTCCAATATTCGCGGCGAATTCAAGTCGATCAAAACGAATGTCCCCGGAATATGGCTGTCCGAAGTCATGCCGTTGCTGGCCCAGCAAATGGATAAGGCCACGCTCATTCGCTCGGTCAGCTATACCCCGGCCGGATTGTTCAATCACACGGCCGCTATTTACCAGATGATGACCGGTTACACTCCGGACCGCGTCTCGCCCTCCGGTCAACTGGAGCCGCCGTCCCCGAATGATTTCCCGCATGCCGGAGCGCAAATCGCGCGCCTCAAGCCGCCCAACGTTTCGATGCTGCCGTTTGTCATGCTCCCGCGTCCGCTCCAGGAGAGCAACGTGATTGGCAAGGGCGGCACCGCTGGATTCCTCGGTCCGGCTTATGACCCCTACTATTTCTACCAGGACCCGGCCAAGGAAATTAAGCTCGATGACCTGGCCCTGCGCAAGGACGTCAGCAAAGAGCGGTTGGCCCGGCGAGCGAAATTGCTCGATCAAGTGAATGGCGCCATGCCCGAAATCGAAAAGGCCGTCTCCGGCTACGCGCTGGACAGCTACTATCAAAAGGCCTTCGATCTGATCCTGTCCGGCCGGGCGCGCAACGCCTTTGATCTTTCCCAGGAGCCGGACAAGGTGCGCGACCGTTATGGCCGCCACACTTTCGGGCAAGGCTGTCTGCTGGCGCGGCGTTTGGTTGAGGCCGGGACCCGTTTCGTGCAGATGAACTGGCCGTCGGTGGCCAATGGCGATCCGACCGTGGACGCCTGGGACACGCACGCGGCCAACTTCGGCCCGCTTCGTAATTTGCACTGTCCCAAACTGGATAGCGGTCTGTCGGCGTTGCTGGAGGACCTCGATCAGCGGGGGTTGCTGAAGGAGACGCTGGTTGTTGCCATCGGCGAGTTTGGACGTTCGCCGCGCCTGGGCGTCAGCACGTCCGGCAATGGCAACGCCCCGGATGGCCGCGATCATTGGCCTTATTGTTACACGGCGCTGATGGCCGGCGCAGGAATTCGGCGGGGCGCGCTCTACGGCAAATCCGATGCGACCGGTTCGTCCCCCGCGGAAAACCCGGTGCATCCGATCCAAATCCTGGCCACGGTGTATCATGCGTTCGGCATCGACCCGCACACGGTTGTCCTCAACCATCTCAGCCAACCCCGCGAGCTCGTCCAGGCGGAGCCAATCCCAGCGCTGTTCGGATGAGACTGTCCGCAATCGTGCCGCTGCTATTCTTGCTGGTCTGGTTAAGCGCCTTGAGCGCCAGTGCTCAGCCCGTTCCCAAACTCACGGCTATTTCGCAGGAATGGTTGCGGCGCGGTGTCATAACCGAAGTCACTCTATCAGGGGAAAACCTCGACAGCGTCTCCAGCTTCATTGTCAGCGGCGAAAAGGGGGTCTCTGTGGCTGTCACACCTCCGGCACAGCCCATCGTCAACGTTGAGTCCAGTTTGGGCGGCATTTCCAGCGTGGCGGCAAAAGACAACAAGAAAGTCGAAACCAGGTTCGGCATTGCGACCGACGCTGCTTTGGGGGAACGAGAGCTGCGCGTGGTCACTCCCGCCGGTGTTTCCAATCCAATTAACTTCCAGGTCAGCCACCTTCCGGAAGTCAGCGATAACGGCCAGAACAAATCGGTCGAGCAAGCTCAGCCGGTCCCTTTGCCGGCCGCCATCAACGGACGCATCAATGCTCCCTCCGAAGTGGATCATTACCGGTTCAAGGCGAAAAAAGGGCAGCGATTGATTCTGGATGTGTACGCTTCGCGCTCCGGGTCGTCTTTGGATTCCTCGCTCGCGCTTCTGGACGCGGCCGGGAAGGAACTGCTCCGCAACGAAGACGCGAATGGTTTGGATTCTTTGCTTGATTTCATCGTGCCTGAAGACGCGGAGTGCGTCCTGCAGATTCGCGACTTTCGTTACCAGGGCGGAGGCGACTTCCGCTATCGGCTTATTGCCGGGGAGTTACCTTATGTTGCGGCGGCCTTTCCTTTCGGCGGGCGGCGCGGGGCCAACGTCGAGATTGAAATCAAAGGCCAAAACTTGGGGGGTGTTTCCAAAGTGCTCCTTCGGCTGGATCCCTCGGCCCGGCTTGGGCGTCAGGAAATTCGCGCCACCACGCCCCTCGGCATCTCGAATCCATTTCCCTTCGAGGTAAGCGATCTGCCGGAGTTCACGGAGCAGGAGCCGAACAGCGCCATCGACCAGGCGGACGAGATCAAACTCCCCACCATCATCAATGGCCGCATTCAAAGTGACAAGGATTATGATGCTTTCACATTCCACGCGGATAAGGATCAACGGTTCATTTTCGAGGTCCTGGCCAATCGCTTTCGCTCGCCGCTGGATGTCTTGCTCACTTTGACTGACGAGATTGGAAATGTCCTCCAGCGCAATGACGACGCCCTGGGCGCC
Source organism: uncultured Verrucomicrobiota bacterium (assembly GCA_964363225.1). Lineage (GTDB taxonomy): Bacteria > Verrucomicrobiota > Verrucomicrobiia > Limisphaerales > CAYIIH01 > CAYIIH01. Next base: position 5,260 of record CAYIIH010000134.1, on the reverse strand, counting down.
GATGCGCGTATCGAGCACCAGTTCTCCGCCGCCGGAGAGTACGTCGTGATCGTGGAAGACCTGCTGGAGCGGGGCGGGGAGGATTTCGGTTATCGGCTGTCCATTCGCTCGCCTCAGCCGGATTTCGAGGTGACCTTTTTGCCGGACAATCCTCGCCTCCAGCGGGGAGGCCACCTTCCCATTCGCTGCGAGTTGGCCCGCCTGGCCGGGTTCGGAGAGATGGTGCGGGTGGCTTTTGCCGATTTGCCGCCCGGTTTGCACAGTGAATCTTTGCTGTTGACTCCGTCGGGCCTTGCCAGCGGCACGATCCTGTTGTCGGCGGCGAAAGATGCGCCGCTGGGAATCGTTCCACTCCATCTGACTGCAACCAGCGTGATCGCGGGCAAACCGGTCAAGCGCAGGGCCGAGCCTTTGTCCGGCGATCGCAAAGTCAAAGAAGCCTTTCTGACCGTGCTCGAGCCGTCTCCGTTTGCTTTGGAACCGGCCACGCTCATGGCTTCGGTTGAACAGGATCAAACCGCCTCCATCGAAGTCATCGCGCAGCGGCAGGATGGTTTCACCGGGGAAATCAAAATATCGGCTGAAGGTTTTTCCGCCGGCCGCGAACCCATCACGAGAAGTTTCGATCTGCAGCCGGTCACTTTGAAAGGCACTGAAACCCGGGGCCTGCTCAACCTCAAAGCCCGGCTGGATTCGGAAGTGGGCACGCGCCTCATCGTCCTGAAAGGCGAGACAACCGTTAACGGGCAAACCATCGCCCAGTACAGTTCAGCCATTCCCGTTGCCGTCAGCCAGGTGCCTTTTGTGCTTTCGACGGCTTTGAAGCGCTTGACGGTGACGGCTTTGCCGCCTGGAACACAATCAGCCGCCGCCGAAACGACGTTCACGGTCAAGGCCGAGCGCCGCGCCGGCTTCAATGGCGAAATTGCTTTGGCTCTCGACGGAGTGCCGGAGGGTGTCACTGCCACGATTGACAAGATCCTTGCCAATAGCGCTGAGGCGATAGTGAAGCTTGTCGCCACGGACAAAGCTTCGGCGGGCAAGGAATTTCAACTAACCATCCGGGGAACGGGCAGCTTCAACGAACGGAATTACAAACATAGCCCTGAACAGATCAAACTGACCATCAACGCTCCGGCGGAGGCTGCTGAGCAAAAAGTGGCGGAGTCCAAGCCCGCGGAATCCAAAGCCGCTGACACCAAATGAAAAAGAACGTTGCTCTGAGTTTGACTGTGGATTTGAAGCGCTCCTCGCTTAGATCCTTCGCTCAGAAAATGGCTGTGGCCGCGGTCGCGAGAACGCGGCGGATCAAGGTCACCCGCCGACTCACGTCGGCGGCTACGGAGCTTGGCACGCTTGCGACGCTTGTCTGGCTTCTTGGCCTGTCAAACGCTTTGGCCGAAGAGGCCAAACCCGTCAGCTATTACCACGATATCACGCCGCTCTGGAAGCGAAGCTGCAACGGTTGCCATCATCCCGGAAAGCTGAAAGGCGACCTCGACCTGACGGCGTTTGCTGCGCTGCAAAAGGGCGGAAAACATGGGCCGATCGTCAAAGCCGGAGACCCAAAAGCCAGCCGGTTGGTGGAGGAAATCAGCGGCGCAGAGCCGTCCATGCCCAAGGAAGGCGATCCTCTGACCAAGGATGAAGTGGCCCTGATCGAGCGTTGGATTGCCGAAGGGGCCAAAGACGATACTCCGGCGGATACACAGAATCCTTTCAGACTGTCCGCGCCTCCCGTTTACACGGTGCCTGCCGTCATCTCGGCGCTGGCCTGTTCGCCCGACGGCAACCTGCTGGCTGTTTCAGGTTACCACGAAGTTCTGCTGCACAAGGCTGACGGGTCGGGAATGGTGGCGCGTCTGGCCGGGGAATCCCCGCGCATTGAGTCGCTGGCCTTCTCGCCGAATGGCCAATGGCTGGCCGCCAGCGGCGGTGCGCCGGCGCTGTTCGGGGAAATTCAAATCTGGGACGTCACTTCCAACGCGCCGGTCAAAGCTTACAAGATTTCGACCGATTCCCTCTTCGGCATTTCGTTTTCGGCCGATGGCGAGCGAGTGGCTTTTGGCTGCGCCGACAAAACCGTGCGGATGATCAACATCAGCGACGGCAAAGAGCTGCTGCGCTTTGACAATCACAGCGACTGGGTCTTTGGCACCTTGTTCACGGTGGATGGAAAACGGCTGCTGACCGGAAGCCGCGACCGGGCCATGAAACTGATCAACGTGGCCAACGGCCAGTTCGTGGATGACATCAACAAATTGATCGAAGGCGTGTTATGCATCGCGCGGCATCCGAAGGAGGACTTGGTGGCGTATGGCGGGGACCTGGGAACCGCGCGTATCTATCACATCTCCGACAACCAGGGCCGCACCGCCGCCAACAATGACGTCAACCTGGTGCGCGAGTTCGAGCGCCAGCCCGGCCCGGTCTATGCCATTGCTTACAGCCCAGATGGCAGCCAAATCGCCCTGGGCACAGTCGGCGGAGAAGTGCGGGTTTATAAGACCGCCGATGGCACGCGTGCCGCGACGCTCAAGGGACATGAAGGCGCCGTGTTCGCCATCGCTTTTCATCCGCAGAAAAGCCAGATCATCACGGGTGGCTTTGATGGAAAGGTGCGGGTTTTTGACAGTGCCTCGGGCAATGTGACGACCGCCTTTGTCCCGTTCCCATTGAAGACCGCCGAGAAGGTGGCCTCTGCTTCGGCGGCAAGTTCCTTGAAGCCTAAGGATTAAGCCGACAGCCAATCGGCCCTCACAACGTATGTCCACGGATGCTGCATCTTGGAGCCTTACCCACTTCGCCATAGGTGTAAGTGCCACCATTCGGACATTTTTGCTTCCCGCCATACACCATGTAGGCATCAACCTCCGAGACGACAACGGGTGTGCCGGCGCTCTTCTTGTTTTCCAAAGCCCATTGTTCCTTGGCGCTGCGGATCTGGATCAAGACACTAATGCAAGAGTACCTCGATGCAGTGACGCGGTGCTTGAGAAAGTCTGGGAACGCTATGGGCAGGCTTTTCAGGAATACCTGGAAGCCATCATCACCGTGGCGGCGGTACTTGACAAAGTTTGGGAACGCTATGGCTATGGGCAGCCCAATAAGCAGTATGACAAAGACGATCGCCAGAAACCCCTTGCTGAAGCCCGCTCTGGTTTTCATTGGTTCATTCATTTAAAGATGCTTTCTTCGCCGGCAAGTTCCTTGAAGGCTAAGGATTTAGCCGTCAGCCAATCGGCCACTCACAGCGTATGTCCAGGGATGCTGCATTTTGGAGTCTCACCCACTGCACCATAGGTGTAAGTGCCACCGTTCGGACATTTGGGAGCCCCGCTCTTGATATAGGCATCAACCTCTGAAGCAACAACGGGTGTGCCGACGCTCTTCTTGTTTTCTAAGGCCCATTGGTCCTTGGCGCCGTCAATCTGGCGCAAGATACTAAAGCAACCGTATGCACGATGCGGGCCCCCGCGGGCCTTGACAAAGTTTGGGATCGCGACCGCCGCCAGCAGCGCCAGCACGGCGAAGAGCACCAGGAACTGGACCAGCTTGCTGAAGCCCTCTCTGGTTTTCACTCGCTCATTCATTTAAGGATGCTTTCTTCGGTGGCAAGTTCCTCAAGGCCTAAGGATTAAGCCGTATGCCGATCAGCCACTCACAGCACGTGACCCTCAGGATCACTAAGCGCCATGCTGCATCGTGGATTCTTGTCCACTGCGCCATAGGTATAGGTGCCGCCAGCCGAACACTTGGGCGCTCCGCCTTTGAAGTAGGTATCAACCTCTGAGACGACGACGGGTGTGCCGGCACTCTTCTTGTTTTCCAAGGCCCATTGTTCCTTGGCGCCGTCGATCTGGCGCAAATTGTTGCTGCAGGCACTCTTTGATCTGGGGGAGCGAGCCTTGACAAAGTTTGGGATCGCGACCGCCGCCAGAACTGCCAGCACGGCGAAGAGCGCCAGGAACAGGACCAGCCTGCTGAAGCCTGCTCTCGTTTTCATTTGCTCATTCATTTAAAGATGCTTTTTGAGTTCTTCCTTGGGCATGGTCAACTTCTCCGGGTGCGCCTCAATCCACTTCATGAAATCTTCCACGATCTGACTGGACCATTTGCCGTCGATTTGGCCGGGGGTATAGACGCCTTCCTTTAAGCGCGTATGGCCGAACTCGTCCTTCAGCGAAACGATCTCGGAGGTCACGACCACCTTTTCGGCCAGGTGCGGCGGGATGAAGATCACACCGCCGCGCTTGGCCAGGACCACGTCGCCGGGCAGGACCGTGACCAAGCCGATCCGAATGGGGACATTGATGCCGGCCAGCACCATGTCTTTGATGGCGGACGGATGCCAGCCTCGGACGAAGGCGTTGAAGCCGTCGATCTCTTGCAGGCCTTCCAGGTCCCGCACGCTGCCATCGAACACGACGCCGTTCTTGGAATGCGCGTAAATCGAATTGCCCAGGTTATCCCCGATGAGGGTGCCGTCGGCGATTTTGCCAAAGGCATCGGCCACATAGACATCGCCTGTCTGCAACATGTCGATCGGCCAGGAATTCGAGCCGCCAATGCGCCCTTCGGCCTTGCCGATCTCCATGATCCGGCCAGCCAGATCGGGGCGGCTTGGCATATAGACCGCTGTCAAGGCGCGGCCCACCATGACCTTGTCCGGGTAAATGATCTTCCAGTCGCCTGCAAACTGGTTGGCATACCCTTCCCCTTTCAGGACTTCCCAGGCCTCCTCGAGCGAGACCTTTTTCATCCTGGTTAACAAGGCATCGGGGACTTTGGGACGGCCATCAGGATAACGGTCGCCCTTCCACTTGGCGGTCAGGGCCATCATTTCTTCCTTGGGAAGAGTCAGCGCGGCCGACGAGAGGCTGGCGAGCAACGAGACGATCAGAACGAAGGAGAATCTTTTCCAACTCATAGACGAGGGTCTTTCAGTGAATTCTTGTTTGAATGTGGCAGGCATTGTTTAGTATTCATTCCTTGAAATGCAAGGCGTTTGTGGTTCGCCCTTATGCTTTGCGCAGGGCTGTTGACAAAGTCGATCAACACGCCGAGTCGGCGAGCGGCCAGAACGTAGCGCAGGTTTCCAACCTGCTGTATCGCCGATTTCCAATCGGCAGCGCGTCCGATGTCAGAGAGCGTGTTTGGAATCGCGGCGTCCGCAGGCTGGAAGCACTGCGACACAGCAGGTTAGGAAACCTGTATAGCTTCTCCGGCGTTGTTCACCGGCTGGGGAAGCGCTTCTACC
>CAYIIH010000133.1:0-19934 GCA_964363225.1 uncultured Verrucomicrobiota bacterium | reverse complement strand
TGCTGAAAGAACCGTGTGCGTGGCCCGCGCGAGTTTTTTCCCATCGGCGAAACAACTCACTAAGAGGTGAGGGACGCCTCAAGTGGCATGCCTTCGCCAAACTCGATGGCTGGCAATCGCTTGCGGCACGCGCAGGCATGGACCTGTCTGCCGTGGCGGACAGGCAGGTGCCCGCGCTCCCATTGAATAGTCACGGCTCAGACCATAACTTTAACTTCTGCATTAATTTAGCATGTCAAATTCCAAGTTTTTTGTCGAGTCAAAGATTCAGGTTTTTTTATTCCACGACCACGCCCGGCTATCAGGCAAACCGTCTTTGTGAGAGCCGCTTCGGGCACAACCAGAAGCCCTGCCTCTCGTACACCAGTAATTTGAGTGCCCGCCGGCTCCGGCTTCGGAAGACGATCAACGCGCCCGCAAACGGATCGGCTCCCAGCGCCCGCCGGCACAACTCACGAGCCCGTCGATGCCATTGCAGAAACCCACCGGCACGACCGCCAGCAAGATGCCCATCTGCGGAGTGATCTCGATTCAACCGCAGTGCTGATAAGCGGCGCGCAGAGTGCTGATTCCTTTTGCTTGGAAGTTCCGTTCAAAATCGGTCAAGATCTCCGCCAAAGGGGCAGGCGTTTCCACCGCGTGAAAAACCGGGTTTTCTGTGAAAACCGTGGTCATTTGCGCAAAGTAATCCGCGTCGTCGGTGCGCAAATAGATGACCCCGTGGGGAGCCAGGGCCTGGCGGGCCAGTTCGGTAAACCGGGCGTTCACCAGCCGATTCTTGCGGTGCCTGCGTTTGGGCCATGGATCGGGAAAATAGATGTGCAAGACATGCACCGAGGCGCAGGGAAGCAGGTATTCCAACAGATAGGAAGCTTCGATCCGGATCAGCCGCAGATTGGTCAGGCCCGCCCGCATCCCTTTCCGGTCCAGCTTGCGCAATCGACCGAGCAACCGTTCCACGCCCAAGAAATTTCGTTTGGGATGCAGCCGGGCGCAAGCCGCCAAGAAGGAACCGTCGCCGCTGCCCAATTCCACTTCCAAAGGCTGGCTGACCGGAAAGATTTGGCCGGGTTTGAGCCGTTCCACATACGAAGCGGGACGAAAAATCAATGTGGAAGGAGGAGCCTCAGGAGTTCTCGCGGCGGTTGCGGCAGGCAGCAGATCCATGTCGTTTCAGTTGTCTTTCTTAGCCAACGGGGCCAACGAAGTTTCAAAACCATGCAAATTCTGGCATGAAGCCATCATCAACACCAGAGCCTTGAAAGGCAATTCTTCTGAGTCAGCGGAGGTCAGTTGGAGAACAGCAGAAGGAGCTCAGGAAGCCAAATTCTCTGCATTCTTGCCCAAGACCTTGGCCAAGTTTTTGCTCCAAGATGCCCCGAGCAAATCGCGATGAGAAAACGGCCACAATTGAAACTCGAAAGGCGCAATTCGATTGATTGTTGGGGACGCCGCAGCTAAGCTTTACCCAATCGTCAATCCGAGCACTGTGATGAAATTCACACAACTATGAAACGACTACTTTCCTTAAGCACTTTGGCCGCATCGCTTTTTCTTCAAGGCGGCGCATCTCAGGGCGGCATCCCCTTTTCCGAGCCGGAGGGTGGCTGGGCTTACACGCTCACGGGTGATTCCGCGTTTGGGCTTCCCGCGCCCGGGGGCCCGGCTCTGGACGGAACGTGGAGCAACGATAATGGGTCCGACGAATGGGATGGGTTGGGGCGAGGCCTCGGGGTTGGCCAACCTGGCGGAGTCGAAAGTGCCGGCGGCATTTTGACGATAGAGGATGCCGTGAACACGAGCCCTGGCTTTGAACCGAGCAACCGCAAGATTTATTTCACCCACGGTGTGTCACTGGAAGGAATGGCCAACAATGCCTTTATTGATGAGGGCCTGACCCTGCATATTCGGGCCCGTCTCACGCCGTTGAGCACTGAGTTGGCCACTCCCAACGGCTACGGGATATTTGATGGTGGCAAAGGGAATTTTGGGGTGCGTCAAGCGGGGCCGACCGGCGGCGCTTCGGAAGGCCTCATTTCGTTCAGTTTGGTGCAGGCGACGGAGGATTTCGATGAGTTCGAGACCATTGATTTCGGGCAAGCCGGCTTGACCATGAACCGGCTCAATGGCGATGTCACCACCAGCCGTGTGAACTCCGATTTCGAGTCCGATGCGGGCACCATGAATCTCTTGCCGCTCGACCCGACGGAGTCTCATGAATTCTGGATCACAATTAAGGCCAACGATGAGACTCCCGGCAACGGCACGCATACCGTGACCATTTACCTGGATGGCGACCTGGAGCCTAAAGGTGTTTTCGATGTGACTGCCGGCAGCGGTGACGAAGGTTCCGCTTTCTCCAATTATCTGGCTCTTGGCACCGGCAACACGACGGCCACGGGCGCATTTGACATCGATTTCTTCTCGTACAAACCGGGGGTCATTGCTCCAGTGCCGGAACCTTCCACGCTGGTACTCCTGGGTATGGGCGTGCTGGGGATGGCCTTTCTGCGGCGGCGTTTGTGATCGGATGGAGCCCTGCAATCGGCCTGAATCCTCGCGGGCGGCGAAGGTTTTTCACGCGCGTTTTTGTGGCGCGCTTCATTCGGGTGAACACGGGCTACCGGCTGACTTCGCATTTGGGCGCGCGCTCTGGCATGAGGCCGTGCGGATGGTGATGCATCAGGCTATGGGGCTTCTCCAAACCATGAACCAGCATCAGCGTTTCATCGCTCAGGATGGCTCGCGTACTGCCGCTGGCCACCAACTGGCCTCCGTCCAGGACCAGAACCCGCGAACAAAGAGCCAGGATCATCTCCAAATCGTGGCTGGCAATCAGTTTCGTCCCCGGCAGAGCAGGACAAAGATCAATAAACTCGCGGCGGCCGCGCGGATCGAAATTTGCCGTCGGTTCATCAAACAGCAACACGTCCGGGTGGCAGGCCAAGACGCCGGCCAGACAAACCCGCTTTTTTTCGCCCAAGCTCAAATGGTGCGGAACTCTGGCTTCAAACCCCGCCAATTTCGTGGCCTTCAGAGCTTGCTGAACGCGCGCTTTGATTTCGTTTTCCGACAGGCCAAGTTGTTGCGGCCCAAAAGCCACATCTTCCCCAACGCTGCTCGAGAAAAGCTGATCGTTAGGGTCCTGAAAAATAAGCCCGACGCGGCGGCGGATTTCCGGCAAGTGCGCCTCATCGACGATCAGGCCGCCGATGGTGATCCGGCCAGCCAGCCTGGGCAGGCCAAGCAGGCCGTTTAAATGCAGCAAAAGTGTCGATTTGCCAGCGCCGTTGGGGCCGATCAGCCCAACGGTCTCGCCCGCCCGAATATCAAAGGAGATATCGCGCAGGACGGTGCGGCCATCCGGATAGGAAAAGTCAAGTTGCTCTATGATAATCACCTGGAGACTATTTAGCGGAATTTCTGCCGGAGCAAAACCGTTTTGTTCAACAGCCAAGAAGAATTGAGGCGGCTTCAGCCCGTTTTATATCCCCGGGCCAACATAGCTCCGTGCAGTCGCTCTGCCCGCTCGTAGGCGCGGATGAAAAGCGAGCCCAGCGCATTGGTCAGGATGCGAAACTCCATCCGCTTGCGCCGCCGAAAGGTTCGGGCTTGCCGGGCCAGTTGCATGCGCTGCCATTCCTCGGACAGGACCGTGAAATAGCGCAGCAAGAAAGCCAGCAACTCGACCCAGATTCGCGGCACACGAAGCCGGCGCAATCCCGCGACGAATTCATCGACAGCGACGAGGTGAATCAGAAGACTCATTATCCAGAGACTCAGGATAGCCTTGCCGCACAGATTGACGACGCGCAAAGGCCAATCCGGCTGCCACAAAACACCCACAGCCAGCAAACCCAAAAACGGCCCGAGCACCAACAACCGTTGTCCCAATTTGCGAAACGGATAATGCCATTTGAGAGACAAAGTAACCAGCAAGAGAGCTACTGCGATCTGCCACGGCCAGAGATAGTTGGGTAGCAGATTGACGGCAAAAACGCCGCCCACGGCTGACAGAATGCAACCGGCAGGTCGTGAATCGCAGACCTTGTGTCCGGTGCCAGCCCGAGGGCGTTGGTTAGTCCACATGAGAATCCGAGTCGGAACGCCGCAGCCACCGTGCAAGGCCCCAGGTTATCCCGAAAACCAGGATGGTTCCAAGTATCCAAGCCAGCGAGACGGCCAGCCAGGCAGGGCGCACCTCCGGGATTCTATACTCGGCAAATGGTGCCAGCCAGAAAGCAGTCTGTTGTGGCAGGAAGCCCAGTTTCCCAGCTACCCATTCAAGACCATCCGGCCACGAGGAAGCGAATGGCAGCAAGAGACCGGCGGCCATGATGGCCAAGCCAAAAGCAAACCCAACCCCTGCGGATTGGGCTGGCAAGTATGGGTGTCGCTCACAAAGAAGGTCAGGCCGGACCTTGAGAACAAAGGCCAAAACACCGGCTGTAATGAACGCTTCCGCCACGCCGATCACAGCATGAGTGACAACCATGACCGGCAAGATCATGTCCAGGCGGACGGTGCCCGACAGGGCCAACTCAACAGAACAAGCCGCCGCGGCCAGAACGACCGAAAACCAACCGCCGGCCGCCGAGGCAAGAATCAGGCCGCGCGGTCCGGCCAGCCAGGATCGCAGAAAACGGTAAATAAAATAACCTCCCGTGGTGCCCAACAGACTCATGTTAAGAATGTTAGCCCCCAGTGCCGTTACCCCCCCATCCTGAAACAGAAAGCATTGAATCACCAACACCGTTGCCAACGCCAAAGCCGCCCCGGCAGGCCCCAGGAAAACGGCTGCCAGGACCCCGCCGAAGAGGTGACCGGACGTGCCCGCAGCAATGGGGAAGTTGACCATTTGGCCGGCAAAGACAAAGGCCGACATGACACCCAGGAGGGGAACAGTCCTGTCGCTCCACCGTCCGGTAACCCGCCGCACGGCCAGGGCCAGTCCGGCGCCCGCGGCACAATAGGTCGCTGCGCATGTTCTTGCATCCAAAAAACCGTCAGGTATATGCACGCGAGTAGTGTTGGCTAGGGAGTGCTTTTTGGCAAGCGGGGGGAGTGAAACAACTGAAGAAGGGATGGCAGCTTCACCGAGCTCGCGGTCGAATGCTCATATCGACCAATTCGCCCGGCAGCAACTTCACAGCCGCTGGCAAGGCAACGGAAATAGGCAATCCCATATCGACGAGCAGGCCCGGCCTGAGCATAGCCAGGGAGTTTGTAATGGGTTCAAATTGCTTGCCCACGGCCAGTATTTGCGACAACAATTCCTGCCGTTTCATTGAACGGAGCCGGATTTGCACGGGCATCCCTACTTGCGGTTCAATAGGGAACGGCTGTCGCAAATAGCCGACAATCCGTTCTCCCTGCAACGCGCTGATGGTGATAATGGGTTCGCCCGCCAGAATGTTTTCGCCCGCCCGCCGGTAGATGGCGCTGACCACGCCATCGATGGGCGCCTTGAGCAGCACCGGCTCCGTGCCCAGCCGGGCCAGTTGCGCCCTATTCTGCTCGATGGCGGCCAGAGCGCGCTGCCAGTTGGTGTTGGCCTGATCGGAAGGAAAGAACTCCAGCAAATGTTTGGCCTGTTCGAGCCTCTTTTCCAATTCGTCAACCAGTTTGCCAGTTTCATCGACTTTGGCCTTAAGCGGCTCCCGGATTTTTGCAAAATAATCGTAATCCACCTCAGAAAGCAGCTTGGCATTCAGCAAATCACCGGCTGCCTTATACTCATGGTCAGCGGGTCCCAATTGAGCGCGAGCCGTGGCCAGTTCGACTCGCTGACGCAGATAATCGAGCCGGAGCATCTGATAATCGAAGGCCAGGCGTTCGCGATCCAGAAGGGACCCTACTTCCAGTTGCGAAAGAGCGATCTTGCCGCGCAGCAATTGCACGCTGGAATCAAAGGCAGGAGAATCTGTCGCCATGACCTCAGCCACCACGTCACCAGCCTTGACCGGCTGAAAGCGGGTGACCCAGAGATTGGTCAGCAATCCGGAATCAGGGCTGGTCACATCCGCTCGAATGGTCTCCACCTCACCGACCAAGGTGGCCGGGGTCACGCTTTCCCGCCACAGATAGAAGGCGCAGAGGAAAGCAGTCGCAAAGACCAGCACGGGAAGGTTTTGGATTCTGAATTCTCGCCAGCGCTGTGCCGGAGGAGTTGGAATGAGTGGTAGCTCGGCCATGGGTTAAACCTCTGATTCCTCCTCCGCTTTCAGCCCTGTCACCCGGGAGACTCCCGACATTCTTCGCAGTTCGATCAACATGTCCTCCATGCGGTCCGGATCGCGCAAGAGCAGCCGGTAGGACAAATCCGTTCCATCGTAGCTCTCGCTGGAACGTTGGCTGGCACAGAGCGCCTTCCGAGTGTGACGATGCAACAGATTGTGGAGATCCGACAATTCGACCACTGGACGTGACCAATGGAGGTTGACAATAACATCATAACGGTGGCGCGTGCCAAAGGAAGTGTACCAGACGTAAAGCACAATCGCAATGGTCAAAAGACACCCCAGGATGGCGGTGGAAAACTTCAAAGTGCCACACGCCATGCCCAGGACAATGACCGAAAGAATGAAAGTCGTGTCCAGGGTATCGCGAAGGATGTTGCGGAAACGAACGATGGCGAAGACCGCCATCAAGCCAAACGCCGTCACCAAATTGTTCGACAGAACCATCATAACCAGGGCGACGATGGTTGGAATGACCACCAGTGAATTCACAAAAGACCTGGAATAGGACAACCCGGAATGCGTCACCATGTAAACCCAGGCGATGGCATGCCCGCAAAGGAAGGCCAGCAAAAGTCCCAGCAGCATGGCCGGAACATTCGTCGGCACGGTGGCATAATCGCCCCGAAATAACCAATCACTCATGGCAAACAATCTCAACGCAACTCGCCGGCTAATGATTCCGCAATTCTTGGCAGCACTAACCGGCTTGAATCAAGCGATTTTTGCGGCATTTCCTCTTCCTGCAAAGCGAAGGCGCCCCTAATCCGATGCTCGCCCAGAAGAGTAATGCCATCGACGTACTTGGCCGCTCCACATTGCATCAAACCGAAAATACGGACGAGTTCTTTGAACCAATCTGGAAAACGATTGGTGAACTTCAGTTCCAGAACAACCTCATTCCCGAAGACGACCACCGGATTCGTCATTTCAGTCGATAATCGCGCCGTCGGTTCCGGATCGCACCTGATCTGCCGGTCCAGGGTAACCCGGACCGAATTGTCAGCCCGGCTGATCCAGGCTTCCCGAAAGTAGGCCACATGCGCTTTGGGGGTGGCGTGAAGCTGATTCATCAAGTGGCAAAAGCGCTGCAGCCCGGCCAATTGCTTGGGTTCCTGCGACACCAACTGAGAGGGATCGGGCAACTGACCGGCCAAGAGCATATTGACCGCACCTCGCCTGACGCCCCCGCGTTGTTTGGAAATGGTATTGTTAACGCGGCGTTTGATCTCGAAGTAAACCGGCGCCGTGGGCCGATTCTCATAAAACCGCAGCCGCAGTTTAAAGCGGTTCTTATCTCCGTTGATGGTGGCGTGGTACAGCTTTAAATCGGACGCATCCAGATAGAGGCTGTGGACGACATACGACAGATTCGGCAGCGTCGCCCCGTACTCGTCAATCTCAAGGTGGGAACTGACGAAATCCCGAACCGCCAAAGCAACGCTCTCTTTAATGATGTATTTTAACTCAAACCGCTGGAGTTGAAGTCGATCTTCGCCCATAATTCAACTGATTCAGCCGCCGGGCGGCGAACCGGAAGTTTATTTTCCGCTGTATCGTCACGTTATCGTCACCTGATTGTCAAGCCCTCACCAAAACCGCTCCGAATCTTGATCGGGAAACCGGTATCGCTTCCCCGCAACCTTTTCCATCTGATTTGATTCGGGCAGCGTCAGCATTATTCACGCACACGGCCCGAAATCCGAGAGCACCGACCGGTTGAATAAGACGTGTCAGAGGGCGGCATGTTAAAGCGATGCAAGCTCTTCCACAATGCGCGTCTTCGCGCCGGGCAACATTAGCGCCAAACAGGCTCAATCCAAGCGATTTAAGCAAAATCGATGCCAGAGGGAGACCGAAACTCGACCTTGCAGATGGAGAATAAGGCCAGCGGCACCCAACAAAGTTGGCATTGGATCTTGTTTAAGCGTGCAAAGAGTAGTATGTTGTACCTGTAGCCTGACAGAACCTCATGCAAACTCCAGCCTACGCCATCGGCCAGGCCGTGTTCATCCGCACGGATACTCTCGATTACGCGGAGGAAACCATACCGTTCAAGAACCTGGAGGAAATGGTCGGGATTTGCTCCCAGATTCATCCGAACCTGACGCTGGAGAAAATCATCGTCTTTAGCATGGTCGAAAACGAGCCTTGCGCTCTGACCCTTGGATTTGTTTCCTCCACCAAAGGCCAGCGGCCGGACTCGCTGCAGTTTGCCAGCGACTAACGGTTAGTCGGACTTCGGCGGTGTCATCGGCAACCTCGCGTGCGTCCGCCCTCTGGCATCGCTTCTTCACGGGACTTTAGCCGACAAAGAAAAAGAGCCAGTTTTTGAAAACTGGCTCGTTGGTGACGAGATCATTTACGCCTTCACCCAGGCGCTCAGAAGAGTAATGAGGCCACCGTCTCTCGCTATTCCGACCTCACTACCGGCAAGACCTCTCTGCCAGCCCCTGGCGAATAGCAAACGCGGCTGCTGTACTGTTGGAGAGTTCGCTTCCGATTTTGTTCAATAAATTCGTGAAGCCGCCCTGCCTTGTCCTCGCTCTGTCGAGAAAATGAAGCACCTAAGACCTTGAGATAACAGTCGTAACGGGCTTGGGACGATGGTTATGCACCGAATCGTGTGGCTGGCGCTCAAGGATTTGTCCTCTCCTGCTTTCTCCTTTTCCACCACAGCATCAAATCCAGGCCGGCCCGGTTTGGGTAGGACCGCGGCACCCATTCCTGCAACAATTCGAAAGGCGGTGAGAACCGTTCCCAGAGTTCGGTGCGAGTGGTGCCGAATGGAGGCCCATCCTGGTCGGGAATCAAATAATTGACGGCCAGGTACTGTCCATCCGGCTTTAACCAGCGCAAGAGTGCTTGCAGGTAATCATCACGACGGCTTGGAGCAATGGCGCAGAACAATGTGTGCTCGAAGACCCAGTCGAAACGCCGTTGGGGTTTGTCGGCCAGAAAATCACCCTGGTGAAACGTCGCCGCGAGCCGCTCAGCCTCGGTCCGCTCTTTGGCCAGGCAAATGGCGGTGGGCGCAATGTCGCAACCGACCGCCGCAAAGCCGGCGCGGTCCCAGGCCCGCACATCATGCCCGGTGCCGCAGCCAGGCACAAGAACCGTGCCTCGCTCCAGCCCCGGGTGGCTGGCCAGAAAATCAACCAACCCAGGCGAAGGCGCCCCCTTTTCCCAAGGCATGTCTTTGGCCAGATAACGTGCCTCCCAATTGGTTTCACTCATGGCAATAGTTGGGCAATTCTCCGGCTGCTGTTGAATTCCGGTGGTCAAATCTACAGCGGAGCACCGGTCTTATTTCCCGGTTTAACTTCCCGCTTGTGAAATGGGGCGGGAATGAGTTTGAATCGGGACATGGATTCGTCCGACCGGCGAGAACCGACTGCTCATGAAACTCCTTCTCGCACCGTTCCTCGAGGCGAGGAAAGCATGCGAGACCCACGTGATTCGCCGCGGGTTCGCACCCCGCGCATTTACCGCGTTTGCGACGGTTTTACCGAAGGATTGGTCTATGCCATGGTCATCTTCAGCCCGTGGGCGTTCGGTTCCACGGATCCCTGGGCAAACTGGGTGATGAACATCGCCAGTTATCTGCTGGGAGGACTGCTTCTTATTAAATGGTTGACCCGTTGGCGTACCGGTTATCGACCGTCGCGGTGGAGCGATCCCAGCGACCTTGAATTGGCCGGGGGCAATAACCGCCCACGGCCATCCTGGATCACCGCCCTTATGGCCGTCCTGACGGTGTTGCTCTTGTCTTACTGTCTGACGAGCGCTCTTAATGCCAGAGCCACCTTCTACCTGGAAGAACTGCGATTTGATTATCACTCCTACATTCCTTGGTTGCCGCATAGTTATGACCGTGGCGCCTCTTGGTTTTCCTTTTGGAGTTATCTGGGTCTGGCCTGCTTTTTTTGGTCGCTGCGCGATTGGCTGCTGGGGAAGACCCGCCAGGAACGCCACGCTGAACGAGAAGAGGGATACGAAGAATACAACTCCTTCTCTGCCACGCCTGCCATGTCGTCGGGCGGCTCACTTCCGCCTTCCACACTCCGCCTTCCACATTCCGCACTCCGCACTCCGCATTTTCCCATCATCCCCGAGCGACTTCGACGGCTGCTATGGGTTCTTTGCCTAAATGGCGCGGTGCTGGGGTTGGAAGCGATCCTGCAGCGATTGAATGGGACCAACAAACTCCTTTGGCTCATCGAACCGCGCTGGAATAAAACAGCCGACTCACAATTTGGCCCTTACGCCTATCGCAGCAACGCCGCTCAATACTTCAATCTGCTCTGGCCGGTGTGCCTCGGATTTTGGTGGACACTGCGGCGAAGAGCAAAAGAGGCCCGCCGCAAAGTCACTCGAATTGGGGAAGGATCACACCTGATACTGCTGCCTTGTGCCATCATCATCACCGCCTGCCCGATTATCTCGATCAGCCGGGGAGGGGCCATTGTTTCACTGCTGGCCATGCTGTTCGCTTTTCCTATCCTCATTGTGGCGGGACGAAGAGGAAGATGGCCAATTCAATTGGGCGTGTTCATGATTTTCGCAGCCACCACCGGCCTGGCAGGGTACCTTGGCTGGGAGAAATTGGAGAAACGCCTCGAAACGATCTTTACAGACTTTACAGACGTCATGAGCGGGCGCGGTGAGATTTACACCAATGTAGTGCAAATGGCCGTGGAATATCCGGTCTTGGGGACAGGGCCAGGGTCTTTTGCATCACTTTACCAGCTCTATAAGAAGCCTGAACAGCATTGGGCTGGCTATGTGCATGATGATTGGCTGGAAACCCGGATTACTTTCGGATGGGTCGGGTTTTCATTAATTGTGCTGCTGCTCTTGTTGATACTTGCACGCTGGTTTGGGTCGCGTGGAATTCCCGCCCAATGGGAATTGGTGGCCTTAATCTGGCTGGCCATGGCAGGTTGTTTGGCACATGCCAAAGTTGATTTTCCATTCCAGATTCATTCGGTTGTATTTCTTTTCACTCTGTTGTGTTGCGTTCTCTCTTGCGTGTCACGGAGAGAGTGAGAAAGGCTGAAGCGGCGCATGCAGAAGACGGAAGAGTGAGATCAGAGGGTGCAAGGCGTAAGCCGGCAGGCATTGGGCAGCAACCAGATGCACGAGTTGAAAAGCAAGACTGTCAATGAAATCTGAATATACCCTCCTCGGCTTTGGCCGCTTGCGAGAGGCTTTTCGGCAACTGACACTGGTTATTTCCTCATTGCTCCTTTTCTCCACCCTGGGTTGCTGCGATCTGCGCAATGACTTTTATCCATTGGGAATCTACTCGGTCCCAACCACTAATGATCTGCAAATTGTGCGGGAGGCCGGTTTTAATTTGGTCACCGGTTCTGCCAATAAAGCCTATCTCGACGCAGCGCAAGCGTTGGGTTTGAAGGTCTTGGCGTCACCCAACACCTCCGCCGGATCCGATTTCGATGCCGAGGCAGTTCGCCGAGCCGTGCTGGCTTTCGATCCGCATCCCGCGCTTTGGGCCTGGTATCTGGTGGATGAGCCTGATCTCCATAACATTCCCCCTGAAACGGTCCAGTCTGCTCACCGCTTTCTCAAGACGTTGCCCGCTCGAAAACCGACTGCGCTGGTGATCTGCCAAGGCTCGCAAGCCCTTCATTATGCGAACATCACGGACATTACGATGATTGATCGGTATCCGATTTCCTGGCTGCCTCTGGCCAATTTCAGCCAGCACGTCCGGCTGGCCCGGCTGGCTTTGGGAAAGAAAAAGCCGCTCATCGCAGTCATTCAGAGCTTCGATTGGAGCTATTACCCTGAACTGTTGCCCAACGAGAAGAATTTGCGCCCGCCAACGTTTGCGGAACTGCGCTCCATGACGTATGCAGCGCTCACCCAGGGGGCCAACGGGATTTTTTATTACTGCTTTGCGGATTCGCGATGGAACATCCTCGATCATCCTCAAAGCTGGGACGCTTTGCTGAGCGTCGTCCATGAAGTGAATGATCGCCGTCTCCTTTTTCAGGCGGAACACATCTGGTGGCCTCATGAGCACGAGTACGGCGATCCAACTGTCCGCTTTAATGCGGCCCTTGAAGCCAGCATTAGCATGGTGCTATTGCGCGTCCGAAAAGGGGATCAGAGTATCCCGGTTGGGGATTACATTTTAACGGTCAATACGACGGACCAAACTCATCGCTACCATTTTCGACTGCCCAGCCTGCTCACGGGCACTCTTCCGGTGCTGGGTGAAAACCGGTCAGTTGAGATTGAAGATAACTGGATGGCAGATCGATTTGAGCCTTTCGCTGTGCATGTGTATGGACCTTGGGATGGAATGAAGCCGGAAGTCAGATGACGGAAGGCCGAAGCAGACGCACGTTAAAACTGGCGGCCCATCAGGTCAAATAGGGCTGGTATTCCGGCACCGCCTGTTTCAGCAACATCTTGAGGTGGCTCGGTTCAGCCTGGTGCAATTCGCGTGTCAGCATTGCCAGGGATTCACGAACCTGTCTCAGGGGAAGAGGCTCGGAGACAAAGCGCATGATCTTGGGATGATTGGTCTTGGTGATGTTCTCCCCTTGATAACTCAACTCTTCAAAAAGCTTTTCGCCTGGACGCAAACCAACGAATTCAATCTCGATATCCTCATCCGGCTTAAGCCCGCTCAGCTCGATCAGTTGGCGGGCCAAGTCGATTATCTTGACCGGCTTGCCCATATCGAGGACAAAAATCTCTCCCCCAACTCCTTGAGCCGCACTCTGCAAAACCAGGCCGGCGGCCTCAGGAATGGTCATAAAATACCGGGTCACCTCCGGATGAGTCACTTTCACCGGACCGCCGGCGGCAATCTGCCTGTTAAAGATCGGGATCACACTGCCGGATGATCCCAGGACGTTGCCAAATCGGACGGCCATTAACTTGGTTCGGCCAGGTTGTGAGGCATGCAACGCTTGCACAAACATTTCCGCCATCCTTTTCGTGGCCCCCATCACGTTGGTTGGATTGATGGCCTTGTCAGTCGAAATCAGGACGAAACGATCAGCCTCATACTCCAATGCCATTTCCGCCAGTTGAGCCGTTCCGAGTGTGTTGTTTTTGATCGCTTCGGACGGCTGGCTCTCCATCATCGGCACATGCTTGTGCGCAGCGGCATGGAAAATCACCTCGGGTTTGAATCGCCGGAAAATATAATGCATCCTGGCCGCATCCAGTATGTCGGCCACCAGTGGCAGAACAATCACGCCATAGCCCTGATCAATGAGTTCCTGCTCGATCTGGAACATTTGCACTTCCGATTGGTCCACCAGCAATAAACGCTGCGGATTGAAAGAAGCTATCTGCCGGCACAGCTCGCTTCCAATGCTCCCGCCCGCGCCGGTGACCATCACCACTCGCCCTTTGAGAATCAGCAGAATATTCTGAGTCTCCAAAGTCACCGGCTCACGGCCCAGCAAATCCTGGATTTCGACGGAGCGGAGTTGACTCACTTTGACTTTGCCCGTGGCCAATTGGTCTAGCGAAGGAACAGTCTCGAATTTCAGATGGCTTCGTTGCAGCAGTTGCACGATTTCTCCGATGCGTTTGGCCGGAGCGGATGGCATGGCGATAATCACCTCCTCCAACTGCAGATTCAATTTGTGGTCCAGCAACGCCTCCGGCGCGCCCACCACCGGAATATCATGCACCCGGGAGTGCCATTTGCTTCTGTCATCGTCGAAAAAGGCGACCGGGTGCAGGCCCAGCCCGCGTTTGACAGTGAGTTCCCGGGCCAGACTCGCTCCGACATCCCCGGCTCCAATGATGCCGACTCGGCGAGCGTGCCGGTGCGAACGGCCTTGCGGTGAAAGGTAGCGTTCCCGAATAATCCGGAAGGCCAGCCTGACTGAGGAAAGTCCCATGAAGGAGAGGATGAAATCGATCAGGATGACACCTCGCGGTTCTAGGTAAAGTCCTGCTGAATTGTACCTCAAATAGAGCAAAATCAAGGACGAAGACGCAATGGCATAGAGTAAACGACGAAGGTCAGGGATGCTGAAATAACTCAGCAAGCCGGAGAACTGGCCCAACGCGAACAGCAACGACAATTTGAGAGCCAAAACCCACTGCCAATGCAAAAGGTACTGTTCATTAAACTGTTTATTATCGGGTAAAGAGAGCTCAAATTCAAAACGCACTTGGTAGGCTAGCCATCGCGACAGGAACAACACCACAGCGTAAATAACTGCGAGCATGCCGATGCGAACAGCCGCCAAAACCTTTAGATTTGCCAACTTCATGAGACCAGCAATGTCACTTTACAGACCGATCAAAATCAACGCCTAAAAACCGAAGGTTGCAGCCTCTAGCTTCAGCGTGCGTCTCTTCTGCCTTTTGTGCACCGATCCTGCTCCTCCGTTTTCCGTATCGCTCCCAGTGCAACCTAACGGTCGCGGCCAGATTGTCCGTCCTCGGGTTCCACTGTCTGCCCCATCGTTCCCTGAAACTCCGGCATCGTGGCTTCTCCCGCAGCGCTGATCCCTTCTCTGCGCAGGACTTTCTTCAATGTCAGAAAAAGGATTTTGAGATCGAGCCAAATATTCCAGTGATCGACGTACCAAACATCCAATCTGAACTTGTCTGCCCAGGTGATGGCATTGCGCCCGTTAACCTGCGCCCAGCCCGTCAGGCCAGGCCGCACTTCATGCCGCCGTGCTTGTTCCGGCGTGTAGCGGTCGAGGTACTGGACCAGAAGAGGGCGGGGCCCGACCAGGCTCATCTCCCCTTTAATCACGTTGAAAAGCTCAGGCAACTCGTCCAGGGACGTGCCACGCAGCCAGCGTCCAAATGGCGGCAGCCGTTGAGCATCAGGCAAAAGACCGCCTTCCGCATCCCTCTGATCCGTCATCGTGCGAAACTTGATCAGCTCAAAAAGGCGGCCTTGGTAGCCGGGGCGATTCTGTCGAAAAAAAACAGGGGAACCCAATCTTGCGCGGACGGCCAGGGCGATCAGCAGCAGCAAGGGCAGCCCGAAGGGCAGGGCAGCCAAAACCAGAATCAAATCGACCAGCCTCTTCATATCCCAGCGCTGGCAGCCGCAGCCGCAGGCTTCAGCCGGCGTTTGCTGCAGCCGCAAGTTTGAATTTGCGCTGACCTGCGCCGCTATTCGCAACCTCCCTGTCCCCGGGAATCAAAGACAACCTGGGCAGACTGTCCCGCCTCATGGGCAGCCAACTGCCTTTCCAGTTTGGCAAAGAGCCAGGACAGAATCATGACCCCCACGGCTGTGAAGGCCAGAATCGACCAGCCGGCGGCGTCATGAACTGTATCAACGGAGGCCAGGCCTTTTTCATTGGCCATATAACTCAAGAAAAACGAGCGAATGACATTTCCAGTAATCGCCAGTAGAATCCCAAAAACAAACAAGGCAATTTGCAGGGCTTGATTCCTCAGAGTCAGATAACCAATAAAGAGCGTGGCCATGACGGTCGATTGCAGGCTGCGGATTCCACTGCAAGCGTCATCAATGCCCACCGTCCCATTGGGCAGGTGAATCAGGCTTCCAACCTGTTGGGCCGGAATGCCGATTACATTCAGCACTTCCACATTGATGACGGCCACTTTCGACTGCAGGCCGGAGACAATAGGATTGTAAAGCGCTGAAGGCATGGGCAGCGCAATCAGCAGAAAACCGAATCCGAATGCGAAATGCCGGATGCCGGGCCAGCCAAAGACGTAACTTAAATTAGCTGCCACCAGCAACAAGGCTCCCAAGGCCAACGCCATCAAACTGGCGGCCATCATGCCGAAGGCAGCCTGGTAAATCTGCACGAGAAACAAGAGCGCGAGACCGGACGCGGCCAAAAGAGTGCCGGCCCAATTCCATCTAAAAGTTGGAGGCGGCTTTCGTTCCCAGGCATCCCAGATCAAGTAAGCGCTCAGCATTAGAACCACCCAGCCAAATTGCAGGTCCGGTCGGTTATTCCAAAACCATTGTGCTTTGGAAACGAGCCAGGCCATGGCCAGCCAGGAGGGCAACAGAGCCAGCAGAATACGTCCGGACATGCCTTTGGTTTGTGTGGTCATTCTTAACAAGGGAAAACTCTTTAACTCTTACGCGAAGCCAGCAGCCGCAAGCTTTAGCATGCGCCACCCTGCCAACGCACCGCTCAAGAGTTGCGGCTGCATCCGAAAGCGCAAGCTAAAGGCTGCGGCTACCTTGGGAAACTCGGCCATCGACATTCGTCTTTTAACATCATTTCCGCTGCCAAGCCTCCAGTTCCTTTTGGTAATCGACGGACACCAGCCAACTCAATAAAAACTCTCTTAACAACCGATCGGCCGCCGAGCTGTCTTCACCCTGGATCGGAGTGGAAATGCGGAGGAACTGTTTTGGCCCCAGCAAGGGCCTTCGGCTGATGAAAGATTCCCAAACCCTGTCCCAGAGCCGCTGATCGGAAGCGCGGACAGTCGATCCAGTTTTATCTTTGGCCGTCCGCAATTGGTATTTCAACCCGACGGAGAGATTATGGTCGAGGCGATAGGGCAAAGGTTGGCCACCGGTCAAGCCGCAGAAATAAACCAGTTCTCTTTCACTCCCAATCGTAAAAATGCGCCTTTCAAACCGCAGAGTAAGGCCCTGCAGCAGCAGCTCGGCGGTATCCGGAACTGCCGGCTCCAGTATCCAGCCCGCTTCCGTCCAACACCGGTCGGGAGTATGCACAAACAATCCGATTTCATTTCGCTTCTCTTCATACCGCTTGGCGGAGAAGACCCGCACGATTCTTCCCTCATTGCTGGTGAATGCTCCATTGACGAGCCGATCCGCCACCAAAGTAGCCTCCGCGGATTTGGCCACTGGAACCTCCTGATATGTCCAGCCTTTAATCTCGCTTTGTTCCGACAGCCAAAAATAACCTTTTTGGGCGTCGGTTCGAGTGTACCAAGGCCTGGGAAATGCCCAACAGCCCAAGATAAGAGCAACAAAGATCGCGGTGACCAAAACGACAGATTGCGGCTGAAAACCAGACCGGTTCTGCGCGTCATTCATGGAATTGTCCTCTTCTTTCATCGCACCCTCGCAACTTAAAAGTCGCGGCTACGTGCTCAGGCTTCCGCCTTCCGTCCTCCGGCCTCCGACTCCAACAATTCCTGGGCTTTGGCTAAAACCGGCTCCGAGGAACGCACTCCCACCTGCACCAGCGGATGGCCTGCATAAATGGCCCACGGTTTCAGATCGTGATGCACCACCGAAGCGGCCGCCACCACCGCGCCTTCGCCAATAGACACGTTCGGCAAGACAACGCTATTCGTAAAGATCACGGCGTGCGCTCCTACGTCAATTCTTCCGCGTTCCACGGTCCGCAGCGGAGCAGCAATAGTTGGATTAGTTAATCCACCAGCGTCCACCACGTCAGTCCCGGTGATGAGTCGAACTCCTGCGCCAATGCCGGCAAAGTCATGAATCAGACATCGCCCTCCTCCCGAAATTGAGCTGTCAAATGCCAAATGAACATACCTGCCAATCGTCACTCCTTCACCGGCAAAGATTCGGACTCCCTCGTCGATTTGCGTGTAATCACCAATGGAAACGCGTTCCGGATGCACAATGCGGCAACCGGAGAAAATCTTGACGCCCGCGCCGCAGAAGGCCAGCCATTGCCGAACGATTTCTTCGGGCATTAACCAGCCCGGACTGAATTCTGGAGGTGTGTTCATGAGTGGATACTGGATGCTGGATGAAGGGCGGATCGAAGGTCGTGGCCGCAACCTTTCGCTTGCGTCGGCGTCAACCACGTGGCCAGCACGCAACTTAAGAGTTGCGGGCACAATTCTCCTTTCGGCTACGCCGACAAACCGCCATCAATGACCACCTCGGTCCCGGTGACGTAGCGGGCTTCATCAGAAATCAGGAAACTCACGCAACCGACCACATCCTGCACCTGGCCCAAACGCTTCAACGCGATGCGCTGCCTCAACCTCACCCGATCTTCTTCGCCCAATGATTGGCTCATTTCCGTTTCCAAAAAACCCGGTAGAATGCAATTCGATCGAATGCCGCGCTCGCCATACTCGCGAGCCAGCGAGCGCGAGAAGGAAACCAACGCTCCTTTGGTGGCCGCATAAACGCTCAAACCGGCAAACCCTGTTTTGGCTGCCACCGAAGAAATGAAAACCAGACTTCCCCCCCGCGTCAGCATGCCTTTAATGACTTCGCGAGCCAACAGGATGGGGGCCGCCAGATTCACCTGGATGCATTCCTCGACGGCAGAATTCGAGGTCAGCGTAAGCAATCCTTCCGTCCCAATGGCTGCATTGGCCACGAAGGCATCGACTCCCTCCAACAACCGTGCGGAGAGCGAAAGCTGGGCGGCCGCGTCCTTATCTGCAAAATCGACCGCGTAAAACTCGAGTCGATCGGAATGCTGGTGGCGGAGCTCCGCTAATTCCGGAGATAATCTTCGCGACGCGGTTACGACGTGATAGCCCTCCGTGAGCAGGCGGCGGCAGATGGCCAGTCCCAACCCTCGCGATCCTCCCGTAATCAAGACACGTTTCATCAGTTGGAAATCGGAAGCCGGAAGCCGAAAGCCGAAAGTGGTCTGACTTGATCGATTAAGGCGAATTTCTCCTCTTTCGGCCAACTCTGCGTCTCCAGAAAAATGGATTTATCCAATCCGCAAGCTTCCTGATAAACTCTTAACTCTTTAAAGCTGTAAATCGGCTCACCCACATGCAACCTCCATTCTTTGATTTTCTCCGCCCTCCGTCTTCCGGCCTCTGCCTTCTGGCCACAGGTCTTCATCATCCGGCTCTCCTCTTGGCATTCTGCCCGGGTTCGACCCCGTCCACTTCCCAACGCCGCGGCCACGCTTCTTTCCGCAAATGCTGCTGCAAATGAATCTCGAGCCGCTGCTGCGCTTCTTTCGGATCGGTGCCAGGTTCCGCACAGAACCGGAGACAAACGATCTGTCCTGTAATTTGATTCGGCTCGGCTGCAGCCACGGCCCGGCGCACCCCGGGCACTTCTTCAGCCAGGCGGCTGACTTCTGCCAAACTGACTTTGGTGCCAGCTACATTCGCCACGGCATCCGCTCTTCCCACCACTCGAATCAAGTCCTCTTTTGCTTCCACCAGATCGCCGGTGCCCTGCCAGCATTCATTTCGCCAAACCTCCAAGCGATCCTTTTTTACCCGCCATTTTCCATAGCGTTTGTTCAACGCCTGCGGCTCGTACCACCCGTCCAAGCGGTGGGTCTTCAACAAAACTCCAAATTCGGCCGAGGCATAGACCACCGTAAAGTGCGTCTGGGGAAAGCGCTCCGCCAGGCGCTGACCCAGTTTGGGACGAAGCACCTCGCCTCCCAGCGTGATTTGGCGCGGCTGCCAGCCACGGGTCGGGTTTGGTTCTTCCTGCAAGAGCAAATCGATAAAAGTGGGAGTGCAAGAGAGGCCGTCCACTTGGCTGGCTCGGAACATTCGCCAACATTCAGGCCAATCAGTGTTCAGCGAAATGATTTTGCCATCGCATCCCCAGGCTTGCAGCGCAACCTGAACGCCGGCGAAAGTGAACGGCAGAAAAGGGGAAGCCCAGGTCCAACCACGCAGCGAATCACCGTGACGAACCTCTTCCTTCAACTCTATCCAGGGGCGCCAGACCAATTTAGGCTGGCCGGTCGAGCCAGAGGAAAAAACGCCCAAGTGGGCGCCATCGCCTGGAAC
>CAYIIH010000132.1:0-20053 GCA_964363225.1 uncultured Verrucomicrobiota bacterium | reverse complement strand
TGAACTCCCAATAACAACCTGTAGTGTGAGGTGGAGTCAATAGGATACCCAGATAGTTCAAAAGAGGAATGTCCGCGACCAGGTAGTGTCGTATTCCACTAGCCATGCAGACACGAGCTTTCGCCTGGGCTATTTGCTTGCGCCACGATCCACTCGCGGCGGTGCCGATGGAGTGTCTCGTTCCGTCCCGTTCTAGCCTCGCGAGCCTGCCTTCGGTCTGTCTGCCCGCTCTCCACAAGAAGGCGCCGGCAAGTCCCTGCGCGAACGAATTGGCTCAGCCATCCACCTCTCCATCAGTCCACCAATCCAGCATCCGCTATCCAGCATCCAGCATCGAGAATCCAGTATCCAGAATCCAGCCGACCTGCACAAAACAAAAGCCTCTTCCTTCTGCAACGTTGCCGTGGCTCGGCGCAACCATGTCCCGGCTTTCTGCCATGATATCCGCATTCTCTACGAAGATATCCCGGTTTGCTGCCATCACTCCCAGACCAACTGGAATGCCATCGCCGCCTTCTGGAACACGGTCCATGAGTCCTGTGATGACTTGGCTCGTTTCTGTGGCCGTATCCTGCTTTTCTGCCGAAATATCATGCGTTTCTGCCACGATCTTATCGACTTCTGCGGTCATATTTCTCGCTTCTGTGCCAATATTCATGGCTTCTGCGGTGATATCACGGTCTTCTGGAATGCTATTCCGATTCCGATGAACCTTATTTTCAACAACTTACGCCAGATCAGCCGCAAAAGAGCCCGACGCAGCGTAACCAAGGGGCGATCTATGTATAACCGCAGAGACGCGACCAGCGCAGAGACGGAAAGACAACTCTTCTTTGCGTCCTTCGCGCCTCGGCGGTTGAATCCGTGCCCGGAGAATTTGCGCAAGCGGCGAAAACCCTCACACGTATTAGTAATCGCAAACCTCAACCCTCAACCATTCACTGACAATGCCTAACCTCGAATCAAATCCAAATCCCAATCCAACTCCCGCTCCCAGCTCCAGCACCGCGCCCGAACCAGCCAAACCCAAACAAACCCGTTCCCCTGTCAACCAAGCATGGATTCAGGAACTTTCCGATGCCGGTGAAGTCGTCCGGTCCGCCCTGAAGCCTGAATACACCCCGGTCTTCGAGAAAGGCGACCTATCGGCGGCCAAGCTGACCCTGCTGGCTGCCGACATTGAGGCGGCCCAGAAACTGGCCGCTCAGGTCGCCCAGGGCGCCACCGGCAAGCAGGACAAGACCCAGACCGAAGCCGCGTCGATGGACAAGCTGATCGGCCTGTTGAAGAGCGTGCAGAAACGCGCCAAGCAAAAATACAAAGCCAAGAACCCGCTGCTCCTCAAGGACTATGCCATTGGCGAGAAATGGTACAACAGCCGCGCCATTCTGGAGCAGACGGCCACCAACATCCTCGCCAAACTTGCCAAGGACACGCTGCCGGCCATCGACGCCGCCAAGATCGAAGAAATCCAAAAGGCGCTGGACGAGTACAAGAAAGTCCAGACCGACCAGACCAGCGGACAATCCGACGCCACCACGGGCCGGGCGAAACTGGAAGGGGCGGTCAAGGACATCGCCGCCCGGCGCCGCGAAATCCAATTCGCCGCCGACGATCAATGGCCGCACACGGACAAGGAGAATGCGGGCATTCGGTCCAAGTTCAAATTGCCCATCGACCGGGCCATGCAGTGATTTTGGCGGTCTGAAAATTGATATTCAGGCCCATTCCGCAATCCGCAATCCGCAATAGAATGGTTCGTGCCAAATTCAAGCTGCCCGTGGACCGGGCGCTCCAATGATGAAACTGAACCGGGAGTTCCAATTGACGGGCTCGTTCTCAAGAGCGTAGATTCAAAACGAGTTCAAAAACATGAGCATTAAACCGCCAAACACGCGAACCATGCGAAAGGGGATGAAACTCAGCCGCGAAAAGGCACAAGAGGTGCAAAGAGAGCGAAAGGAGCGCGGACAGCCATGTCCGCCATTGGGGTGCGGACGGCTCGTCCGCATGGGAGCGCCGACATTCCTGTCGGTTTCGTGGCTGCGGAGCACCGAGCTTCACTCAGTTGATTCTTTGCGCTCCCTGCGTTCTTTTGCGGCCAATCCGCCGGTGTCTTGCCTTGCATGAAACCGCGACTCTATCTGGAATGAAAGCGAACGAAATCCTTGAAGAGATTCACCGCCTCCGCGCGGAGCACGCCGCCGAGTGCGGCTACGACGTGAACGTGATGTTTGCCCGAATGGACGCGGAGCTCGAACGCCTCAAAGCCGAAGGCTGGCAGGTCGTCTCTCCCGCCCCGCGCGAAGCCGAAAGCACGAGCGCCTTGCGCGAAGAGCCACCCCAAAAGCCAGGACAACCATGATAACATTCAACTTCCCATGGAGCACCGTCCCCAGGCGATTAGGAGCGCCGACATTTCTGTCGGCTTCACGGATGCGGAGTTCCTCATCAGTTTCCTTTTGCCTTTCGCACGGACCAAAGCGGACGAGGCCGCCCGCGCTCCCGGCGGACATTTTGTTGCTCCGCCATTTTTCGCAACATAAGTGACTTCGAAAGATTGCCGATGAGAATTGAACCGCCAAACACGCGAACCACGCGAAAGGGGATGAAACTCAGCCGCGAAAAGGCACAAGAGGCGCAAAAGAAGCGAAAGGAGCGCGGACAGCCATGTCCGCCATTGGGGTGCGGACGGCTCGTCCGCGTCGGAGTGCCGACATTCCTGTCGGCTTCACGGGTGCGGAGTTCCTCATCAGCTTCATGTTGCCTTTCGCACCGATCAAAGCGGACTTGGCCGCCCGCCTGTGCAAGGGCAGACAGGTCCGCGCTCCCGCCGCATCATTTTATTGCTCCGCCTTTTTTCGCATCATTCGCCTGTCTGCGTGCCTGTCTGCCGTGCCTTCTCCCCTTCCGGCACAGGCAGACGACGCACAGGCAGGCCTATTTGGCGGGCAACCAGCTTTCGCCAGAACACCAGGAAAGTTCTGGCAAAGGGAAAAACAGGGATTAGATTCGAGTGACCGTATGTAAATTAAAAACCAACAATCAAATTTGCGAGCTTCGGCCGCTGTCCGAATCGAAATTGGCATTTTCATTGGAAGGACAGCGCTGGAAGCACGCCCACTCGGGCGTGCCGAAAGCGTTCCTTCCAAGGCATGCCAATGCCTGATTCGGGGCGTCAGTAGTCACGCCCCTTTTGTTCGCGCTGAGGTTTGGCAAACGACGACAAGACCATGAAAGCTGCACGTGTAATCTTTGGTGGGATTCTTATCCTGTTTTTGGCAGTGGTCATTTACCCTGCCAGAGCGCAACCACCATCGGGGCATCTCTCGGACGATCAGATCACTGGTGCTCCGCTAAATGGGAATGATCGGTCGGTGGTTGTATTGATCCATGGCTGGACCAACGAAGATCCGCCAAACGCGCCAGGCAATTCCTTTGCTGGTGGTGACTGGCCCCAATTGGTGAATGCACTTCGCGCACGGCTCAACGGCTCTGGATGGAAATTGCTGCTTTTTCACTGGGAGGAAGATGCCAGTACGGGACGAGCAATTGACTTTAGCGACCCAATACAAGGCAATCTTTTCGGATTGCCCGGATTCGCAAATGCGCGCAACGCAGCAGCTAATGCTTTTCTAAACGGAGCGCCACTAGCCGATTCGCTGCACCAATCAGCCCCGGACTTGCGCAAGGTCGTCTTCGTGGCGCACAGCGCTGGGTCATGGGTGGCGTACCGCGCAGTGGACCAACTGCTACAGAAGAATCCATACGTTATTATGAATCTTGTATTGCTCGATCCGTTCATTCCAGGAGTGGATCCATCGGTCCCAACCTTGCTCAATACTTCGACCATGAGCCAACTTGTGGCGCATCCGTCCGTAGATCGAATATTCCGGCTGGAGAACTATTACGCCGTCGATTTCACCGACCGTGACTTCGACTGGGGCAGTGGTGGAGGTAGCAAGGCAACTTCACAACCGTTCATCTGGCGGAGTCGGGACATCAATCACCGCGTTGACTACGACTCGAGGGTGTATCTTGGGCATGGAGGCCCGATTCGATTCTACGCAGACACAGTGACGGCTACGACTACGGGCGCGACTGTTCCCGATGGACTTGCCCAAGCCCCATGGGATTTTACCAGCGTTGGCTTTTATCGCGGACTGGTTATCGAGGGATTCTTGCTGCCTTCCATCACTGCCGAACCCCGAGACGCAACCGCCACATCCGGCGGAACAGCGAGTTTCTCCGTTTCAGCAAGTCGGGCAGACTCATTTCAGTGGTTTAAGAACGGTCCATCGTATCCCGCAACCGGCTCAACCTTGACGTTTAACACCGTCTCGGCCAGTGACGCGGGCGAATATGTCGTTCGCGTTTCCAATGCAAATGGTCAAGTCTTCAGTGAGAAGGCCGTGTTGCAGGTTTCTCCGGCACCCGCACCGTCCCGTACACTCACAGTGCAATCATCAAATCCAAACAGCGGGGTTTTAATTTTGGTCAGCCCGAACGACAAGAATGGCAATGCCGATGGTTCCACACCATTCCCGCGCACGTATGATAACAACACCCAGGTCACCCTGGTCGCGCCCGCAACGGTTGGTGAGAATCAGTTCCAGAAATGGCTGAAAGACGGAGTGGATGCTGGCATTAACAGAACTACGGTCCTAAGTATGGACGCCAATCACGAGATGGCGGCGGTCTATGCGACCTCCCCGACATACACCCTGACCGTAACAGCTTCCTCGCCTGATGCAGCAGAACAGGGCAATACATCGGGACGTTTCACCATTACCCGAACGGGCAGCACACAAGACGCGCTTGCGGTCAGTTACACCACCAGCGGCACTGCCATAAATGGCACTGACTATCTCACCCCGAATGGAGCCGCGACGATTCCGGCTGGCGAAATTTCAGTGAATATTACTGTCACGCCGCTCGACGATACGGTGCCGGAATCAGAGGAAACGGTAATCCTCACTCTCTCCAGCAGCAGCGCGTATTTCCTCGGCACGCCAAGCTCTGCCACCGTCACCATTGCTGACAATGACACTCCTGTTGTCGGTACTGACACACGAGCGCCAATGATCGAATTCATCACCCCCAACGGCTCTCTCTCGTATGTGAATGGAAGCACGATGTTTATTAACGGTAATGCCTTTGACGACATCGGCGTGATTCGGGTCACGTGGACGAATGACCGTGGCGGGAAGAATGGCGAAGCCGGTCTTTTCATTCCACAACCAGGACAAGTGGTTTGGCATGTTGTTGCCGTGCCACTCCAGGAGAACGCGAATGTTATCACGGTGACCGCATTTGACGCGGCTGGAAAATCTAGTTCGGCCACGCTCACCGTTTACGCGACAATTCCAACTTCAGGGCTGATCGCGCCCATAATCACGGCGAGCGACGGCACTTTTACCGATAAAGTATATGTGGAATGGCAATCTCAGAACCAGAGCCGCTTCGAGGTTTGGCGCAGTGTCAACAACGATTTGAATTCCGCAGAGAAAGTCGGAGAGATGTCCGTCGGATTCTACAGACATGAATTCGCTGTTCCGGGTACGACCTACTGGTATTGGGTTCGAGGTGCCATGGAACCACCGAACTGGAGCGAGTTCAGCACGCCAGATTCAGGATGGCGCAAGGTGCCGCCTCTGTCGCACCTGACAATCAGCGGTCCAAGTTTCGTGCTCAAGAGAACCTCCGCCCAGTTCACAGCCACCGCTAATTTTGCTGATGCAACTTCCCAAACAGCGCAGGCAGTATCTGCGAATTGGTCAGTGGACTCACCATTGGCCACGATAACGGGTGACGGCCTTTTGACAGCAGCGGAGGTAAACTCGGACACAACCGTGGCTGTGTCTGCCAGGTACATCGCAGATGGGATAACGCGGACCGCATCCCTGTTAGTGCTGCTTCGGGCAAGCAGTGCAAGGGTGCTTGAAGTGCCGACAGAGTATCCAACAATCCAGGCAGCAATTGCCGCCGCGCAAAGTGGAGACACCGTGTTTGTTCTGCCCGGCGAATATCTCGAGAGCGTCACTCTCAAGGAGGGGATTGTATTGCAGGGGTCGGGGCCAGATCGCACGAAAATCAAAGTAATATCGAGTGATGGAGTGATGGTTAGAATGGCGGCAAATTGCACTCTCGAGGGTTTCACTATTGATCATGTAAACCGCTTCATAGGCGCGATTCACTGCTTGTTTCCAGCTACGATCTCAAACAACATCATTTTCGGCGAAGTTTCGATTGCTCAGAGCACCGGGAAATGTTTTGTCAGAAACAACGTGATCGTTTGCCTCTCCGCTTCCGCCATTTCGTTGAACAACAATTGTAGTTCGTGCTCACCCCTTTTGGTTGATATTGAAAACAACACCATCACAGGAGTCTCGCCGGAGGGACTTTTCTTGCAAGGCAGTCAAGGCTCGGTAATCAACGTAAAAAACAACATCATCGCGAATAAAGAAACGGCCATCTACGACGAGCAAGTCAATCGGGCTGTGCAGCACCTTTTCCTGTCCTACAACCTGTTCTGGAACAATGCCGCCAATGTAAGTGGAAATCCTCCGCCGGTTCAGGGCCTTGGGACCGGAGACATCGCATCGGCCGACCCCATGTTCGTTGATACCGCCAACCACGATTACCGTCTTCGGGCAGGTTCACCGGTAATCAACACTGGTGATCCTGACCCGAAGTACAATGATCTCGATGGAACCAGAAACGACCGCGGCGCTTACGGCGGACCGGGTTACCGCATTTTCCCAAAGGCTAATCAGCGAATCACGTTTTCAGCCATGGAATCCAAGACCTATGGAGATGCGGCTTTCGACGTCATTGTTGCAGCCAGTTCAGGTTTGCCAGTTAATTTGGAGATAATCTCAGGGCCAGCGACGGTATCAGGGCGAACAATTAGTCTTACCGGTGCGGGAGCGGTTTTATTGCGCGCTTCGCAGGCGGGAAATGGCGATTGGAACGTGGCCCCGGAGGTGGTGCAAAGCCTCACCGTTAATAAACGAATGCTGACTGTTGCTGCAGGGGATGCGAGCAGGAGCTATGGCGGCACTAACCCGGCGTTTGCGGCAACTATCTCGGGATTCGTGAATGGCGAAACGCGCGAGGTGGTACAAGGCACACCGGACCTCTCCAGCCCAGCTTTGCCGAGTAGTCCGATCGGCTCATATCCAATCATTGCTTCTTGGGGCACGTTGAGCGCGGCCAACTACGATTTTACGTTTTCAAACGGAACTCTTCTCGTGACGAAGGCAGAACTCGTGGTCAGGTCTCTTGACCGAAAGCGAACCTACGGGACAGCGAATCCAGAATTGGTTTTTGAAATGGCCGGTTTGTTGAATGGTGACGTACCATCGGTGGTAACTGGCGCACCAGAGTTGAGCTGCACGGCGACACCGGGCAGTCCTGTGGGCAGTTATCCGATTAACGTAACCGGAGGAAGCCTCAGTGCCACGAATTACGCGTTTACAGTGCGCAATGGCGTTCTCGAGGTTAGGAAAGCACCTTTGGTTGTCACCGCTGAAAACGCCAACCGGGCTTACAAGGCCGCTGATCCGGCTTTCACTGCCAGGATCGCCGGTTTCGTCAACAATGAGACCGATGCGGTCCTCCACGGGCAACCGACATTCACGCCGACGGCGAGCGCAGATAGCCCGGTTGGCTCTTACTTAATTAAGCCCAGCCTGGGGAGCTTAAATGCGGAGAACTACGTCTTCCTCTTTGCCGATGGAGTGCTCACAGTTATCCCGGCCGTGGGCCAGGTTTCCCTTGGAAACTTAACGCAAACATTTGACGGAAGAATAAAGGCCGTTAGCGCGACAACCGTACCCGCTGGACTAAGCGTTAATCTGACTTATGGCGGCAGTGCAAATCCCCCAGTAAACATTGGAAGCTACCTTGTTGAGGCAACCGTCAACGACCCGAACTACACTGGTTCAGCTTCAGGGACTTTAGTCATTAACAAAGCGACGCTGGTGCTCACCTGGGCGAATCCAGCGGACATCACTTACGGCACGGCGTTGACCGGCACGCAACTCAACGCGACGGCAAGTGTGGCGGGTAGCTTCAACTATTCGCCAGCGGCGGGAACCGTGCTCAACGCGGGCAGCAACCAGCAATTGACAGTCACGTTCACGCCGGCTGACACCGCCAATTACACCAGCACGACCAAGACCGTGACGTTGAATGTGGCCAAGGCTGCGCCGGTGGTCACCTGGTCGAACCCGGCGGACATCACTTACGGCACGGCCTTGAGCGGCACGCAACTCAATGCGACGGCCAACGTGCCAGGCAGTTTCAGCTATTCGCCAGCGGCAGGAACCGTGCTCAACGCGGGCAACGACCAGCAATTGACGGTCACCTTCACGCCGGATGACACCGCCAATTATATCACTGCCACCAAGACCGTGACGTTGAATGTGGCCAAGGTTGCGCCGGTGCTCACCTGGGCGAATCCGGCGGACATCACTTACGGCACGGCGTTGAGCGGCGCGCAACTCAATGCGACCGCCAATGTGGCGGGTAGCCTCAGCTATTCGCCAGGGGCGGGAACCGTGCTCAGCGCCGGCAACAACCGGCAATTGACAGTCACCTTCACGCCGGATGACACCGCCAATTACACCAGCATGACCATGACCGTGACCTTGAACGTGGCGAAGGCCGCGCCGGTGCTCACCTGGTCGAACCCGGCGGACATCACTTACGGCACGGCGTTGAGCGGCACGCAACTCAACGCGACGGCAAGTGTGGCGGGCAGCTTCAGCTATTCGCCTGCGGCAGCGACCGTGCTCAACGCGGGCAACAATCAGCAATTGACGATCACGTTCACGCCAGCTGACACCGCCAATTACGGCAGCACGACCAAGACCGTGACGTTGAATGTGGCGAAGGCTGCGCCGGTGCTCACCTGGTCGAACCCGGCGGACATCACTTACGGCACGGCGTTGAGCGGCACGCAACTCAATGCGACCGCCAGTTTGGCGGGCAGCTTCAGCTATTCGCCGGCGGCAGGAACCGCGCTCAACGCGGGCAGCAACCAGCAATTGACGGTCATATTCACGCCGGATGACACTGCCAATTATATCACTGCCACTAAGACCGTGACGTTGAATGTGGCCAAGGCTGCGCCGGTGCTCACCTGGTCGAATCCGGCGGACATCATCGACGGGACGCCACTGGGGTCGGGTCAATTGAACGCGACGGCTAATGTGGCGGGTAGTTTCACGTATTCACCACCGGCAGGGACGGTGCTCAACGTGGGTACCAATCAGAGTTTGACGCTGACGTTTGCACCCACGGACACGGCCAATTACCTCAACGCGACCAAGACGGTGACGATCAATGTGCTGAAGGCGACGCCGGTGGTAACGCGCATCATCCGCCTGGAAGGCGATTTGGCGTTTGGCAACGTGCCGGTGGGAACGTCCGCGCAACGCACGTTGACGATTGCCAACACGGGCAACTCGACTCTGACGGTCAGCGGCATCAGCTATCCGGGCGGGTTCAGGAGCGGGTTCAGCGGCAACTGGTCGGGGGCGATTGCGGCGGGCGGTTCTCAGACCGTGATCGTGACGTTCTCGCCGACCTCCGAGATCACCTACGGTGGCGACTTGAGGGTCATCTCGGATAAGACGGACGGCACCGAAACCCGAGCCGTCTCCGGGACGGGAACGCCCGCGCCAAACAATCCGCCCAGCACGCCCAATAACACATCGCCCGTGAATGGCGATACAGGCCAGCCGTTGACGCTCACGCTGCGAAGCAGTTCGTTCAGTGACCCGGACGGTGACCCGCACGCGGCGAGCCAGTGGCAGGTGATGAACAGCGCGGGCACGACCGTCATTTGGGATTCAGGTGAGGATGCGGTGAACAAGACCAGCCGCAACGTGCCGTCCGGCCAGTTGGCCTACTCGATGACGTATCGCTGGCAGGTGCGCTACAATGACAGCCGGGGTGCGTGGAGCAGTTACTCGACGCAGACGAGTTTCACGACCACAATCGCACCACTTGCCGCAATCCCGCTCTTAAGCGGCGCAAGCGTGAGCAACGGCCACTTTGGTTTCATGCTCTCCGGCCCGGTGGGAAGCAATTACGTGATTCAAGTCTCAACCAACCTCACGGATTGGACGCCGCTTCTGACGAATGTCGTTCCGTCCGGTGGCGTGCGCTTCCTCACTGACCCGGTTTCAACAAATCGTGTCCTGCAGTTCTATCGAGCCGTGCCGCAAGGACAGGGGCCGTTCGTCGTCCAGCCAGGGCCGAGCGACAGCAAGGACATCTGGACGACCAGTGTTTACTCCTACGCGCCGGACGGCAACTTCCCTGGCGGCGGATCGAATGACGACAAACTCCGAGTCGGGGGATGGGCAGACGAATACTACTCCCTGCTGCAATTCGACCTGACTGGTCTGCCCGCCACCGCAGTCTCGGCGGTGCTGTATCTCAACTGCTACAATCAGGATGGCGGTGGCACGACCATGTACCTAGACACAATCACCCAGGCTTGGGATTGGCGTAACCAAGGGACTGGCCGCGACCGGGAAAGGCTCTGGTGGGATGACCGTCCATCAACGGTTCAGTGGCGAAGTGACCCGATTCCAAATCCAACAGAAGGCCAGTGGTATGCGGTGGACATCACCGACCTCTACAACGCGTGGCAGAACGGCACGCACTCAAACTACGGGCTGCAACTCCGACCGGTGAATTACTTCAGCAACAACTTCAACGAGTTCTTCAGCGCAGACTATATGGACGACCCGACGTTGCGGCCGAAGCTGATTGTTACGCCGTAAGATTGAAGAATAAAGGCAGGGCAAAGTAGTGTATGAAGCCCACCACGCGTGAATGGGTCAAAAAGGCGGAGAACGACTTCACGGTCGCCACCCAAAGTCATGGAAGCAAAAGCAGCTTCGCGTCTTTGAACCGGCGGGTGGAGCGACGTTTCCGCTCAAGTGTTTATTTATCCCTGCCATCCGCGTCATCCGTGGTTTCAATTGCGGGTTTGGGATGAAATGGACCGAGTCGCAGCGTAAAGAAAGACGGGCGGAAATCTGCTCGCCAATCCGCTGCTGACGGGTCAGGCTGCAACGCATGGTTGAGTTGGCCAAAATCCGATCTTTCTGCCACGCCGTAGCGAAACAGTTCCACCCTCGGCAGATCATCCTTTTAGGCTCTTGCGCTTATGGCCGGCCCACAGCGGATTCGGATGTCGATTTGTTAGTCATCATGCCCCGCACACGCGACCGCGGAGAACGAATGTCGGTGCGGATTCGGCATGCGATCCCGCGCGACTTCCCGCTCGATTTGCTGGTGAGGACTCCGTCCGAGGTGGCGAAAAGGCTCCGTTGGGGCGACGGCTTCGTCCAGGAAATCCTGGCCAAAGGCAAAGTAATGTATGAACGCAGAAGAAAAGTTGGAACCGCGAAATACGCGAAATACGCCAAAACAGAATGGGTTTGGGGAAATGCCCGGTTGACCAATTGGATGAACACACTTTCCTGCTCAACTCCTTCTCTTTTCGCGTCTTTCGCGTCTTTCGCGGTTTGAAATGCCGTTTTCAGGATGAAGCCCACCACGCGTGAATGGTTCAAAAGTGTTTCTTTATCCGCGCCATCCGCGTTATCCGTGGTTCCAATTCCGGTGTTTGGGATGAACGGGACGGAGTTGCGGCGTGGGGTTCTTGTATGTCTGTCGCGCCGAATCTGCTCAGACCGCGAAGGTTTCCCGCGGAGTGGAGCGCCGGTTTGTAACCGGCTTTGGTCGCATGGGGCGCGAGAAGCCGATTGGAAATCGGCGCTCCTTCGGCTGCGGTTCCGCTGCGCCAGCCCTATTCGCGGTGAAAGAAAGAAATCCGTTTAAATTTGTGTCATGGGCGGACAACCGAAGTGAATGCTGGAGTGCGGAGCTCGACGATTTATGTAAGGCTGGTTTCATCTTGAACCGGCTGGTGCGGAATGACAGATTCAGATGTATGAGCACCATCTCCATAAAGGATGTTTTGGCCTTGAGCGTGGCCGAGCGCATCCAACTGGCGGAAGACATCTGGGACACCATTCCCACCCGGGCCGAAGCGGTGCCGATCTCGGACGCCCTGCGGGAGGAATTGGATCGCCGGATTGAAGATCATCGGCGTCATCCGGAACGCGGGACAGATTGGGAAGACCTGAAGCGCCGTCTCGCCAAATCGAAATGATCGGGCGAGTCATCTTCAAACCGGCGGCCGAGGCTGAAATGGAACAAGCCCAGGCCTGGTACGAAGACCGGGAAGCCGGTTTGGGCGGTGAATTCCTGAGCTGAGGAGCGCCTGCCTCGGGGTGCGGACCGCCCATCACCGCGCCCGTCGCGAAAACGGTCGCAACGCCTTGGGCGACGAGCCTTCCCCACCCCGCAGCTACCTGGGAGCTCACCCAAGCCAATCCTCCAGATGTTCGGCCACAAACGCATCGTCATTCAGGTTGGGATACGCGTGGTAAGCCCGGTCGATTTCCTCGGCTTGCCCCGGCGAAAGCCCTTCGCTCGGATCGAGACTGAGCGCATTGGCCATCAGGCCTTGCCGGCGCAAGACTTCATGGATGCCCGCAATGGCCCCTTTGAACGCATTCCGCGCATCGAAAAAAGCCGCGTTGCAGTCGGTGACTTGCATGGCGGTGGTGAGCCATTGCGCGGGCAGGCTGGTGCCGGCGCGCACCCGCCTGGCTTCCTCCAACAAATCGACCGCCGTTCTTGTCCAGCAAGCCCAATGCCCGAGAAGTCCTCCGACGATCCGCACGCGCGCAGTCCCCTCCCCTTTCCCAAAGGCGTGTTCCGTCACCAAATCGAGCAGAATGTTGTCATCGTTACCGGTGTAAAGCGCAACATCCGAGGCCCGGCCTGCCTCTACCACGGCGCGCGCCACGTCCAGGGTTTGATAGCGATTAAACGGCGCGATCTTGATGGCGATCACGTTGGGGATTTCCACAAAGCGCCGCCAGAATTCCAGGGCCAGCACGCGCCCGCCCACCGCCGGCTGCAAATAGAAGCCGAACAATGGCATTTCCTGCGCCACAGTTTCGCAATGGGCCATCAATGCTTCATCGGACGCGTCCGGCCATGCGGCCAGCGAGAGCAGCCCGGCGTGATAGCCGATTTCGCGAGCCAGGCGTGCTTCCGCCACCGCCTGCTCCGTGCGCCCGCACAGGCCCGCCACCCGCACCGTTTGCCGGCCAGTGGCGCCATCGCATTCGCTGATCGTGTCGGAGGCCAATCTGAGAACAGGCTCCAGCAACCCATGCTCCGACCGGCGAATGGCGAATTGCGTTGTATGCACTCCGACGGCGATTCCCCCTGCCCCGGCCGCATGATAATAGCGCGTGAGGGCGCGCTGCCGCCGTTCATCGAGTTTGCGCCCGCCCGTCAAGGCCAGCGGATGCGCGGGAATGACCAAGCCGTGGCGAAGGCGTGTGCAGACCCACGGCGGCGGCATTGGAAAAGCATTCATCCTAAAATCCAGAGTTTAGATCCGGTCTCAATACTTGCCATCGCGCACGTCAAAGTGAGTCGGTTTGCCCAAGGTACGGCCTTGGCGCATGATCCAGTGAGCGGTCCAGCGCATGACCAGGTCCAGCGAGGTGGGCGGCTCGCCCAGCAAGCCTGTGAGCCGGGCTGAGTTGCTGAGCAAGGCGGTGTCCTTCTCGCTGCCGACGATCTGCGCCGTCCGGCCCATCAGCTCGCCGAATCGCTCCGCCAGTTTGCGCACGGACAACACTTCCGTGCCCGTGAGGTTGAGCACGGCAGCCGGACTGCGCGCCAAGGGCAGCGAACGCAGAATCATGTCATTCGCGTCGCCTTGCCAGATGCAATTCAGGTAGCCCATGCCGGCGTCCACCGGTTCTCCCTGCCAAACTTTCTGCGCGATATCCACCAGCACGCCATAGCGCAAATCCACGGCGTAATTCAACCGGAGCAGGATGACCGATGTCCCGTGCTTCTGGGAGCCATATTGAAAAATGCGTTCGCGGGCGATGGCCGCATTGGCATACTCGCCCAGGGGCGTGAGCGCGTCCCTTTCCGTTGCTCCGCCGCCGGCCACGGGCATCAGCGGATAGACGTTTCCTGTGGACAGCGCCGCGATCCGCGCCTGTGGATACCGTTCCGCCACCAGCGACGGGACCAAGGTGTTGACCGCCCAGGTGAGCGCGGGATTCTGCTGCGTGCCAAATTTCAAGCCGACTAGGTAAAGGACTGCAGCCGCCTCGGGCAGCCGGGCCACTGCTGCGCGCTCCAATAGATCGCAAGCGACGGTTTCCACGCCGCGCGCCTCCAGCCAGCCTCGAAGCTTTGGCTCAGAAAAACGGCTTGCGGCCACGATCCGCAAAGGATGCCCGGCGGCATCGGCCGCGCGGCGTGCCAGGACGGCGAGGGAAGGCCCCATTTTGCCGCCGGCTCCCAAAATGAGCAAAGGGCTGGCCAGCGTTTTGACAAACTCAACCAGCGCCGGCCGGGGCCGGGTCATGACCTCGTCCAGTTGTTCTTCACTGTCAATGAGGGCTGGCCATTCGGGATTCATTGGGAAATCAGGCGGCTCGTCATGAGTGCGGGCCAATATTCGCATGCCGTCGGCTTTAGCCAATTCCCGCCTGCGGGCTAAAAATCCAACGAAAGAAGTCTGAAGCCCAAGACGCGTCCGGTCCTCGGTTCCACCACGACGTTTTCCA
This sequence comes from uncultured Verrucomicrobiota bacterium, assembly GCA_964363225.1. Lineage (GTDB taxonomy): Bacteria > Verrucomicrobiota > Verrucomicrobiia > Limisphaerales > CAYIIH01 > CAYIIH01. The sequence goes on along the minus strand of CAYIIH010000132.1, from coordinate 5,351 downwards.
AATCGCGCTTGGGATTCAACGGCGCCCGCAAATTGACGACTTGAAGGGGCTTTTCGCTTTTGGCCAACTCGACCAAAAAGCCGCTGTAGAACACCTTCCGCTCCATGATTTCCGAAGAGGCCTTCTTGGCCGCGGGGGTCCCCAAAGCCGGTCCTTTCTTCTGCGCCACTCCCGGTTTGGCCTTGGGGCTGGTCACTTGAAATTTCTGAGCATGGGCGTTGACAAAACCCAGGGCCAAAACGATGCAGAAGCAGGCTAATTTATTCATGCGGTTGCCTTCGACGAAAATGTTCCGTCAGCCCCGCCTCTTTGTCAATGCTCGTGATGACGCGATGACGCGAGAAATGCGCCTACTCACAAGTCTTAGGCCGGTGTCCGTGGAAAAGCCGAAATCCAAATTAGGACTTTATCGTTAATCGGCCTTCTTGACCAGAGCCACCTGTTGATCTTAACCTGAAACATGGGCGAACTGAACGAATTCTCGCTGGCCGTGCGACTGTTCTTGAAGTCGTATCCGTGGCGGCGGATTGATCCCGTCCCCTGGACGCCTCTGCGCAAGCCACTGGCTGAGTGCCGCTTGGCTCTCGTCTCCAGCGCAGGCTTTGTCCTTCCCCACCAGCCTCATTTCGATGAGTCGATTCGTGGTGGCGACCCCAGCTTCCGCGAGATTCCATGTGACACCAACGTTCAGACACTGATCGAAACGCATCGCAGTGAATCGTTTGACCACACCGGCCTCCGGCACGACCCCAACCTGGCTTTTCCGATCGATCGCGTGCGCGAGTTGGCCGAGGAGAAGCGCATTGGCTCCGTGAATCGGCGGCATCTTTCATTCATGGGTTCGATCACGGCACCGGGCCGGTTCGTGCGCGACACCGTGCCGGAAGCCGCCCGCTGGCTGGTTCAGGACAGTACCGATGTCGCGCTGCTGGTGCCGGTCTGACCGATGTGCAACCAGGCCGTGTGCCTGGTGGCAGCAGAACTGGAACGTCAAGGGGTATCGACGGTGGTCATCCAGCTTTTGCGGGAAGTGGCCGAAAGGGTGCGCCCGCCCCGGGCCCTGTTTGTGCCGTTTCGACATGGTTATCCGCTCGAGGCACCGGGAGATGCCCGGCGCCAGCATGCTGTCATCGAAGCAGCCCTCCGGCTCCTGGAGGATGGCACGCGCCAACCCCCTCTCCTGGCCGATTTCCAGCACTGTTAAATTCACTTTCATTTGGCATCCAGATGGATAGATTATGGCCATAGCCATTAATCCCAACTGCATGCGCCATGACAGGTGGCAACGCCGAAAGGTCATAATGCCGAGTGTGAATCGCAATTCATTTTCACTCAGAACGCAACCGAAGCCGCGCGCTTTTACCTTGATCGAACTCCTGGTGGTCATCGCGATCATTGCCATTCTGGCCGGCATGCTTTTGCCGGCCTTGTTCAGGGCCAAATACAGCGGCATGAAGTCGGCTTGCATCAACAATATCCGCCAGCAGCACTTGTCCCAGATCATGTATGCGGACGACAATAACGGGAAGTTTCCCTACCACGAGGATATCAGCCCCGATTACCACAGGACGGCCACCACGGGAACCAGAAGCATTGTCAACAGCCTGCGCGGCACGTACATGAAAAACACCCAAATCCTTATCTGCCCCATCACCCGGAAGACCTTTGGCAGAATCTGGCTGAATTATGAGAGCATGTCGAATTTCGCCGATAAAAATACCCGGGATTACGGTGGTTGGGACACGCCGGCAGCGAACGTCTATACCCCTTATATGTGGTTCGCCAACTTCTCCGCCGCTCCGCCCATGAAATTCGTTGCGCCCGACGGCACGGCGAGCTCGAACCCGGAGGAGAACGAGCCGGCCTGGCCAAGAACCGTGTCGGAATGCGAGAGCAAACGCGCCTTCATCACCCACCGGATCAGCGACACCCCTGGAACGGCGCTGTGGGACGCCGGTCATTTGGGAAAGCATTTTGCCGGCAGCCAAAGCAAACCGCTGTGGGCTTTCTCCATTTCTCCCGACCAGCCGGTGGGCCATGCCGATGGCAGTGTCAAAGTTCGTCCCAAAGCCCAAGTCAAACCGCGCGTGATGGGCGGTCCCAGTCCGAATACGACCTATTATTATTGATCAAACCCAGTTCAATGGTCGTGCGCGTGCGGTGCAACCCTGCCGCCGGCCTCCAAGTAGGCGAGAAGGTCGAAGATTTCCTCCTTGGAAAGCAGGTTGAGCAGCCCGATCGGCATGACGGAGGATTTCTGCGGCAGCCGCTCCTTGAGATCGGATTTCTTCAAGGCCTGAATCAGCGCATCGGACGGTCCGGACTGGACGGTCACGCTCTCGGCATCTTCTTTGACGATCAGGCCGAACAGCGTGTCCCCGCCCTTCAGTTCAAACTCGAAATTCTGATGGCGATTGCTGATCACCAGCGACGGCTCGAGAATCTGGCGCAACACGTCCGCGCGGTCGTTTCCGTAACGCGCGAACACATCAGTCAAATCGGGTCCGTAATTGACTCCCTCCTGGCCGAGTTTGTGGCATTGCGCACAGGCCAGCTTCGTAAAAAGCTCCTGGCCGTTCCCCAGGTTTCGCCCCGTTGCGGCTTGGGCAAGGCCGGGCGCCAAGTCGTCCACTTTCCATTCGGTCACGGTTGGCTCCAGCGTCGCCGCGCGGCCGGCCAGGTAAGCCTCGACATCCTTCACCACCGCGAGCGTGCCGACCATGCGCCGCCAATGGCTGGGAAACGTGCAGACATACGGATAATCGCCCGGTTCTTCCGGCGCGGTGAAGCTGAGCTTCATCCGTTGGCCAGGATCGACCATCTTCGTCGCGTGCAGCACCTTCGACGACTCGGGCACGTGCACGCGGCCCTGAGCATCCGGTTCGGGCGTCATTCGCTCCGCCGCCTGGCCGATTTCCTCGACCGCGCCCGGCATGACGATGACGAGGTTGTGCGGCATGGCGTCGTCGTTGATCAGGATGATCTCCACCGGTTTGCCGGCTTCGACGACGATGAGCGTTTTGTCGTAAAGCATCTGCTCGGGGACGGTGCGGACGACGAATACGCTGACGCCGAGGGCGCGGAGCGCCTTGTTCGCGGCTTTGGCTTTTTCCTCCGGCAGCAGCGTGGCCAGGTCGGTGGCGAATTGGAAGGCACTGATCACCTCCGGCTCGGTGCGTTGATCCACCGGCACCTTTGGGAGGTACGCAAGAAGGCTTTCGATCAAAGGCTCGGCCTGGTCTTTCGGCCACAACTTGCGCGGCATCCGTTGGAGGCTGGCGACAGCAGCGGCGCGTTCGACACCCGACCGCACCAGTGCGGCCAGTGCGTGGAAGGTCTCCGCGTCGTGACCGGGCACAGCGGCGATGGCGGTGATCGCCGCGCGGCGCACTTCCGCCGGATCGGACTTGTGCAGGAGCGGCTCGACCTTCGGGTAAAGCGCCGCGCGCAGGTTGGCGTCGCGAAGCAACGGAATGGAGCGCAGCAAATCCGCCAGCCGGGCGGCGTTTGACTCGGCCTGCTGCCAGCACTTGTCGGCGGTCCCATCGGCACTCGCCAGCCCCGCCCAGCCGATCTGCCGGCTCAGGGCCAATTGCGCGTCGTTGGCCAGCTTTTCCAGGCCGGCCCGGTTGGCGGCCAGGTCGGCGGGTTTGTTTTGGAGAAGCAGCGCGGCCAGGTCGTGAAGCACCGGCTCGGATTCCCCGCCTTTCTTGTCCAGTTCGCCGATGCCGCCGATCAACTCGGTCAGCGCATCGGTGTGGCGGGCTTGGGCGAGGCCCTCGAGCGCTTCGAGGCGATATTTCCGTTCCAGCCCCGCGCGCTGAAGCAGCGCCACATAAACGAATTCGCTGCGGGGCGCGGCGGTCAATTCCTTGTTCGACAAGCGGCCGAGAACGTAGGCGGCGGCCGTCGAGCTTTTGGGCAGGAAAAGCGTTTTCTTGGGCGGCTCATCGGCGGCGTGGCAAGGCGGTAGGGCGAGCACGACCGCCGCGAGTAACGCAGGAACTCGAAGCTTGTCGAACACGTTAAGTTTCATTTGCCAAATTTGTTGAGGAGCCAGTCCAAAACCGCTTTCTGATCGTCAATTGTCGCGCAGCGAATTTGCGACAAAAGCCAAACTTGGTCTGGTTTCGGTAATGCTGTGTTCTGCAACCTTCATTGCAGTTCGTGCAAACCGCGCGAAGGTTGCTGGATTCATCGTCTCCGCCTTTGGATTTATCTTTGATGTGTCCCATCGTCAGGCGAATGGTGCGATTGGAATGGAACGGGTCTTTGTCTCCGGCTGCCAAACCGCACGTCTGGCAGGTGTAGCCATTCCGTTCGAGGACAAATGCTCTTGTCTCTTCAGAAATACCACGCTGGAAAGCTGGACGGCGCTTAGCAGTGTCAAGCAAGTGTTGGCCGGGCTTCAAATCAGCGCGGTCTTTGTGCGAAAGGATTTGATACCCTTGCTCATCGCGCAGCTCCCTCACACGACGCGCCCATTCAGCTTTCCAGCCAGAAACTACTTGAAGCTCCTTGCTTTCAAGGACGCGACCGATGTTTGCCAGCATAAATTCGAGAATCAGTTGTTTTGGACCTCTTTGAAATAACGGCGCCGCGCCAATCCCAACAAACCCTCGCGGCATTCGTCACAAATCGTCCCGACACGAGAAATATCACCAACTCGTGGACTGACACAAAGAACAACTCGCCTTGAAGGGCGTGTCGTCCAGTAATCACCGGCCACCGCTCCGCACATGTGGCAGAATCGCCGGTCACACACAGCAATGAGCTTGCGAACTTCGCTGGCTGATGCTTGTGGCGTCAAGTGATGGCGCATACTGGAGTTTAACCGACACGGAATGCACCGCGCAAGATGCTCTTTTAAGGCACACCGATGCCGGCATGTTTCTGCTACCAAGGCTGCGGTTTTGAAGGTGGATGTCCATTGGCTATTGGGCATTGTTGCTCCCTCCCAAACCGCCCGAAAGCTCAAGTGATTTCCATAAGCTTTCAAACTGCGGCATATCTTCGGAAGGCGACAGGACGAGCTGAATCAGATGTGGCAAACAAGCTCGTGAGCATGTTTCTTCATGAAGTCAGCCGTAAAATATGTGCATCTCTTGACCTGAATATCTCTGATCCAAAATACGCAAATGTGGTCGTGGTCAAATTGGGAGACAATTGCTGTTCTGGCGGAAGACCCTTGGAGAGCGACCGCGCGGCAGTTGAACATTTGGACGGCATGAACCGGTTTCGAGCCGGATTACCCATTCCAGGAAACGTGATTATCTCCTGCAAAAGATGTAATAACGAAATCTGGGTATCCTATTGACTCCACCTCACACTACAGGTTGTTATTGGGAGTT